>JAAESQ010000167.1 GCA_024229275.1 bacterium | reverse complement strand
CAACTCCCCATCGTCATCGTCATCGTCATCGTCATCGTCATCGTCATCGTCCTCGCATATGGTGCTTAGGTTGACGTATTGCCGAGACCGCGACTGGGACAGGGTCCGGGACAGCGGCTGGGACCGGTTCCGCGGCGGCGACAGGAACCGAGTCAGGTTGATGTTGCCATGGGATCGCCTCAGCTTCGAGACTTGGTCACCCTGGATTGTTCACAGAAACCTGTGAATGGTTAGGAAACGATCCAACCATTGAGGCCGCAGTTCGCTGACGCGGCCTCCGGTCCCGGGCGCGGTCCCGGCCCACGGTCCCAGACGCGGCCTCTGATTCTGTATCTGCCCTCTGCGTTCTCACCGAGGGTCAGTCATTTGGGAACATCCTACAACCCGAGCCACTGTTGATCTCTATAAGCGGGGCACCCTTTCATCTTTCATCTTTCCGCTTTCATCTTTCCGGCCCTACCCCGCTCCACTCTTCGTTCGGTGTTGATTCATGAGAATGAGAGCCGAAGTCAACCTCTCCTCAAGCTCGCTGTCAATCTCAGCATCGTCCGCCAATGCCTGTTTGAAAGCCTCAGAGGTATAGCTCCCCTTGAGGGCAGCGCCGACCTGTCCTGCGGCATCTCGGAGTTCCATCGGTGCATCCGGCTCCGCTTTGATGTACTTTTGCATCGCTGCAAAGCGTGCATAGAAGTTTTTCGCCGACATCGGCATGGGTCTCACCTCAGCACGTCGAGTACCCTATCTTACTCAACCCAACGGTCCTAGTCGATTTCTACTCTCGAAAAGCCACCGCCTGATCCGTGCAGATCGAGCAACTCGAACGGATTAGTCTCCGCGCTGTAGCTCATCTCCATTCGATCGCGGTATGGTTCCAGAGCTTCTTGAATCTGCGTCGGCAGACCAT
>JAAESQ010000166.1 GCA_024229275.1 bacterium | reverse complement strand
TGGGGCGGCATGTCAACGCTCAGTTTTTTCACATCTTCCAGGACCTCAAGGTTGCAGACGGCGATCTTTCGACCGCCAACATCTCTGAACTCCGGCTGGTCTACAACTTCAGCACACGCCTCTTCGTGCGAGGCATCTTTCAGTACCGCAACGTGGACTATTCACCCGAGAATTTCGGATTCCCAATCCAGGCCAACACCGAAAGATTCTTCTCTCAGCTCCTCTTCTCCTACAAGGTCAATCCCCAGACAGTCGTCTTTGTCGGCTATTCGGACAACTACCGTGGATACGAACAAGATCATCACCGAGTCGACCTCACTCAATCTGACCGAACGATCTTCGTCAAACTGGGCTACGCCTGGATTCTCTGAGGCCGCCCGGTGTTACTTGATCGCTTCCGCCTTTCCCATCACCTTCGTGACTCCGGGTGGGTTGAACAACAATTTCTCTGCTCTATCTCGATCCTCTTGGCACTCGCGTTGAGTGGTTGTCGCACAGAACTTGAGATCGACTTCCTCGGCCAGGAGCCGCCGGGAGCGACGCCAACTGTCTTCGCGCCAGGACTCATTTCGACAGAGTTCGACGAGTACGGATGCACGATGTCTCCCGACGGGCGCGAGTTCTACTTCACTCGAACCTTTGTTTCTCCTCGGAGTCATACCATCATGGTGTGCAGGAAGACCCGAAAAGGCTGGTCGGCACCAGAAATTGCTGCGTTTTCCAGCATCCAATCGGAAGCAGAGCCAATCTTCTCCCCAACTGGCGATTCGCTCTTTTTCAGCAGAGTCTCAGCCGAAGAAGCTGACGGAGACCCCGGGATCTTCGTTCTTCGTCGCACAACCGCAGGCTGGTCAAAGCCTGAGTACCTCCGCCCGGGTATGTTCGCCACATCCTCGCTCAGCGGAACCTTGTTCTTCACTGATGTCTCGAGCGGCATTCAAGAAGGAAACATCGCGATGGTGACAAGCTATGAAGACGGCTCATCGGAATCTAAGCTCTTAGACGGCACAGTCAACTCCCTTTATCAGGATGCCCATCCATTTGTCGCACCCGATGAAAGCTTCGTCATCTTCGACTCCAATCGTCCGGGCGGACACGGCAGCAGTGATCTCTACATTTCCTTCCGTGATTCCGATAGACAGTGGGGCGAAGCGATCAATCTCGGCGCACCGATCAACACCCCTGAATACGATGCCATCCCTTCCCTCTCGCCTGACGGCAAATACCTCTTCTTCTACCGATCCGGCGACATCTACTGGGTGAGTACGAACCTCCTGCAAACGCTAAGCCGAGCGACTTCCGTAAACAACGGTTGAGTCCTTAAGCGTCCAGCTCACGGACCTCTCAATGAAAGTGGAGTTCATGACAATGATCGGTGAGTTTCGAACCGGAGAACTGGTGCATCATGCTGTCTACCTCCTTGCTACCGCCCACCTCGCGGTCGGTGTAAGCGCGGGAGGCTATGCGTTCGCTGCAACAATCACAGTTACCGGCTCAGTTGATGGCCCTTTCCCTGAACTCGACGGGAACAACACGTGTGATTTTCGTGAAGCCATCCAGGCATCAAACTTGGACTCGATGGTCGGCGAATGTCCATCAGGCTCGGGCTTCGACACGATCGCTTTCAACATCTGCGGAGGCGGGCTCCAATCAATACTTCCGTATAAACTGCTTCCGACAATTACAGATCCAGTCTTAATCGACGGCACTACCCAACCAGATTGCGGCGGTACACCGTGCATCGAGATAGACGGCAGTGAAACGGTTTTTGCATGTAATGGACTAACGATCACAGCCGGAGATTCAACGGTGCGAGGATTGGTGATCAACGGATTTAACGGACATGGCATCTCCATATCTGAGCGAGGCCACAATGTAGTCGAAAGCAGCTTCATTGGAACTGACCACACCGGCATGTCAGAAAGACGCAACTCTGGTATCGGAATAGAGATTAAGAATTCTCCATACAACACCATCGGCGGATCGACCGACCGAACACGAAACGTTATCTCGGGTAGTGTGTACGGCGTCGCAGTATTTGGGCTGGATTCCTCTAACAACACAATCTCCGGCAACTACATAGGTACTGATTCTCAAGGGGAAGCCTCTCTCTCTAACACTTCAAGCCGATGCGGAGTGTGCATCTTCAGCGCTTCGTTCAACACTATCGGCGGGACCGAAAACGGAGAAGGCAACCTTATTTCCGGTCATGGGTACGGATGGCTCTACTACTCAGAAGGTCACGGCGTTCTCATACATGGGGACGATAATCGCATCATTGGAAATCGTATTGGAACAGATGCAACCGGCTTTGCTGCCTTAGGGAATAGTTCCATTGGTGTTTCTATCGTAGGCCGAGGCAATGAAATCGGTGGAGCCGATCCGGGTGCCGGAAATCTAATCTCCGGGAACGGGTCTTTCTACCA
This sequence comes from bacterium, assembly GCA_024229275.1. Classification (GTDB taxonomy): domain Bacteria; phylum Acidobacteriota; class Thermoanaerobaculia; order Thermoanaerobaculales; family Sulfomarinibacteraceae; genus JAAESQ01. The sequence goes on along the minus strand of JAAESQ010000166.1, from coordinate 1,518 downwards.
CGATGTTGAACCTTGGAAGATTGGAATCGGCATAGGTCTGAGTGGAACAGGAAACATAGTCCAAGGCAATCTCATTGGAACCGATGCGAGTGGAAAACAAGGCCTCGGAAACTGGCGTCATGGCATCTGGATCGCCAACACGCAGGATGTCTCAATTGGGGGAACCGCCGCGGGAGCCTCCAACACAATCGCGTTCAATGGCGAAAACGGCATAGCCATCAACGACAGCCCCAGACCAGACGAGCCGGAATCCTCCGGGATTCGAATCGTCGGGAACTCGATCTTCGAGAATGGTGACCTGGGAATCGACCTGGGAGCGTACAAGTCGAAAGGAGTCACCTCAAACGACCCACTGGACACTGATGATGGCCCAAACAACCTCCAAAACTACCCCATCCTCACCGACGCAGTTCGGCACGGCAACAGAATCGTTCTCGCCGGCCGTTTGGAAAGCACACCGGAAACCAAGTTCGAGATCGACTTCTACGCAAACCAGGAAGCTGACCCGTCAGGTCACGGCGAGGGTGAGGTCTATCTTGGACAGACCATCGTCACCACCGACGATCTCGGCGAAGCTGAATTCATCACCTCGTTCCCCATTCGGCTGGAAACTGTCCAGAACATCACTGCGACAGCCGCCGACCCTGACGGCAACACATCGGAGTTTTCGCTGGCACTGGCTATAACTGATCCTGAGCCACTCACATCCCCACGCAGACCCGGACTAAAGACTCTCCGTCGCGCCAAGCGGATGGATAGCGTCCTGCAGTAGGGGCAGCCAGGAGACCTTGGTCAATCTCCGACATAATGCATCCTCTCCTGAAAACTCCCAATGAATCCCGACCTCGTGTGACTCTCTGGTCAGCTGCTACAAAGTGAGCCTCCTGCAATTCTCTCAGTTTTGCCATTCAGAGCACCACTACGCCGGTCCGGTGCTGACTCATGGCATGACAACGCCGCCCCAATCAATGTCATCCCGAGCGAAGTCGAGGGATCTCCCGTTCCAGTAGTGAGCGCATTGATTGCGGCGAAGCGTTCGGCTGCATATTGCTCATTGGAACGGGAGATCTTTCGACTCCGCTTCGCTGCGCTCAAGATGACAATGTTTGGTGGACGTAGGCACCAAAGTCATGCCAGGCGAGTTTTGCAGGAGTCTCATGTGTGACCACGATCACGCTCTGAGGTTTTGACGAAGACGCTGAAAAGCTCGACAATGTAGTTATTACGATAATCCGAGTGAGACTCACGAGCCAATCTCGGCAGTTTCTGAACAATGCCATGGAACCCATTCGGGAGAAAAGGCACACGATGAAAACAGCAGCGCCCTTGAGCACACGGATCGTTCGTTTATTGGTCGGCTCCCTCTCGACCCTCTCCTTCGCGGCTGGCATTGGCGCGAGCAGCGCTTACGCAGCGACCATCACTGTTACCAGGCAATCCGACGGCACGCTGCAGGAACTCGACGGCAACGGTCAGTGTGACCTGCGTGAAGCGATTGAAGCTTCAAACACCGACACT
>JAAESQ010000165.1 GCA_024229275.1 bacterium | reverse complement strand
GGTGTCGTAAATATCCACGTCTCTGAGTCACGAGCCTCTCGGAGGATCTTCGCCAGCAGTCTCAACCGCTCTGGCTCAGAGCCCCGCCGCAGCCGGTCACGCAGTTCCGCTCCGGTCATCGGTTCATCCCAGAGGAAATACGGCACTGCCTCCATGTCGTTCAGATCGGACGACAATGGCCCAACTGCCTTTGATTCAGGATCTAAGCGCTGAGGCTCCATGCCTCAGCCTATCATATGGCTGTCTACCTATAGGTTCTCTCTGATCCTGACGAGAAGCGGTCATCGCAAAGCGATGGCCGCACACCCCACGGTTGAGACAACAGAGTTCAGCACCCAAGCCGCCCGGTTGACGAGCTACCACCGCCGCCTCGGCCGGTGCGATCTTTCGGCCCGTTGTGGCGCAGGCGTCTCGCCTGCGGGACGCCCGCGCACCACAATGCTGCATGCTCAGTTGAGGAATCGGTCATTCCTCGAAGGCAAGAAGGGACACAGAGATTCTGCACTCGGCGCTGAAGGCGACGAGACACAAGCACAGGCGTCATACGCCTGCTGCGCAGTCCACTCTGGACCCCCTGAATCCCATTCGCTCCAGGCTGTCTCATGATGGCGTTTGAGTCTCGTAAATCTATATTTTGAATAGCTTTAGATTACATCAGATTCATGAGAGTTCACGACCTATCACACGTTCCAGTTCAAAAGGGGGACTTATGGGGGACATTCCTGGGCATCAAAAACCCGGGCTTGCTGCACCTTCTCACGTGCGCCCCCTGGGACTAGGTATGTCATGCTCGTTTTGTGGTGGATTTGTCAAGTAATCATCAATCGACAAGGTATCGACAGCCTATGGTTGCTGCTGTATCAGGCTTGTCACCCTACCGCTCTGCCTCGCTCCCTCGAGGTACTTGTCTAGTAGAGACTTCAGGTCGCTGCCAGGCCGAACTGCAACCGCATAAGGATCCTCACCGTCGAGTTCGAACGCGATTTTCAGGTTCTTGAACCGCGGTACCAGCTTATAGGCTGACCTTGAATCCACTACGGTGAAATCAACATCGCCCTCATCAACCGCCAGGATGTTCTCCAGCATGAATCCAGCGTATCGGATGTCTTCCTTCTTGAATCCAAGCCGAATTAGATGCTCTTCGTGACTAGAGCCAGATATCGTTCCCGCTTTTTTGCCTTCGAGATCTTTAACCGACTTGAGTCCCTTCTTGCGCTGCACGACAACAACCGGCCGCTCTATAAAGTAGGGCACAGAGAACTCTATCTGCGCCTCACGTGCTGGGGTTACGGACAACGAACTTGCAGCAAGGTCTCCATCACCTCTCAGGAGACTCGAGATCAACTCGTTGTAGCTCGGGAGTCCGTCACTCCCAATGGCGGGGCGTATCTCGAGGTCGACTCCCAGCAACTCAGCAAAGCCCGCCATGAGCTCGACATCAGCGCCAGCGAATTGTTCGGTTGTGCCGACTCGAGGCATTACACCAGCGTCGGCTTTAGTGCGAATGAAGATGCTTTCCTGATGAGGAACGCATAGCATCACTAGCTTGCCGCGAGCTTGAACTGTCTCCAAATCACCAGCAAGAAGCAAGTTCGCAGAGAAGAGAATGCATAGCCATGTAATTGAAACTCGAAAAGACATCCTATCCATTTTGTGGCCCCTTCTAAAACGCCGTGTCCGAAAACAATCCGACGCAACTCATCGTTAGAACAATGATAGAACAGACTTCTACTATTAGAGAATACTGAACTCCGCTAGGTCTTGAGCCAGTCCTTGGCATTGTCCATGTCATCAAACGCTCTGAAAACAAAGCCGCCATCTTGTAGAACGGTTTCCAGCACTTTTGTCTCTGGCAGGATGACCGTGTAGACCCCTGCAATTTTGAAGGAGTTGTTGCCTACTTGCTCCATACGAGGCGTCTTCCCAAGCGAGTGGGCACCTTCAGTACCCCCCTCAATCTTCGCCTCTCGCATATCAAGGAGGAGCTTGTCGGTTCCCATTTTGTTGATCGCCTCGATCATGACATTCATTAGGGGACAAGAGTCATTCGGTCGCCTGTATTCTCCAGAAACCCTAATACGCAATATCCCCTTTGACGCTAGGTGCTCGAGCACGTAGTCCATCCACCCTCCGCATCGCTCACTCTGCAGCTTCCCTTCCCAAGGAGGCGCTTTCACAAGCATACGATATTTCCTGCCATTCGTGGCATTCAGACCCACGCTCAAACTGTCTGCATGATTGAACCGGTAGTTGTCCCTCCCGAAAACTCCGCATAAGGGTAAGGGTGCCGGGCACCGCTCTGCTGATCTAGTTACTCAGGACTCCTCGCTGGCAGCTTGATCCAACACCTGTGCGGATGCCGCGAATTCTGGGTCTGCCGCCCGCCGAATCGCGCCCCGTAAAGGCGCCAGGCACCTACACCACATCTTAAGATCTTGGAACCAGACACACATGTGAGATTCTTGAATAGGAGCAAACAGGGAGGTACGGAATCACAAGTTCCTTTTCTGCCTCCTAGCATTCCAGCTTCCCAGCCAGAACGCACGTGAGGTTTTGAACAGGAGGCCGCAGAGGAAGCAGAAGCGGAACCCGCTCGAGTTATCACACTTGTCTCGGGCCTGGCACCGGAATGGCTTTGGATTCGGATTCCTCGAAAGGCGTTGCGATGTCGAATCGCAGGGACTTCCGTCGCCGAGCCGAATCTGTCCCTCGATGGTCCCCGCACCGATCGTCGAGCCTCCTCCGGATCGACCGATCAGCCTGGATGAGCATAAGCGAGAAGTGCGGACAATCGCCTAGGTAAGACTCCTGCTATAGTTTGCCCATGGACACGCCCGAACTCGAGATTATTGGTACCACGATTGGCAACATTCTTATCCTGGACAAGCTGGGCAGTGGTGGCATGGGAGAGGTCTTTAGGGGCCTCGACGAAACCCTTGACCGTGAGGTTGCGGTCAAGATCATCGGCCGTGGGGCTCACCTGGATTCAAACGCAAAACAGCGTCTTCGGCTCGAGGCGAGGGTCTTATCCCAACTCAATCATGCCAATATCTGCGCGGTGCATAATTTTGTCGAAACCGACGAAATCGATTTCATCGTCTTGGAGCTTGTGGACGGCGTCAACCTGCGCGAGTTCATTGACCGCAATCCTTCATTCAAGGAACGCTTAAACGTCGCGCGGCAGATCGTTGCTGCTCTTCAATCGGCCCACGCTTTGGGCATTGTTCACCGTGACCTCAAACCGCAAAACATCCTCGTCACCAGTGAAGCAGTAGCCAAAGTGCTAGATTTTGGTCTTGCTCGTGCAGAACAGAGCGATCAAATCCATCACTCCTACCCATCCTCATCTGAAGACAAAAAGCAGGTTCAAACTGCTGTTGAGGCCATGGTGACGCGATTCAGCACGATTGTTGGAACACCGCGGTACATGAGTCCAGAGCAAGCCCGGGGAGCTCACGTATCAGTCGCTAGCGATATGTACTCCCTGGGTCTGGTACTACAGGAACTTTTCTCCGGTCGGTCACCAATGCCTGAAGAATTCGAACTAGACGAAGTGGTGCGCCGAGCTGCGTGGGGCGAGACCGAACCAATGACTGGCGTAGACGCTGAGCTAGAATCCCTTGTTTCAGCTTTGAAATCGTTGTGGCCAAGTGAACGACCAAGCGCAGAACAGGTTGCCAAGCGACTGGAGGACATTCACCAACGACCTCGTCGCCAGCGGCGTCGCATTGTGGCCGGGGCTTTTGCCTGCCTCCTGGTCATTGCCACCGCGGTCTCTTCGGTCGGATTCGTCAAAGCACGGCAGGCTCGCGATCAAGCAGAAGCCGTCAACGTGTTTCTCGTCGACATGTTGTCCAGCGTCAATCCGGGCGATGGCGGGGCGGCCGTGCGAGTAACTGAAGTCCTCGCGCGCGCTGCAAATCGCTTGGACTCGGAGCTTGATCGCCACCCACTGGTAGTAGCCGAACTCAAAACGACCATAGGCGTGGCATACTATACGCTTGGCGAACTTGAGCGGGCAGAAGCTCTTCTCGATGCCGCTTGCGATGCCCGCCTTGATCTGCTTGGGAGAACCGACCCGGACACTTTGAGGACTCGTCACCATCTGGCGGCTGTCTATGTCTCGCGAGGTGAACTCTCGGCCGGTGAGACGATCCACCGTGAAGTGATCGAGGCACAAAGCAAGGTCCTCGGCCCCTCACATATTCATACCATTCAATCAACAGTTACCTTGGCTCGAGCCTTAAGCGAGGCCGGACGTTATGATGAAGCGGAGGAGTACGCACGTGAGGCTATTGAGCTGGTCCGTTTGACAGCTGAACCGGACGTCCGAACTCTGGTGAAGGCTACAAACCAATTGGCCGCCATCATGCGCGACCAGGGAAGGTACGATGAGGCCGAAGACCTGATGCGCAAGAATCTAGCTCTGGTCACCCAGGAGTATGGCCCGAATGACTATCTCGAAGCGTCTGCGATGATTGCTTTGGCGACAGTTCTGATCCACCAGCGAGGGAAGTACCTGGACGAAGCCAAACAACTGCTTGAACGTGCTCAGTACATCTACGAAGATCGCCTGGCGCCAGATGATCTGAACGCCCTCTGGATCATCGGAAACCTGGCCGTTGTGGCGTCAATCAAGGGTGACTACGAAGAAGCTGAACGCCTCAATCTAGATCTGTATACACGAAGGGTCAGGGTGCTTGGCGAAGAGCATACCCTGACTCTTGGGACTTTGAACAATCTAGGTAATGTATATCGGCGTCAAGGCAAGCTGGAGCAGGCCGAAAAGCAGTACAGACTGGTGCTAGAGGCGAAAACACGAGGCACCGGTTCGATTGGTCTGGATGTGGC
>JAAESQ010000164.1 GCA_024229275.1 bacterium | reverse complement strand
TGGCGTAGCGCATCATAAAAACGCAGCCCTTGCTCCAGCGGAACCCGCGCGTCTCGCTCGCCGTGAATGATCAGAAGCGGGGTTTTCACTCTGTCAACCCAGGTCAATGGCGATGCTTCGCGATACAGGTCGGGTTCGTCGTATGGCGTGGCACCGTAGTACCCAATCAGATACGATGGTTCGTCAGTCAGCGCATGCTCGGTGGCGACGTCAGAGATACCCGCGCGCACAAATGCCGCCTTGAAGCGATCAGTCTGCGTGAGCGCCCAAAAACTAAGATAACCCCCGAAGCTCCCGCCCCCAAGAAACAGCCTCTCTCCATCGACGAGTCCACTCTTGATCAGATGATCGACCCCGGCCATGACATCACCCAAGGGGCCGTTGCCCCAATCACGAACATTGGCCATCATCCAATCCATGCCGTAGCCCGAACTACCACGGAAGTTGGGAAGAAGCACCAAATATCCACGTGATACCAACAGTTGTGACCATCCGTCGAGATGGCCTCCGAAACCCCAGTTGTAGGCTGGACCTCCATGCAGCCACACGACCAGCGGATATCGGCGACCAGGCTCAAAGCTGGGCGGCTTCACCAGCATGCCCTCGACCGAAGCACCATCCGTGGAATTGGTCCAGCGAACGACCTTGGCGATTCCGAGATCTATGTCGTCGAGCTGCTGATTGAGAGTGGTCAACCTTCGGCGTGAGGTTCCGTCGAGGCTACCAATCCAGACTTCGTTTGCCGGTCGACCCTCTTCAGATAGAAACGCAGCGGTCGTGCCATCAGCGTTTGCCGACCACGCGGCTTTCCAATAGGGAATCAATGAATGATGCAACGTTTGCAATCGAGTCACTTTGTCTTCAAGGTCGAGCCTGGCTAGAGCGCTTTCCGGCCCTACGGTGAGACCGATCAGCAGGCTTCCATCGTTGGGATGCCATCTCACATCCCAAGCATGGCCTGGATAGTGCCGCATCAGCGGAGTCGGATCGCCACCCTCAGCCGCAATCACGTACGGAATACCTCGCTCCTTGAAATCGCCAACCGGCCCTGTGTACGCCACCCACTGCCCATCCGGAGAGAACGATGGTGCGGCTTGCGGATTGGCACGCTCAGTGAGGGTACGGGCTTTGCCGTTCGCCACGTCGACAACGACGATACGTCCGCGGTATTCCTGTCCTTCTGGCGTCGGAAGGTCTGAAGCCAAACCGACGATAGAGGCGCCGTCAGGCGACCAACGACAGGACCAGAAACTGGTGTCAACTGGTCCCAGTCTGGATCTTTTCCCGCTCCCGATATCGAGGAGCCAAAGGCCGATGTGGCGATCGTACTCACCGACCACACGCACATGGTCACCTGGGAGTCTGGTGTCGGGGTCGAGTTGCAGCAAAGCAATCTGCTGACCATCCGGCGACCACCTCAAGTCACGCACACCCTGGACATCAGTGCGCAGAATCTCTGATGCTTCCTCTCCAAGCGAACGAAGCACGAGCTGAGATGGTCCCCCCCGCTCGGCCTGGGCGAGAAAGGCAAGCAGTTTGCCATCCGGTGACCACCGAGGGACTCGCTGCCGGGCATCATCTCCACTCACTGACCGGAGTTCACTGCCGTCGCTGTCGATGAGCCAAATACTGCTTGCCCGAGATTTCGAAGAGTCAAAAGCGCTGAGGACAAACGCCACTCGGGATCCGTCTGGAGAGATCTGTGGATCCGAGGGCGTCTGAAGGCCGAGTATGTCGGATGGCTCAAGACCACGCATCTGTGGCGTGCTCAAGGCAGAGCCCATAGCTAGCGCCGAATGGAATAGAAATGGGAGGAGGCTCAGCAAGGTCAGCACTCTGAACGAGGTCAACGCAGACTGTCGCGTTGGAGACGTCATGCGCAGTCTCCTTCCGATGCCGAGGAGAAGGTGCCACGGAGTACAACCTCTCCATCTCTTACGGCCTGTCGCCCTCGTGCGAGTACGTGTTTGACCTCGAGTTCTGAATCGAGCACCAACACATCCGCATCCGAACCAACCTTGAGTCGACCCTTTCGGTCGAGGCCATACACTCGCGCCGGGTTCTCGCAATAGAGCGAACTCGCTTGGCCAAGCTCGAGCAGCTCACCCTTGACCAGCGAGCGCAAGCTGTCGAGCAAAGTATCTTGTGAGCCCACCCCAAGCCGTACTAGGTTGCCTTCATCGTCGAACTCCGGCAAGCTTCCATTGGCGTCGGAACTAACTGTGATTCGATCCATGGCGACCCCATGCACAAGGGCCCGGCGCACTGAATCCTGCACTGACAAACCACCGTCATGCCCACCAAGTCCTGCTGTGAGGTCAATGCACCCTCCCTTTGCTGCAAAGCGCAAGGCTTGCTTGAGGAGCTCGGGATTGCGATTGCAGTGCGTCGGAACGATCTGGGAGGAAGGGATCTCCGTCTCCCGCAGGATCCGGAACACGAGTTCAAGGCGTCCCGAGCCATCGCCGAGGTGAAGGTGAAGGATACCGGCCTTACCGCCAAGCATGCCGCCCACGCGACACTCGGCCGCGAGTTGAGCGAGTTGTTCAAACGTCGGTTGTGATGAGCGATGATCGGAAATCGCGATTTCTCCGGCGCCGAGAACCTTGTCGATGAGCACTAGATCAGTTCGCACACTGCCGGTGATGGTCTGAACAGGAAGCTCATAGGATCCAACAAAGACGAAGGCGCTAATGCCTTCAGCGTCCAGGCCACGTGCCTTCGCCAACAGCGAACTCATGTGGCGCGTCACGCCATCGGTACCAAGACATCCGATAACAGTGGTCACTCCCTGAGCCACGATCTCTTCAACTCGGATCTCCGGCACTCGAGTGGCTGGGCCGCCCTCGCCTCCTCCTCCAAGGAGGTGCACATGGCTATCGACGAGGCCGGGCAATACCCATGCACCCTCGGCATCGATCTCGCCGACGTCAACTCCGGTAATACCAATCGTTCCCGGATCGGAGATCGCCGCGATTCGCTCGCCGGCGACCAGGACATCTTTCACACCCAGCAACTCGGGCGCGAGCACCGTTCCTCCGCGTATGATCGTCAACACAACCTGTTCCTCCACTTCGGGTTCACTGGCACCCGATTATGTCCCCGAACGCCCCACCCAGGTCAAGCTATTACGACGTTCCACAACCCTCCTGCCGATCCGACCCACAATAACCGAGACGATCGATTCGCCGTATGATCAAGGGACACACCCTGGTCCACCAACCCTGCGCCACGGCAAACATCACGTTGCGCGGGACTGCAATGGGGTTAAAGCATGAACACGGAGCAAAAACTGGAATTCCGACCAAAGTTTTGGACCCATTCCGCGGCAGCCATTGTTGTCTCCGTGTCCGCATTGCTCGCAACGGTCCCAACAGGATTCGCGTTCGAGCCACTGCCGCATGCAGCACCTGAGGAACAGCTGATCAACCGGCAGCTACTGGAAGCAGCCTTCGACAATGCCCACGATGTAGAGGGCTTACGGGCACTGATGGTGGTCCGCAATGGCCATGTTGTCGCCGAGCAATTCATGCAAACCTACCCGCCGTCCCGCCATCACGTATTCTCAGTGACCAAGAGCGTTGTTTCCACCCTGATTGGTATCGCCATCGAGCGGGGATTCATCACCAGCGTTGACGCTCGAATGGTCGACTACCTTCCTCAGCGCCTTCTACCCCTCCCTGCAAACAAGCAAGGCATCACCATTCGTCATCTCCTGACGATGACCAGTGGCATCGACTGGCACGAAAGCAGCATGTGGTTCAGCTGGACCAGCTCATCAGATCAGGCCGCATGGATTCTCGATCAACCGCTGAATCACACACCCGGCACCTACTATTACTACGACACAGCCGCGTCACACCTACTCTCCCTTGTGTTGAGGGAAGCGACCGGAATCCATACGCTGGACTTCGCGGATGCGTACCTGTTTCAGCCTCTCGGTATCACCTCGCGATACTGGCAACGGGACAGCCAAGGAGCGCCTTTCGGAGGCCATGGACTGTGGCTTCGAGCCGAGGACATGGCGAGACTCGGCGTGCTCTTTCTTCAAGATGGACAGTGGGGCGGTGAGCAAGTTATCTCACCCTCGTGGGTTGCCGAGGCGTCCTCTGCCAAGATCCTGCTCAACGCAAGCTTCGGGCCCCTCCAGGCGATTGACTACGGGTATTTATGGTGGCTCGACCGAAACGTGCGGGGAGGCGCATTCCTCGCATGGGGTTTCGCCGGCCAGTTCGTCTTCTGCGTCCCTGAACTCGACCTTGTTATCGTCGCGTCCTCAGACGGTGAAGTCGGCTGGGACGAGGCAAACGACCAAGAGGAGGCCGTCCTCAACCTCATCGTCAACGAAGTGCTCCCTGCTGTTCAGCATCCCTATGCGCGCCGGCTCAACCGATCAACTCCATTTCGCGCTCCACGGGCTCACAACAGCGAGCTTCATACTTTCCAGGGAGTTACGCCGAACTGACAACTTCCCCAGTCAGCATATCGTTGAGTTCACTGCTCACATTGCGGAAGCGGCCAACAAGCTTGGAGAGGATTCACTACTACGGATGAGAGCCCTGTTGTCGATCATCCATGGCGTACAATCACCGGGTGAAGGAAGTTCATGGCGTACTAGAAGTTGACGGCATAAAGCTGCGAACGCGGATCGTGCGCAAACGCGTTCGCAACATCAACGTCCGGTTGGTCGATGACGAACTTCGGGTCAGCGCGCCACCCGAGGTGCCTCAGCGCGAGCTCGATGAGGTTGTACTGCGTCTCGCCGGTCGCCTTGTACGACGAGCACGCGCAGCAACGCTGAATGCCGATGAGGCAGCGCTGAAGGTTGCCAAAAGGATTGCCGCAAGGTTTCCCAAAGCACCACGAGTTTCAGACGTTCGTTTCGTAACCACGCAGCGCTCGCGCTGGGGCAGCTACAGCCAAGGTACAGGAATCATTAGGTTGAACGCAGGCTTAGGCGAGTTGCCACGCTGGGTTCTCGAGGCTGTGATGGCTCATGAACTCGCACATTCATTTCACGCCAATCACTCACCGAAGTTCTGGTCACTGTTGCGAAGCGTCTGCCCGGAAACCGACCGTGCACGCGCTTTTCTTGCCGGCGTCAGCTGGATTGCTCGTCGTTGGGAGAGCCTACCACCGGTCGAGCGCGCATTGTTCAGCGCGAAGTAGGCGCCGCTTCCAATGGCGGAGGAAAATCGACGAACATCCTGGTAAGGATCGACTCGACGTTGGCGATTCGCTTCTCATCCTTGGCTGTATCTGAAATCGCGGCCCGTACGTAGCCACGCCATACCAATTCACTTGTTTCGGCTACTACGAGGTCAACAATGACTGTACCGACCTGAACGTCTCGCGTAGCAATGGTGCTGTAATTGTAGTAGCCACCCCAACCGTAGCCGTACCAGCCACCCCAACCGCCGTATGGTGTGTAGTTGTAGGCAAAGGGCTGGATCCTGATGTTCTCCCCCGACGAACCCTGCACAAAGATCTTCAAATCGGGTGAGCCCTCATCCAGTCGCATTCCCTTCGCCCGAAGTTGATCCGCGACGAGTGCTTCGATGATTTCTCTAACGACAAATTCGCCTTCTTCACTGTCGATGCCGTAACCAAAAGTACTGAATTTTGAGAAATCGATCCGCCGATCCCAATCTGCGAGGATCTTCGTACCCGAACAGCCCAACGCGAACAGACACACCGTCACCAGAAGAACAGAAACGAATCGGCGCATGAGGGACTCCTTCCAACCAGCGATTCTCCGCTATGCATGATTTGAATGCAAACCGAGCATCCAGGGCCGACTATCAATCCTCTGCTTTGCTATCCTGAGAACGAACTACAAATTGCAATGAACTTCCAAAATCTCCTGAGTCGGACGACTACCCCAAACGGCCATGAAGTTGTCTTGTACGAGCGATACGGTGTGTACGGCATTCGCGTCAACGGCTATGAACTGATGTCGAGCCGCACCCACCGATCGGAAGACGCGCTCGCTGAACGTGTCGTCTCGCGCATCGCCTCCCCGGCGCCTCGGATCTTGATTGGCGGCCTTGGCATGGGATTCACGCTTCGCGCTGCATTGAACGCTTCTCCGGATACTACAGAGATTGTCGTCGCCGAGTTCTTCGGCGCGATTGTCAACTGGAATCACAACGAACTCGCGCACCTGGCGAACGCTCCGCTGGCTGACAGCCGCGTTTCGATTGTCCAACGCGATGTGGTCGAGGTCATCGCAGAAAGCCAAAACTCGTTCGATGCGATCATCATCGACATCGACAACGGGCCATCGGCGCTCACACTCCCATCCAATGATGAACTCTACTCAACACCGGGCCTCACCACGATCCGCACAGCACTCCGACCCGGAGGGGTTCTGGGTGTATGGTCGGCCGACCCTCAACCCGAATTCGCTGAGAGACTCGGCCGAGTCGGATTCAGGGTTCATGCAGACAGAATCAACGCCGTACTCGATCCCCGCAGTCCTGAACACACGATCTACATCGCGAATCTGCCTACGCCTGCATCCTCTTAATCGCTTCGACCGCATCCTCTCGAGTATCGAAGATATTTGCCAGCAACTGAGCCTTTTTTGAGGTCGCCCGAACTGTCATCCTCGCCCACGAATCCGATCCCCAACGCGCAAAACCAAGAAGGTACTTCCCGGCGATGAATCGCGCACGTTCTGCGTAGTAGTCCGAAATGGGTCCCTGAACGAGCAATCCATCGATGCAGGAGATCATGTAGAACTTCTTGCCGATGGTGTCGAAGTACCTTTCGTACTCTCCGAAGAACCCATCGACATCCTCTTTCTCGCGAATCTCCCACTTATCGACGGTGAAGACGAGGTTCAGCCCTTCGTCGTACTCAAAATCGACCGATCCCGGCATCTTCCCCCCTAATTGTTGTTCCACACGTTGCGCGAATCCCGACCCTCTCCCTAGGAAACTCTCTCCACTACTTTGCCACAGTCTTTGAGATGAGCCAAAGCATGCCTAGCTCGTTGACGGACCGAGGCCCGAATAGCATTGCCACGATTCTTGCCAAGGTCTCCCCGAACCGGCAATCATAATCAAAGCGATTGCATCTCAATTGCCGTCCATCGTGCTACCGTGGTGTAGGCGCTGAAAAGACAAGTAGCGGAGAGTTCACAATCCGAAGGGAACACCTAATCCAGTGATGACTTCCAGAACACAGATCGAGAATCCAACACCCAAACGCTCAATCGTTTGGTCGAATGCTGCCTTCCTGACCCTGACTCCACCTGCTGCAATCATCACAGCCACCTGGTATGCCGTCTCGGTCGGCATCACCTGGATCGAGGTCACTGCTTGCGTCGCCTTGTGGATTGTCGTCGGACTTAGCGTGACGGCCGGCTATCATCGACTGTTCTCACACCGTGCGTACCAGGCTTCGTTCCCGGTGCGACTCTTCTTCGCGCTATTCGGCGCCGCCGCCTGGGAGAACAGCATCATTGCGTGGGCCGCAGCTCACCGTTTCCATCATCGCCACGTTGATTCACAAGACGATCCATACAATCCTCAAGAAGGCTTCTGGTACTCACACATGGGTTGGATCATGGTCGAGGGCTCAAAGCACGACGATACGTCGAACGTGCCCGACCTTTGGAAGGACCCGATTTGTCGTTGGCAGCACAAGTACTATCTGGCAGTCAGCACCGTCACCAACCTGGCGATCACCATTGGCCTCGGTCTGATCACCGGAAGAATGTTAGGAATGTTCATTTTCGCGCTGCTGGTCCGAGTGGTGCTCACTCACCATTTCACTTTTCTCATCAACTCTGCCGCCCATATCTGGGGCAGCCAGCGCTGGTCAACCGCACACTCAGCAAAGGACAACTGGTTCCTCTCATTCTTCACTTTCGGCGAGGGCTACCACAACTATCACCATTCGTTTCAAGCGGACTACCGCAACGGCGCCCTCTGGTACAACTGGGACCCAAGCAAGTGGCTCATCTGGTTGCTCTCGCGCTTGGGTCTCGCTCAAGACCTCAGACGGAGTCACGTCGATATTCGATTGCAGCGACTTTTCGCCGAGGCGCAACGCCAGTTCAGCGAACGATTCGATTCTCTTGAAGAGGCATTCAATGAGTTCCGCGAGCGAGCACAGACTGCAATGAGTGAGTCTCCCCTGTCGCAGCTTCGTCAGCAATTCGCATCCGCCGAAGAGCGTTGCGAACAGACCTTGGAAGAGCTCAAAGCGGTTCGTTCGAAATGGCAAGCAACACTGCGAACGGGAGGGAATCGCCTTCCCGAATCTCGAAACCTGAAGCGGCAGCTGAAACGAACCCATCGCCAGGCACGGTCTGCACAGCGAGAATGGCAGCGGCTGGGTCAAGCATATTTGGCTACGGCGGCTGCTACCGTTCACGCCTAGTGATCAGGAATACAACGTACCGGTGAAGACCATGAAAAAGAAAAACCGTGGATTAACCGTTTTCTCCACGGAGACTGGCAGGATGTGTCCAAAGTGCGGTTGGCCTGTCGATGCGTGCCATTGTTCATCCCACCTCGAGGAACCGATACCAGACCGTGTCGTGGCGAGGCTCCGTATCGAGAAATCTGGTCGTCGGGGGAAGACGGTAACTGTCGTAGAAGGCCTACCGCGCAACGGCACATTCCTCAAGGACCTCGCCAAAGAACTCAAACGGGCATGCAGCACGGGAGGCACTGTCGCCGAAGACCGTGTAGAACTGCAAGGCGATCATCGCGAAAGGCTGCGGGACACGCTGAAGGCCAAGGGCTGGACAGTGAAGGGGTAAGTGGAAGAAGCCATCGGCAACTTGGACATGCGGACGGGCGCATGATCCAGTCTTCATCGTCATCCTCATCGTCATCGTATTCTCACGGACCCTGCCAAACGACGACGATGAGGATGACGATGGCGAGAGCGAATGCCTAATCCAATGCGCTCGTCCGAAAGGAAAGAATGCCGGAGTGTTCAAGGATCCCGAGCCTACTCCTGGTAATCGATCACCATCATGTATCCTCGTTATCTCAGATCTGACGGGGAGGATCACAGCAATGCCAGAGATTTTTGAAAGCACGAACCTCGCTGGGATTCAACTCACCAATCGCCTTGTCCGTTCGGCAACCTGGGAAGGACTGGCCGACGAAGACGGAGGTGTCACTTCTCCTCTGGTTCAGACGTATGAGCAACTCGCAGACGGCGGTATTGGGCTGATCATCTCGAGCTATCTCTACGTTCAACCGGTCGGAAAGCAAACGCCGGGTCAAGTCGGCATTTATTCTGACGCCTTGCTCCCGGGAATTACGCGCCTCGCAACTGCGGTCCATGAACGCGGTGGAAAGATTGTGGGACAGATCGTCCATTGCGGAGGCCAAGCAGACAGTAGAACAAATGGAGGGTTGCACCCTGTCGCCCCGAGTGCGGTGGAGAGTCCCGGCTATCGTGAAACACCTCAGGCTTTGAGTCGGATGGAAATTGACGAAATCGTCTACAGCTTCGCCGATGCCGCACGAAGACTGCGCGACGCTGGATTCGACGGCGTCCAACTCCACGGTGCGCACGGCTACCTACTGGCGCAGTTCCTCTCTCCTTCCCGCAACGTACGAACCGACGAGTATGGCGGTGATCGGTCGAAAAGGTCCCGCTTCTGCCTTGATGTGTATCAAGCAATCCGCTCTGCAGTAGGCTCAGGTTTTCCGGTCTTGATCAAACTCAATGTTGATGATTTCATGGAAGGATCGACGACTGAGCAGGATTCAGTCTTTCTCGCTACCGAACTCGCCGCCAACGGCATCGATGCGATTGAGGTTTCCGGAGGAACTCCCGGCTCTGGAAAGCTGGGGCCGGCGCGACCGAACATCGTTCAGCCTGAAGACGAGGCATACTTCCTCGAACAGGCAAAGGTGATCCGATCGGCAACCGGTGACCTGCCGCTCATGCTTGTTGGTGGGCTCCGCTCACTCGATATCATGGAATCAGTCATCGATTCCGGAGCGGCGGACTACCTCTCGATGTCTCGTCCACTTATCCGGGAGCCCGATCTTCCTCGCCGCTGGCTCAGTGGTGACAGAGCCCGGGCAGCATGCGTGTCATGCCTCGGGTGTTTCCTTCCAGGCCACAAGGGCGAGGGAGTGCGGTGTGTGCAGAAGGACAAAGAGGCATAAGACGGCTATGCGGGACGAACGGGTAGACGGCAAATAGCACGCATAATAATCCATCAGCCCCACCATCCTCAGGGTCATCGGGGACTAGGTGACTCCAGTAGAACCGTGAGGCGGAGGCATCGAGACGCAATCAGAGTCAGAATGTCAGAACTTCGGTATTGGGATCTTTGAGAGCTTGTGTCAGGGGCACACCCATGCCTTTGACTTCGATGCCAAGTTCCTTAATAGAATCGACGAGGTTCGGTTTCGGAGCATTCTATGACCCCCCCCCTTGATACTCACTCTCATAATATGCACTCGAGTATTGATCAATGCGGAACTTACTCGGCCCGACTAGGTCAAGTCCTCGTCAGAAGATGCTGGTCAATACCGGCAGTGTCTCGATTCTGGATTCAGCAGCAACAAGGGCAGTTGCAGGAAGCTGGGCAGGTCAGAGTGCGGCGCCTGCTCCAGTCTAGGTCAAGGGGCAATTGGAGCGTCGCTGCAGTCTGTCGCTGTCCCGGAAGCTCTCTCGCGAGTCAGCGGACAACGGAAAACCGTTTATGTTCGCACTGCGACGTATTCTTGAACTCCATGGCGCATGATGAAGGAGCACTCGACTTCAAAACCGGAGAGTAATCTTTCGAACTTTGCAAAGGGCCACCCAGGCGCGGATCTTCGTGCTGCTGTCGCAGTTGAGACCTCGATCTGATCCGAAGCCACGATGCGATACCGCGCTGGCAGGGCCGCCATGTCGCCCACCGCAACTACTTGGGCAAAGAGCTTGGCTTCCGGACTGCACAATCCCGCCAGCCTTTGCGCGAGCGCTGTCACTCCCTCGACCGTCAGATAGTTGAGGAGATCCCATGCGAGAACTACATCGAATGGTCCCCATTCATCGGGGAACAGTTCCGCCACTACAGGTTCTAAATCACCGATCACTTCGCCCGAATCAACCTGAGGCATCAGCTGAGACCACCTTGAATCGTTGGGTTGCAGTGAATCTACAACCCGGACATGATGTGCAACCACCATCAACTGGTCAAGATTGACGACGGATGATGCGCTCATGTCCAGGATTCGACCACCACCATCCTCCGGTAGTCCAGCAAGAGCGACCCCGAGGCCCGGAGATCTGAGTCTCTCGGACGGCATTCGCTGCAGGTCACCAACAGCCGCTGCCGGAGCTCGAGCGCGCCGGGGGAAGCCCCACCGCATCTACCTGTTTCCTACTTTCTTGGCTTCGTCACTGGATGCGGCGTTACTGTGCTCGTGCGGAGTGGATCTCTGTCGCGACTTGACACTTGGGTGCGTCGCAACCGACTGAGGCGATTCAGTTGCGCCCCGCATGTCGATTCCTCCTCGGAAACTGGCACCGTCTTCGACCGTTACTCGTGGACAACTGATGTTGCCGTCCACTCGAGCAGATTGACGGAGAATTACTTGCTCTTGACCTGTCAAGTTACCCTTGACCTCACCCTCGACCATGACTGTGCGAGCCGACAGATCTGCTCTAACCCGCCCTTCAACGCCAACTACAATGGAGTGTTTCTTAAGTACGACCGTGCCCTCAACTTGGCCTTGGATCATCAGATCCTCATCACCAATTACGTCACCTTTGACTGTAATGGAAGGTCCGATCGTGGCAAGTCCACTGTTAGCTTTCCCCGCCGAGCGGGACGAAGGCTTCGGCACTGAGATATCTGCGACTGCACCTACACCCATACCATCTTCGTTCTCTCCCCGTTTCCACATACCGGCCTCCGAATCGAAGTGTTGTCACTCGGCAATCTATCTGCAGTGAGTCCAGCGGAGTGTGCTCACCGTCACATCGAGCAGATCCTGCCATTTCACACGAGACCCAGCTTGTCTATATCTCTGGCAATGATCCCCGACGTGTGGAGCTAAGGAGAGGCGGTTAGAGTTTCCGAAGCACTCCAGTTATTCGATCTACACCTTCAACCGCTCTCTCCGGGTCAACGCTCGCGAAGCACAGTCGAAAGAACCCAGGTTCGCCACAGTGGCAGGCAGAACCTGGCGTGAGATTCACATTGACCTCTTCGAGGAGGCGCCTCCACAGGCGATACTCTGCGTCCCATGTCTGCTCAGCAAGGTACGTCCGCAGATCGAGAACCAGGAAGAACCCGGCCTCCGCTCTCAGGAAAGGGATATCGCCTGTTCCAAGATGGGCTGTAACGAGATCATATGACGACGCGAGCCGAGTCTTCATCTCACGGACATATCCGTCGACCCAAGCATCGTCGGCAATCATCTCGCCGAGCAGAAACTGCGTGTCGCCTGAGCAACATGCCCAATAAGCAAGAGCATCTACAGCAGCCACTACAGCCTCGTTCTCACTCACCAGGAGCCCACAGCGCAAACCACTGGCTCCGAAGTCTTTGCTGAACGCCCAGACGATGTGAACTCGCTCGCCGATCGAGGTCCTCACACTCGAACAGCTCGAGAAATCGCGTTGGCCAAAGACCGAGAGTGCGTAGATCTCGTCGAAGATCACGTGGATGCGAGCATTCTCAGCCCAAAGAAGGATCTGATCAATTTCTTCAGGACTGTAGACCGTACCTAACGGATTGTTTGGCGAGGTGACGAGGAGAGCACGGATTGGCCGGCATGACTCCTCCAGTGCGCGGTCCAGTCCCTCGGTGGTCAATCGAAAACCATCACTGCTTGAGCAGTGAACCGGCACTATGGTGAGTTCGTCACGGGTCTCAAGATCCTCCCAGAAGCCTGCATAGCTCGGCGTCGGCACCAGCACCCCCTCGCCAGGATCCGCGAGAACATGAAATAGAATCTCGAGCACACTTCCGGCGCCGGCAAGTACTGCAACTTGTTCCGGCTCAAACTGTCGTCCTAGGAACGTCCGGCCCATGAATCGAGTCAACTGCTCTCGAAATCGCTGCGAACCGATCATCGCGTCGTAGCACAGCGCCTGATGAGGGACGTCGCGGCAATCAGCCATCTTCGGCTGAAGCAGGTCCCACACCAAGCGGTTCTCGGCGATACACATAGGGATGTATTCCTGTGTGCTCGCCGGCTTCGCCGAACGGGCAAAGTGCTCCTGAAGGTATTCTGGTAAAGGAGGGCTCGTCAGAAGTTTCTCTCCGCGAGCTGAGAGTTGATGTTTCTTCAGGTTGTTTGTGTTGAACATGGCGACATTGTACGTGCTTGTGACGATGTCACCATCATTCGGACTCAACCGCAGGCCGCTCTTAAATCTGGATCCCGAGCAATTGCGGCTGTTGAACTATTCAGGAAGCTGACCACCACCCGGAACAGGCTCTTCTTGATCTTCGTCTTTTCCCTGGCGCCTTTTGAGCTTGTCTTCCTTCTTCTTCTTCTTCTTCAGCTCTTTGCGCCGCTTTTCGAACTTATAGGCTCCAGTTTTCTTGCCCAATAC
>JAAESQ010000163.1 GCA_024229275.1 bacterium | reverse complement strand
CGAACACGATCTTCAGCTATCGCGACAGTGTGAAGCTGCTTTTGCAGTTCGTCTCTCGGCGCAGCAAAAAACTGCCCGATAAGCTGCTGCTGGAGGACATCGATGCGACTGCAGTACTGGCATTCCTCCACGACCTTGAGACGACGCGTGGCAATGGCGTCCACACACGCAACTGTCGACTCTCGGCATTGCGCGCGTTCTTTCGCCACCTGGCCACCCAAGAGCCCAATGCCCTGATGCAATGTCAATCGATTTGCGACATCCCCCTCAAACGCACGCCGCACCGCCCCGTCGAATACCTCGAAGAAGCGGAGCTGCGGGCGATGCTCGACAGCGTCGACCCGCAGGCGCGCAACGCCCGGCGAGACTACGCCCTGCTCTTGTTCCTCTACAACACCGGTGCACGGGCTCAAGAAGTGGTCGACCTCCAGCTCGAGGATCTCAGCCTACAGTCGGTCTATCAGGTTCAGCTCACCGGCAAGGGCTGTCACTCATACTACATCTCCTTCCGTTGTAGTGATGGAACTTCCGCATGCCGCCGTCGGTCAGCGAGCTTTGGGTGACCTTGCTTCTTGGTCGGCGGGTTTTTGCCTGGTGGCTCGTAGAGGCACTGGCCCCTGTCCGTGTACGGATGGGCACGAAGCAGTCCCTGACGCGCCCATGTCCTGACTGTCTGTGAGATGACGCCAAGTCGCTCGGCCATCTCCTCCTGGGTCAGGTATCCCTTTTCGCGTAATCGCTGATAGCGACTCCTAATGGAGTCATTGGCTCTAACGAGGTCAACAATCATCTGTCGGGTAAACGCCTTTCCATGTCCGGAGCGGCAGCCTTTCTGATTGAGGATCCCCGCAACGACGCCTGGCGTATAGGAGTCAAGGAGCTTGTCGACTTCGGCGACCACCTTGGGGCTCGTCTGCTTCTCCTCCCAATAACGCAGCGGGTTGGGTAGCGTGAGCGTTCGCGAGCTCCCTCCCCGGAAGCGGACGTGTGCGGTGATCTGGTCGTCTCGGATGAGCGTCACGTCTTCGATCAGCAGCCGCGCCATGCGCTTTCGTTCCCGTTGTGGTGTCTTCGGATCACGCCAGAGCTTGGGGAAGTCGGTGGCCAACGCGAGAACACGCGCGCTTTGCTCTGCGGTAAGTGCCGTGCGGTCAGCTTCGTGCTCACGCTCGCATTTCTGCTGTGCCTCCTGTAGGTCGCGCAGTTTCGCATTCCATTCCGCTTCGAGTCCATCAGCAACGAGGCGGTTGTTCGGATCGACGTTCATGAACCGCTGACGAGCGAGGTCGGCTTCGTATCGGGCACGCTCGACCTGCCTGTTCCGCAGCCGACTCGCTTCCTCGAGGCGCGATTGAATCTCACCCTGAACGGTGAGCGCCACTTCCAGGGAGACGGGCGTCACCATTTCGACCAGCAGCTCGCCAATGTCCTTGTCGATGTTGGTACCCGGGATGATCTGACAGTTGGGGGCATTCCTTTGCGCCCGTTCGCGATCGCACAGGTAGTAGGGCCTCTTCCTCCCGTCGGCACGCACGTAGTAACGGGTGCTCATTCGTTTGCCGCAACGCCCGCACAACAGAAGCCCTTGAAGTAACGCCGGGCCCTCGCGCGGCGGGCTCTTTCTCCGATCGTCACCATGTGCCTTTGCGTTGTCGAGCAGACGTTGCTGATTGTCTTGAAACTGCTTCCACGTGATGTACCCGTCGTGGGCCCCGGGAACCAGACTGATCCACTCGTCAGGTGAAACGAACTCAACATGAGTGCGGCCGTCGGCAAGCTTACGTTGCTTTCGTCGTCCCCAAACGAAGGCGCCCGCATAGCGGGGATTGTGCAGCACCTGCAGCACGCGCTGGGTAGTGATTTCTTCCCATATCAACTCACCTTTTTGCGGACCCTTCCTGACCCGTCGTGGGAAGCGTAACTCGCTCTTGTAAAACTCCTTCATCACGGCCGTGGCGGTGCCCATGCGATCAAAGGTCGTGAACAAGAACTTCAGAGACTCCTGAACCTGCTTGTCCGGGTCCAATTGGACCTTCTTCTGCGCGTCGTACACCAGTCCCGTCGGCAGCGGCACCTGGAGTTCACCACGCCGTGCCTTATTGAGGGCGCCGCCGTGCAGACGCGCCTTCATGACGTGGATCTCTGCCTCCGACATCTGT
The DNA here is from genome assembly GCA_024229275.1 of bacterium. Classification (GTDB taxonomy): domain Bacteria; phylum Acidobacteriota; class Thermoanaerobaculia; order Thermoanaerobaculales; family Sulfomarinibacteraceae; genus JAAESQ01. The sequence continues at coordinate 1,538 of JAAESQ010000163.1, read as the reverse complement.
CCTTTTAACCCGAGCAATAGCCTGTCGTTGAAGGCCTTCGGGTTGTAGACACCATCTTCGTCGAGGATCAGTGTGTCCGCGAGTGCACAGATCTCAAGCAGCCGATGCCAGTCGGACGAATTGCGCGCCAGGCGAGACACTTCCAATCCAAGCACAATGCCGATGCGCCCCATCCCGACCTCGGTGACGACTCGCTCGAATCCGTCACGCTCCCCCGCCGTCGTCGCGGTGTGACCAAGATCGCCGTCAACCACGACAATGTCCTCAAGAGGCCAACCGAGTACAACGGCACGCTCCCGTAGCGCGTACTGGCGCGTCGTGCTCTCGGTGTTCTCGAAGACCTGTCGCATCGTCGACTGCCGAACGTAGAGCAGAGCAGACCGCTTCAGGTGGCTTGCCGTGACCTTCTGGTGCTGCTCCCTGTTCATGATCGGAGCTCCTGCGGCTTGTGGAGCGTCTCTGCGCTGCCGATCAGTGTATCGGTCCGCGCACAGGCCTCGAGCAACCTTTGCCAGTCAGACGGGTTGCGCGCCAAGCGAGACGCGTCCAGGCTGAGGACAATGCCGACGCGGCCCGTTGCAACTTCGGTGACCACTCGCTCGAAGCCTTTGCGACCCCCCGCCGCCGCGGCACCGTGGCCGATATCGGCGTCGATCACGACGATGTCTCGCGCGGCCCAACCGAGCGCAATGGCGCGGTTGCGCAATGCGCACTGATGCTTGACCTTCTCTGTTTGTTCGACGAAGTGCGGCGTAACCGCTTGCCGAACGTAGACCAAGGCGTTCCATTGTCGATGCTCTGCTGTCACGGTCTGCGGTTGTTGCGTCTTCATGATTGAACCTCGGGTTGCAAAGTCCCCATTGCCATGCCTGCGAGCAGACGGACGAGTTCACCTAAGTCGCCATGGAGATGGTTCGCGAGATCGGATGCATCGCATCCGTCATGTTGCGGGCGAGCCTCTCGCATTGCGCAGTCCGACCACGCATCAAGCCAGGCCTTCATCCCCTCACGTTGGAACAAGGCGCGACCCAACCGGTGTCCGCCGCCGTCACCGACCACTTGACGACGCAGATCCTCGTAGCGTGTTACCTGCTTCTTGCTGTCCACCGTGTCCACCTGTTCCTCATGCCCAGCCGCCGCTATGGCGGTTTTTTTTCGCACGCTCCAACGCTCGCTCGATGCTTCGCCGATGAACGGAGATGCCGAACTCCTTCTGAACAGCCTCGACCAGGTCCTGTGATGCCTCCGCGGCCATCACCTCCTGGAGGAAGTCCAGGACCTCCTGGGACAGCTTGTGAGCCCCTCTCGGCCCTCGCTTCTGCGGTACCAGTGCAATCAACCCGCTGCGTTTGAAGCTCTCGAGAGCGTGATAAAAGGACGGACGCGAGAAACCAAACAGCGTTGCCGCTTGACTGACCGCAAAGTCGTCCACCTGAACACGACGCAGCATTTCGTACTTCACCTGCAGGATGTCGATTGGATCGAAGAAGTCGCTGTCGGCGAACAAGTCGTCCGTCACCCGTTCGGGTCGGGAGTTG
>JAAESQ010000162.1 GCA_024229275.1 bacterium | reverse complement strand
TACACGGGGAAGAAACCAAGCTCTTCAACTACGTGGGACTCTCGGTTACAGAATCAGTCGTCGCCTGCGTTTGCGCGTCGAGCACAAGATCGGAGAAGCCAAAGAGTGCCATGGGCTTCGTCGAGCTCGATTCCGAGGTCTTGAAAAAGTCGATGCACAAATCAAGATCACAGCCGCAGTGATGAACTTGAAACTACTAGCATCGGCGTTTCGGCGCCGTGGCCATGTGTTGGCCGGGGCGGTGAGTACTGCCTCGGCCCGGAACGTACTCAGATCAATCTTCGAACTCGTGTCGTCCTTGATTCACGCCGTTGGACGTCTCTCCCTGGCTCAAAGGTCCTGTTTTCAAGTTGCCCATATTTCACAAGGCTTTTAGGCAACCCCATTTGAAGGGCTCTGAATATGTCAAACGAGAAATACGATCCGCCTCCGCTTGAACCAACTGCCGGTGACGCTGCCCACACCCTCGCAAGAACAGGTCTGTCTGCACTTCCGTTTGTCGGCGGCCCGGCAACTGAGCTTCTCAACACCGTTCTTGCTCCTCCTTTGATCCGTAGACAACAGGAATGGCGGGAGCAGCTTGCTGAAGCTGTTCGCGCGATCGAGGAGAAGCTTGGGGTTATGCCGGAAGAACTCTCGGAGAATGAGGATTTTATTGATGCTGTGCTTACAGCTTCTGACATAGCGCTCCGTACTAGTTGTGACGAGAAGCTTGCTGCTCTTCGTGCCGCGGTCGAGAATTCAGCATCTGCTGAGTCGCCCGGCGCTTCTTTGCAGCAGGTCTATCTAAATCTCGTTGGCCAGTACACGGTGTGGCACATTAGAATTCTCGTACTATTCAACAATCCTCCAGAGTGGTTCAGGCTCCAGGGGCGAACCATGAAGGAGCGACGCATGACGTCATCCTTGGTTGCTGTTCTCGAAGAAGCGTATCCCGAGTTGCGCGGTTGTCGTGGTTTCTATGATCAGGTGTGGCGTGAACTGTACACGGGTGGCATGGTAAACACTGAAGGTCTGCAGACTACAATGACTGCGCAGGGTGCATCCCAAAGGCGAACAACCGAACTTGGGCAGGGATTCTTGGCGTTCATAACCAACAGCAACTAGGGCCAATGCCTAACATTTCGTTGCAGACGGACACCGATTCTTGTCAAAAACCTTGCATGCCGGCCCAAAGCGGCCGTCAGCAATGTTTTCGCCAAGTCTGGCGCAAGCGCCAGACCATCGGCGCCGCTGAACTCAGGCGTTAGGCACAGCGAAGGAACATCATGTCCACGTGTATCGACTGCAATTCAGAAATGCTCGAATCCGGCGAGGATCAAACGTACTTTCTCTACTGTGAGTCGTGCGGATCCCACCAGTTTCCTGAGGGTACTATCGGTCCGTATCTGATTGGGTCATCCTGTAGGGACATCGAAGATTGCGACTTCTTACACAGTAGTAAGGGCATGGAAGGGCTTTGTCCTTCGTGTGCGAACCATACGGTAGAGTATGGAAACTTCTTTAACGTAGCATTCCAGAGATGTACCGCGTGCGAGACTCTTTTCCTTTCCCAGCCCCAAGTCGCCGAGGTAGTCAACGTCCTACGAATTGAGGCGAATGAGGATCGGGAAGAGCGAGGAGTCAGGTACTACATCAGTAATCGCGATTGGAAGGGACTAATTCGCTGGCTGTTAGTGAAGTACTTCACCTATGGCTAGTTGCGAGCGTCACGGCCTAACATTTCGTTGCAGACGGACACCAACTCCTGTCAAAAGCATTGCTTATCGCCGGCCCTTGGCCGTCGGCAATGTTTTCGCCAGGTCCAGCGCAAGCGCTGGAACGTTGGCGCCGCTGAACTCAGGC
>JAAESQ010000161.1 GCA_024229275.1 bacterium | reverse complement strand
GCAATGGGTGGAACTCTTGGTGCAAGATTTTCTGAGCCGATTCGATGGCGTTCCGCGTGCCTTTGCTTCGACAAGGGACCTCGAGCTGGCTCTTGCCCGCGAGATCTCGAAGATTCGATTGCCTTCCTTCGCCAAGCCAGGACCGGCACCAGAAGATTCGCCACTACCAACTCGTTCGAGCCCCGAAATCACTTCAGACTGACGTGCCCCACAAGCTTAGTCGGGGACAGTGAAGAATCACCACGAGCGTGCTGAACTCGTTGTCATGACAATACCTGGTATCCCGTCACCTCACGAATACTAGTGACAGCCACGGCCAGTAGGTGATGATAAGTACCGCTGCAATGAGGATCAGCAGGAACGGGATCGTCGATCGGTAGAGCAGCAGAATCGGTTTGTCGAAGCGGTATGAAGCAATAAACAAGTTCATCCCGATAGGTGGCGTGCAGTAGCCGATCTGCATGTTGGCCAGAAAGATCATCCCCAGGTGAATCGGATCGATGCCGTAACCGAGGGCTATCGGCAAAATCAGAGGAACAACGATCACCAGCGCCGAAAAGACATCAAGCATAGTTCCGAGCACCAACAGGAAGATGTTGAGCAGAATGAGAAAAGTGATCGGGCTCGAGATATGGGCGGTGGTGAACTCGAAGAGCTTCATCGGTACTTCTTGGTCGATCATGAAGTTGGTCGAAGCCAAAGAGGCACCGAGAATAATGAGGATGCCGCCGACTACGGTCATCGACTGTCGGATGATTCCGCGCAGTTCGCCGATCGACACCTCACGATGAATGACAACCTCGACGATCAGCACATAGAGTGCGGTTACCGTGGCGACTTCGGAGACCGCCAGCAAACCGCCGTAAACTCCGCCAAGCACGATGACTGGGAGTGGAAGTTCCCAAGCGGCCGCGCGAATAGCCGCCAACGCTTCACTGGAGGAGAATCGTTTGTCCTTTCCGGTGATTGTCTCAATATGACGGCCCGCGCGCATGCTCCACAGAGATAGCAGCACCAGCATCAAAGTGCCGGGCAGAATACCGGCGATGAACAAAGTGTCGACGCTGACCTCTGCGACTATGCCGTACAGAATCAGGGGTAGCGACGGGGCGAAGAGAATCCCGAGCGAACCCGATGTCGTCACGAGTCCAAGGCTGAAACGCTCAGTGTATCCGGAATCGCGCAGCGCCGGATAGAGCAGCGCTCCCATCGCGACTATCGTGACGCCCGAGGCGCCGGTGAAGGCCGTAAACAGGGCACACGTCACTAGGGCGATAACTGCCAGACCGCCAGGCATCCAGCCAAGTAAAGCATCCGAGAGACGCACGAGTCGCTTCGGCGCGTTGCTCTCGCCCAAGATCCACCCAGCAAAGGTGAACAGCGGGATGGCCAGAAGTACCGGCGTTTCTGCGATCCGGTAGATCTCCATCAGTACGACTGATTGATCGATCTCAGCGCTCGTGAAACCAGCCAATGCACTGAGAGCAATGACCGCAAAAAGTGGCGCCCCGAGTAACGCCAGCAGCAACAGTGCTGCACCAACGAGAATCATTGCGCCGCCTCTCGCTGACGAAATCTTCTGATGATGGCAAGTATGTGTCGTACAGCGATCAGGAGGAACGCTACCGGGAGAATGAGTTCGCAGACCCAGACCGGAATTGAAGAGAAGGCTTCGATTCCAGCGGCACGGTCTTCCATAACCAATCGTGCGCCGTACCAGGCAAGCGCGAGAGACACTCCGGCAGTGAACAGGTCGGTCAGTGCAGCACTTAAGGTCTGCCATCGTTTCGGCAATGCGCGTGAAAGTGCGTCTACTGTGATGTGACGCCCTTCGCGGCTAGCCGCGACGGCACCCAATAATCCAAGCCACAGCACTGCCACTCGAAGTGCAGGATCGACCCACATGATGGCCGTTCCGAAGATATTGCGAAGAATGATCTGGATCGTCGCGAGACCAATCATTCCCCCGAGCAGCGCTATCAATGCACCGTCTTCGATTGCTGCGACCCAACGCGTAAAACCTCTTGCTAGTGGGCCGGCAGTGGGGGAGTCCTCAACACTCACGGCTGGCTCGGAACCGCAGCTCCAGCTACGCGATAGCGAGCTAGAATGTCGTTGATGCGTTGAACCAGCGTGGGATCGAGGCTGAGTTCGGTAACGAGTTGCTGTGAGGCTACCTCAGCGACCTTCTCCCAGCTGGCTACGAACTTCTCGTCCGGCACCGTGAACGCAACTCCTTGATTCTTCAACGCCTCAAATGCTCCTTGGTTGTCCTTGCGAGTGGCAGAATTGAGGGTTACGCTCATCCTCTCAAAGGACGCACGAACAATCTCTTGGTCCTC
>JAAESQ010000160.1 GCA_024229275.1 bacterium | reverse complement strand
AGGCCGCGCTTGCGAAGACGATCCAGCTTTACCAGAACCTTGTCCTGGCCGACGACATCATCCCAACAACGGGGGCGATGCTCTTCATGCAGTTGCATTGCACTCCCCCTCTCTGGCCATCGATTCAGCAGTGTCCAGGATGAGGGCGACCGCGCTGCAAATGCGGTTTAAGAGCCGTTGGCAAGCCTGGACGGGGTCTAGCCTGGCAGACTCGGCATAGTGCGTGATGTACTGCCAGGCGCCACCACGGTCAGACTCGACGGTGTGGCCCAAGACCTCCAAGAGAACTGCCCCGCCCAACTCGGCCACTATTTCGTTGTCCGGCTGCTGACCGTGGGCTTTGGTGATTGTCCCCGCCTTGTCGTCGGCCGCGTGGACCAACTCATGGGCCCATGTCGCCCAATTCTCGACGCCCAAGGCGATAGACTGGCCGTGGCGGTAATAGCCAAGGTAACCGGCGTTCTTGCCGTTGTAGGCGTCGACCGACAGGCCCCACTTCTCGGCCACTTCGCGCAAGGGCAGGGATTCGAGCCAATTGGCTACCTTGGGATCGGGCCCGGGCAACGGTTCGCCTTCGGTTTGCTCCAAGCCGAACCGGGGGCCGGCCTTGAAGCCCTTCACGATTGTTACCTTGGTTTCTTCCCCGGTCTCCTTATCGCGTTTGGTGAACGTCCGGAGGCAGGGCTCCAAGATATGGAAGGATTTTTCGCCCTTCTTGACTTGCCGGCCTACCGCCTGCCAGTCTCGATAGGACCGGGCGTCAGAGTAGCCGGCCAGGGCGGTCAATAGCTGGTTAGACCAACTCCAGCTACGGCAGGGGACGTTATCCCGGCGGTTGATAAAGATCGGGGCCAACGCCTGGGGCAGATTGCCGGAGCGGAAAACATCCAGGATACGCTGGGCAGCTTGTTCGGCCTTCTCAGAGCATCGGGGCCGGCTTGACTTGCCGGACGGGGGGGAAGTAGGTAGACTTGCCATTGTTCAATCCTCTCATACAGGGTTGAGCCACGGGCCCGGATAGTGTCATCTATCGCGGGCCCAATTTCGTGAAAGAACGTTGCCCTACTCTACACGCGTCGTCAAGGTGTCACATGGCCTGTAGTGTGAATGACCCTTTACACCTCTAAACGCCGGTCAGGAAGTGCAGCGCTGGCGGATTTCGTTTCGCCGGTTTGAAAGTGCAGCGCTCATAACCCTTGCTCGCTGATTCTGAGCAAGACTTGCCTTTATCGAGAAATCGATACAAGTCACAGAATGCTCAGGATCGCGAGGGAAATGAGTGATTAAGGACATGGATACGTGGACGAACGTCCGCCGCGACGTACTTGTGGACGAGATGAGCAGGCGTGAGGCCTGCCGGAAGTACAATCTGAATTTCCGGACGATTCAGAAGATCCTGAAACATCCGGAGCCGCCGGACCGGCCCAAGGAGTACGCGCGCGACAAGCCGAAGATTGGGCCGTTCATTTCGGTGATCCATGAGATTCTGGAGGCCGACAAGAAGGTCAATGCGAAGCAGCGGCATACGGGCAAGCGTATCTTCGAGCGGCTCCGCGACGAACACGGCTACACCGGTGGCATCACCGTCGTTCGCGACGAGATTCGTCGTTACAAGCAAGCCGCGGCCGAAGTCTTCATGCCGCTGGCGCACCCACCGGGCGAAGCCCAGTTCGATTTCGGTGAGGCGAAGGCCATTTATCGTGGTCGCGAGATCAAGGTGATGTTTTGCGTGATGTCGCTGCCTTACAGCGACGCCTTCTTCTGCCAGGCGTTTCCTCGCGAATGCACCGAGACGTTTCAAGAAGGTCACGTTCGTGCGTTCCAGTTCTTTGGCGGCGTGCCCAATCGGATCAGCTACGATAACTCGAAGATCGCCGTGGCCAAGATCGTTGGGGGGCGCGGCGAGAAGCCGACGCGAGAGTTCCTGCGATTGCAGTCACACCATCTCTATGATCGCCATTTCTGCCTGGTCCGCCGTCCGAACGAAAAAGGCCACACGGAAGGCCTGGTCAAGTTCGCTCGACGGAACTTCATGGTGCCGGTCCCTCACTTTGACGATTTCGAGCAATTCAATCAGAAGCTGGCCGACGACTGCCGCAATGATCTGAATCGCAAGTTGCGAGGCCAGGAGGGCACGAAGGCCGAACTGCTCGACGAGGATCGTCAGGCGATGCTTCCGATTCCGGAGGATCGTTTTGAGACGAGACGCGTCAAGGCAGGCAAGGTCAACACGTTGTCATTGACCCGATTCGATCGGAACGACTACAGCGTGCCGACACAGTACGCACATCGTGAGGTTGTCCTCGTCGGATCGCTGGATCGGGTGCGGATCGTCGCCGACAGCCACGTGATCGCCGAGCATGTCCGCGACTGGGAGTCGGAAAACGTTCACTATGATCCCGTACATTACCTGGCGTTATTGGAGCGGAAGCCGAATTCACTCGACTTTGGCAAGCCGTTCGAGCAATGGGATCTCCCAGACGCCTTCGGCGTGCTCCGCAGACGGCTGGAATCGGAAAGCGGCAGCGACGGCCGTCGTGAGTTCATCAAGGTCCTGCGTCTCCTGGAAAAGCATAAGTTGAGAGAATTGGCCGAAGCCATTGATCGCGCCCTGGAAATCGGAGCGATGACGGTCGACGTGATCCAGATCCTCCTGCAGGAAGGCCGCGAGTCTCCGGCCAAGCTATTCCGACTCGACGGCCGTCCCCACCTGCAAGATCACCATATACCCGAGCCCCAGATCTCTCAATACGGCGATCTCAGCCAGCACCAGGAGAAGCAACCATGAAGAAACTCGAAACTAAGAGCACGGTTCTGTTGAAGCACCATCTCAAGGCACTCAAGATGCCGACCATGCACGAAGAGTGCGAGAAGATCGCCGCACGCTGCGCCAAGGAGAACGTCGACCATCTCGGCTTCCTGCTCCAACTCTGCGAGCAAGAACTGATCGACCGTGAGCGTCGAGCGGCCGAGCGGCGCCTGAAAGCGGCCAAGTTCCCCAACTACAAAACGCTTGAAGACTTCAAGTTCGAGGCCCAGCCGACGGTTAACCGCATACTGGTCAGTGAACTGATGCGCGGTGAATACATCGAGAAGCGTGAGTCGATTATTCTGATCGGGCATCCCGGAACTGGGAAAACCCATATCGCGACCGCCTTGGGGATCGCCGCGTGTGGCCAAGGCAAAAAAGTCCGGTTCCATCGGGTGACCGAACTAATCACCCAGTTGATGGAAGCCCGCGAGGAGCGGCAGCTAATGCGGATGAAGAATCAGCTGGCCAAGCTTGATCTGCTGATTCTCGACGAGTTGGGCTACGTCCCGGCCAGCAAGCTCGGCAGCGAACTGCTCTTCGACGTCATATCCGCTGCCTATGAACGGACCAGCGTCATCGTGACCACCAACCTGCCGTTCGAGCAGTGGACCGAAGTGCTCGGCAGCCAGCGACTCACCGGTGCAGTGCTGGACCGGCTAACGCACCACTGCCACATCCTCGAAGCGACCGGCGAGAGCTATCGCCTCAAGGACGCCAGGAAGCGTTCCTCCAAGAGGAAGAATCCTCGTAGCGACGACAAGCCAGGCAACTGAAACAACCGCCGCAACCGGCCTTCCCCCATGGGGGAAGGAGTTCCTTCTTTCAAGCAAACTCCAACCCAATTAGAATGGAAACCCTGAACCCCGAGCGCTGCGCTCTCTGACCGATCAGCGCTGCACGCACTCACCGGCGTTTAGAAACTGCAGTTCCCTGCGCGTGTGTTCATTTGCTTGTCCGCGTCCATCTGGCCACGTCTGAGCGGTGCTTGTTCAGTATGGTTCATTCTCAGCGGCAGTGACGCAACAGCCGCGCAGGAAAGTCAGTCCAGATAGTCGGCCTATTCCCCCGGGGTCGATCGTCGAGCCTTCCCGGAAGGACCCGCGGAAGTCGGCCACTGCGGACGGAACGTCTTGAGACGACAGAGAATGCTTCAACGGGTCTTTCGCCTGCGGGGGCGGTCCCCGGTTTCTGGGGCGTCAGACTCACGAGTCTGGGGCTGCGCGCCAGGTGATCCGGCCTCTTCGTCCTCGGCCTCGCAGTCCTTCCTGTAGAGATCCCAGAAGACTTCGGCCCACGCATCGGCCACATCGTCAGGTAGGGGTGTTGGCATGATTGAAGCTCCCGAAAGTAATTAAAAGCAGGCTGCTCGGCGCGAATCTGACCAAGTTGATAACCGTCCGGCAGCACGGTCACCATTCGTTGAGCCAAGTCGAAGACATCCATCGGATCGGGCGCCACGCCTCCCGGCGCGCTGCCCGGCATTCCGTTGCCCGGGTCGATCGGTTGCGACGTCTGGATCACCGCCGCGAAGTCGGCCGCCGTTTCCGCCGCCGCCAGCACGGCAAGAACGTAGCGCCGCAACTGGGCAAAGAGCGGCAGGGCCGGAGTCAGTTCCGGGATGCCGCGATGTTGCCCCGGGCGATCGGCGCGGAACATGTGCAATACGTATTGGGCGTCGACCTGGTCTGCCTGGCCGGCGTGCCCCATGCCGCCGAGCATGGAGCTGCCCGGGTGTTCCCGCAGGATGTCGTACACGCGCGGATTGCCCGCTTCGTCGAAGCGGATCCCGTCGACCGAGTTCTTCTCCAGGCCGGTCATGGTCGGCGTGGCCACCTGCTCGGACTCGATCAAGCGGAGGTCGAGCTTGACCTTGTCGCCCAACTTGGGATTCTGGATGAAGAGTGCGAACCCCTCGCCGTCTCGGCACTTGGCCTTTCGCAGAGTGATCAGTTTTCGGGGCAGACCGACCGCCTTGGTCCAGCGTCGCCAGCGTCGTTTGATCTTCTTGTTGACCCGCTTGTCGCCGGTATCGATTCGCAGCCGCGGTCCGGTGCCCATCACGGCCGTGGCCAACGTGTCGACCAGACTCTTGGCGTATGCGTTGTTGGCCACCTCGTAGCGAGCCCGATTCCTCAGCGTCCGCCTCACCTCGGGGCTGTTGGCCGCATCGGCCGAGAGCCCGTCCGCCATCGCCCAATGCCGCATGTTCTCATCGGTCGTCTGGGCGGCGTCGTACTTCGCCAGCGCGTTCCGCCAGCGATGCGAGCGGGCGCTCTGCATGGGCCGTCCAAATTCGTCCAAGATTGCCATGGGGTCTTTCGGCGATGAGCAATGAGCT
>JAAESQ010000159.1 GCA_024229275.1 bacterium | reverse complement strand
TCTTGGTAAATCGGCTTCATCCTGTCGGCTTGAACATCCTCAGGTTGCACCCAATGCTCCAGCGAGCCGTTCACAATCACACCGTCGAATTGCCCGTGCCACTGAGTCGCTTCGAGAAGGTCTCGATACGTGCCGCAGTACACCTGCAAGCCGTTGTCGTTGCAATACTTCACTTGCTCCGGCGATATATTGACGCCCACCGCATGAGCACCCCGCTGCCGCGCAAGTCCCAACAGGTGTCCGTAACCGCAGCCGATCTCCAGCAAGCGAAAGCCTGGATGGTCACAACCTACCTGATCGAGAAGATAGTTGAGCTGCCGCTCGATTCCCTCCTCGAGCGTCGAGTCGGTTGGCTGAAACTCGCCGTCGGCAAGATCTCGGATCCCCACCGCCTCGGCGGCATGTACGAGCGTGTAGCAGAGTTTCACCAGCTTGGTGGGCGCGAAACGCGAGGTGGGTTGGGGAAGCGCCATCTTCAATGGAGATTCAGTCCTCACATTGTGGCGCGCGAAGCTCATTTCACTCTCTAAGAACGACATGAGGATCCTCAATCAGAGAAAAGAAGGCGGCATCACCGGACAATATCGAAACGAGCCCCG
>JAAESQ010000158.1 GCA_024229275.1 bacterium | reverse complement strand
TGAAGCGGCGCCGAATCCCTGCCAGCTGCTCGAGTTTGTTCCGGTGCTCGCCAGCGCATTGCCCTTCGCGGCGTCAGCGTTTGCGGACGCTCCGACGGCATCGGCATAGACGTAAACCCAGGCGACTCCGCTGGCCTCGCCGAGACCCGCATGGACTCCGTTGACCAGAATGTCGGCTACATCGATAAGGGTGTCTGCCGCGGCGCAGGCCGGGCTGATGAGTGACTGTAACTGCATGTGTGCTACCTCTCCGTCCTTACCACAGTGCGACGATGTAACGCCTGACTGCCATGGCGGCACCCAATGCTCATCGTCAGTGTGTTTCGGGCCAATGACTGTTGTGTAATGATCTTGAACGATAGCGATAGAGCAGTCAAGAGGAAAGGTCGAAGGGCGCATTCTTCGAATTGCGCCTGCGTAGGTGCCAGATGGGATGAGTAGGCAGGTCTCCGTAACGGCGTAGCACAATATAGGTGCCTATAGGTGCCTGGCACTAACAATGATCTTTCTCCCCACTTTCCGTTGCCAGGTACGTCCTCGCCTTACCCCGTCTTGACGCCTGGCACATATTGAATGCATGAAATCTGAGTCAAGGCAAATCAGGGATGGTCCCCTCTCAAGGGTCCGTTTGTGTTCGGGGAGTCGATCTGTCAGGCGATGGTTCTGAAGGCCAAGAAGAAGGAAGAAGAGAAGGCGCCGGATATCAAGGTCAAGGGCGATCGGATTCGCAAGACCAGTGATGATGGGGTGGCGTAATCAGACGTCGAACTGGCTCGGAATTCACTTCCTTCACCTGTTATATCCCACTGCTTCTAAATGTCTTAACGCTGATCTAGCAGAATAACATCATTGTTAGTGCTAGGTACCTATAGGAAAACTGGCTTCGCCACCTTCCCACAACCCTTGGAAAACTCTTCGGGTTTCCCACAGACTCACAGCCTCGACGACGAGCTTTTCCCTCTTGACTTCTTATAGAGGCACCGCATTAGGATCTTGGGATCAGGCACCGAAGCGAAGACTACTGCGAAAACGTTATATCCATGCCTTGCACCACTGCTTCAATTGGGTTGACGATAGCCCGATCCACAGGGTCGTTCTGTCCCTCTCCCGCGAAATTGAGACCGATCGCAAAGTTAGTACCCGGTTGAAGCCATAAGGATCCCGAATCCCCCGAATCGCTCACTTGTCCGATCGGAGATGGCGCGGGAAAAGGTCTGATCATGATCTGGTTCAAGAACGTCACATCACCAACTGGATACTCCACGGTGACGGTAACAGCTAGGCTTTCGATGGGTGCAAAGGTTGTAGAGGTGGTTCGTCCAGATTTATATACCTTCATCTGCAACCTTCCCTGAGTCATCCCTGTCGTCTGCCTTCCAGGGATCTTAAGCATACTTTGAGAGTACTGCCTGGATCCGTTGAGCGGAGCCACAGCCGCGTCAATCCAGCCGAACGGTGTTTCACCGAGGATCGCCCTCGTGACCGTCCCAATCCCGTTGGCTGGGTCATTTCCTGGTTGACACATAAGCTGCCCAATAGGATTGCTTCCTGTTCCCGCGGCGACGTGCCAGTTGGTTAGAAGCATCGGGGTCCGTGTGCTCCGATCAAACACAATGCCACCGAGTGTTCCAACAGCCTGATCCCCGGCCGGCCCAATCTCAATGCCTCCGACCAGAGGATCGTATCGCTTTCGGTGATCCGGCGGATACGGTTGTATGTCAGGTTGAGGCTTGCGCATCTCTTCGACATCGGTCGGTATTCCAGGGAAAGAAATCAATTGATCCCCGATATCCGACGATCTCTGTTTCCGTTCGACATAGACTTTTACAGCAAGTTTATTCTCAAGCTCACCACCACGCGTTCTAAAACCCACTCCGATGGCAGTCACGCCGGGGCGTCGCATAACCTCGTTCTCGATTTGTTCCTTCAGGGCTACAAGTCGGTCTAATTCGCTATCGGAATATTCCATGGAAAGCCTCCAAAATCGTGTTAGTGCCAGGGACCTATACGCTTCTTCACCCATTCGATGAACTGTTCAACGGCAGCCTTAATGATTTCTGTTGCGATGATCGTTCCGACTGTCGAAACGATGGCCACCGTGGCGGGATCTACAGCCAGATTTGCGTCTTGTGTATCTCGCTCGACGCGGAACCTGTCATCCTTGTATTGGATTCCTCCAAGCATATCTGCGAGCAAAGATCTCGACATTCCCGGGACTTGCACAACTAACCTACTGGATGCGTCCAAATTGTCCTCCTTCTGCGAATCCGTCCACAGGGATCGCAGTTCTTTCAGTAGATGGGATCCACGCTCTCAACACGTCACCCGGAAAACCGAGATCTGTCCTTCCGAAATATCCGCTGATCCGTCCGGAAAAAGATCCGGGCGTTTCTCTTTGACGTCTTCCAGCATCGTTTTCGCCAATCCGCCGGTAGACGTCTCCTTGTATGCCATATCCATATTGTTGGAGATGTTCTCCATCGTCTCCACAACCTTGTCGAACGGGACGACCGTCTCAAACTGCCGGTCGAGAGCCAAAAGCTGAAGAGAAACAGAAATGGCGGTTACCGCAGCACTGAGGTTTCGCTCGATGCAGGGGATCTCGACCAGTCCGCCAACCGGATCGCAGGTGGAACCCAGGTGTGCTTCTAGAGCTGCTTCAGCTGCCTGAAAGATCTTGACTGGGCCCCCATCAAGAGCTTCCGCCAATCCGCCGGCTGCCATCGCAGCAGCGGTGCCTATCTCCGCCTGGCAGCCTCCGAGACCTCCGGCGATGTTGGCGTTGGCTTTGACGATGCCACCCACAGCGTTGGCGACCAACAGGAATCTGCAGATATTGTTCAGCTCGGAATCAGCGTTTTCTCCGCTGTTGTCGTCGAAGAGCCATCTCGCTTCGCTTTCGGGGGCATGAAAGAGGATGTAGTAGTACAGAACTGCCGGAACCACACCGCAAGCGCCATTGGTCGGCGCAGTAACGACATTTTTCAAAGCGGCGTTCTGCTCGGCCACAGCCAACGCCATCGCGCCTACCAGTTCGGTAACCTTGTCGAATCCGAAACCGGCTGATCTTGACCTCATCAGCCCCAGGAAGTGGGCCCAATCCGAGTTCTCTTCCGCCATGCTTTCGATGTCGTACAGTCGTTCGAAAAGCTCCTTCGCCCTCTTTTTCGCGTACATGACCTGGTAGCACGTGTCATGTTCACCCCATGTGAACCCACCGAAGATCAGCTTGCCCATCTGGACTGCAATGTCCTTGAGGTATGGGACGATCTGCGAGGGATCGATCGGCACATCTTTGTATGTCATGCCGTTGTCCTGACCCCTGTATCGCGCGAAATCCTCTTCATTCCAGTAGATGGCATCGCTCAAAAACGGAGTCTGCAGTTGCTTCAGAAGGATTTCGGCGTTGTCGTACTCATAACTCAGCCTGCCGAGAGCCGGATAGAGCGGCGGCGCGGTTGGCGTCGGGCCCCATGAGCCGCCTCCGTAGGAGTAGTAGGTCAGCTTCGGTGGTTTCCCCGGACCAGGTTTCGCCCATGTGAAGGAAAACTCCATCATCTCGGGCGCTTCCTCCCCAGTTTTAGGAATGTTGTACTGCACGCTGTAGGGCACTGACGGACCATCTGGGTAGCTAAGTGTATCTAAGTTTCCAATCCATCTCACGTCTTTGATTCCCAGGACATGACTTAGGTTGCTGCTAATGTCGAAGGTCTTCTCGTCTTTGTCGAGCAGGCCAAGTGGGATTGCTACGTCCGTGTAATGACCGCGCCCAACGCAGGCCAGCGAGCCATACAGATCGACCTTGATGGCCTCGAGATCCTGTAGGTAATTCTTAATCTTGCTGTAGGCGCACCGTGCAGCAAGCCAAGGTGCGAGGGTATGTGAACTTGAAGAACCGATACCCTTTTTCAAAAGGTCGCACACACTGAATTTGATGAAATCCTCAACTCCCATGATGTCCTCCACAGAGATTGTTCATACGATTCCAGATCCGACGGTTTGCACACAGAGACTCGAACAGAGGCCTCACTCCTGATGAATGAATCGATCTTCTGCACTGCTTCTGCACTAATATATGTTGATTCCCAACACAGGCAAGTCTCTTCATAGCCGAGAAGCCAAGTCACTCTTCGTAGCACAGCCGAGTCGGCGCCCGTCCGAGACGGTGCAACACTCTGCTGCCCCCATTGCTAATATGTTTTTTTTTGGGGGGGGTCCCATGAGTAAGGTGCAGAGGTATGAGATTTTGTCGGAGGTTGGGATTGAGGAACTGAGCAAGTTGGTCAATGAAAAGCTGGTTGAAGGATGGTCCCCTCTCAAGGGTCCATTCGTATTCGGAGACTCCACCTGTCAGGCGATGGTTTTGAAGGCTAAGAAGAAGGATGAAGAGAAGGAGCCGGTGATCAAGGTCAAGGGTGATCGGATCCGTAAGACCAGTGATGATGGGGTTGTGTGAAGTTTGCCAACTTCGTCTGCCCTGGCACCGCAAGTCCTGCAAATCGCCGAGCTTCAGCGCGGCATCCTCAATCCCTCACCATCCTCTGCCGAGCGCAAACCCGGTATGGCTTCACCCACCTGAATTCAACTCTGGCGAAGGGCGGTGTCGACCCACTACAATCGACAGCTGATCATGAAGAACGACAACACCCGCGATCGCCTGATCAACGCCGGAGCAGAAGCGCTGGCCGATGCCCTGATTCGTCTGGCCGAGCGGCACAACGATGCGATGAATGCTGTCCGGCGACTGATCGCAAACCCTCAGACAAACCTCGACACGTACCGCGATGTCCTGAAGGGCATCAGGCGCATGAGCGATCGTGGTGATTTTTACGACTGGCGCGATGTCGGTGAACTCGCAACAGAACTCGCTGACGCGCTGCTCGAAATCCGGGACGCTACGCCCACACCGCGGCTTGGCGTTGAGCTGATCGTCGACTTCCTCGAGATCGGGCCTTCCGCCATGGAAATGTGCGATGACTCCAACGGTGTTGTAAGCGACGTTTTTCGGCTCGATGCCATTGACGAATTTGTGAGTTATGCCCGGGACTACGATGACAACGATTGGCTCATGGATCTCACCATGAAGCTCATTGGCGATGATGAGTACGCCCTGAACGAAAGGCTCATCGACCACACCTCCGAATACCTGCCGGAATCCCATCTGCGACTTCTTGCAAATCGATTCGAATCGCTTGCAGCAACAGAGTCGGACGGTTTCGAGCAAAGCACCTATTATGCGTGCGTGGAGGCCCTGGCCCGCCAACTACGGAACCCCCAGCTGTTTGAGAAAACTCGTCGAAAGACCAGCGAAAGCATGGGAATTGCTGCGTGTCTTGATATCGGCGAAGTGTACCTGCAGTCCGGGGAACCCGAGCAAGCCCTCGAATGGTTCAACAACGCACCCGACGACAAAGCTTTCATGTTGGACCGCAGGTACGATCTTCTACTCGAAGCCAACCGCACTCTAGGCTTGAATGACGAGGCGTCCAGAATCGCCCGTTTGAGATTCAACCACAAGAGGCAGGCAGGGACTCTTTCCGAACTCCTTGAGCTCATCGGCGAAGACCATCGGAACGCCGTCCTCGACGATGCCGCATCCCAAATTCTCACCGAGCCCGAGCTCGATCTGGACGACTTGGTTTTTCTCATCGAGCAGTCAAGGATAGAGGATGTGGAGGCCTATCTCCTGGCGAGAGCAGACCAGATCAACGGCAGGTACTATTCCATCCTGGTGCCGATCGTGAAGAGTCTGGTCGAGCTGTCGCTCCACCTTCCAGCGACACTTCTCTATCGTGCCCTGCTTGATTCAATCCTCGAGCGCGGGTATTCCAAAGCCTACGATCACGCGGTGAGCTACCTCCGGTCCCTCGACAGGCTTGCGGACACCATCAGTGACTGGCGGGAGTTCGGGACCCACAACGCCTATTTCGATACCGTCAAGGCCAAACATGGCCGGAAATACTCGTTCTGGAACCGGTATGGCGACCCGGGGAGCGACAGTTTGTGAGATATACGACCTAACCGGATTAGGTACCACCTGTGCGGCACCCATGCATGCACTATTCACTTTTCACTATTCGTTCTCCCTACGGCCCCGGCACCGCTAGTGGCTAAAGTTCCGTACCCTCTCTGAGCTCCTCCAGGTAGTCGCTAAAGATGAACAATCTATCCTTCTTTCGCTCATCCAGCGGTACAAGAATCCTCGCATCCAGCATGACGCGAATGGCCTTCGCCGCTGCTGGACGCGAGCAGCTCAGGAGCCCTACGACTCGGCTTACCGTAATGATCGGCTTCTCGGGCAGCACCTCAAAGAGCCGTAGACTGATTACAGTGGCATCTCCTCTGTGTATTAGTCGCTCCCGGTTCTGTCTGACAATCCCGTGTAGCGATCGGGCGGTCTCCACCGCGGCTTCGGCAACCGTCGCTACGCCTTCCAGGAAGAACGCGAGCCATCCTTCCCAGTCGCCTTCTGTGCGCACAGCGTCAAGTCGTCGGTAGTACTCTTGCCTGTTGGTTTTCAAATAGAGGCTCAGGTAGAGCAACGGGCGAGACACCATTCCCCAATGGTTCAGAAGAAGGCCGATCAGCAATCGTCCCAACCTGCCGTTTCCGTCGAGATATGGATGCAGCGTCTCAAACTGGACATGCAGAAGTCCGATGCGCACCAGACTCGGCAAATTGCTTTCGTCGTGAATTGCTCGTTCAAAATCGCTAAGCAAGCTGGGCAGCATGTGTGGCGGTGGAGGCACGAAGACAGCGTTCCCTGGTCGAGTCCCCCCTATCCAGTTCTGACTCCGACGCACCTCGCCTGGTCGCTTGCTGGATCCAGCGGCGCTTTCCAGCAGTCGGCGATGGGCTTCCGAAAGCAACCGCATCGAGATCGGCAACCCACTCTCCTCTTCGATTTCGTCCCATGCGTATTTGAGGGCATCAATGTAGGTGCAGACTTCTTCCACGTCAGCATTCTCTGGAAGCTCTCCGGTTGCCTCGATCTCGAGCAGGTCCATCAACGTCGCTTGAGTCCCCTCGATCTGCGCTGACAGCACTGCCTCCTTGCGGACAAAGGCATACACAAACCAGTCGATCGAAGGAATCATCTCCCCGGCGATCTCGAGAATACGAAGCCTCTCCTCAGCCGTTGCGAGAAGCGCTTTGAGGTGCCCGTCAAAACTGAGAGGCGGGTCAGACGGCGGTAACGCAAAAGGAATGAATGCCTTGACCTCTTCCCCAGCAACCGAGGTTCGCTCATACGTGCCTGTTGATCGATTCACATCGCAACTCCACAATTAACGATCGCTTCTTTCTTGAACTAAAAGATAAGCGATCGCTTCGTAAAGCGCAACGTTCAGAAGCGCTCGTTTCTCAACTCGCAACAGTGCCCGTTCACACTTGTAGATCTATCGGCTGTTGCGAGAGATCGTAGCATCAAGAGTATCCAGACGCTTCTTGAACTTGGGACCACTCTCCCCTCGCCGGACCATGCCTTTAGCGCCAGAGCGGTTTGGACAGGAGGAAACAGAGAGAACGGAGGAAGAACCTGCTGCAACCATCGCGATGAGATCAAAGCTGGACCAATGTCCACAAAGGACAGAGGAGAGAACTCAAATACCGCGGTTCCCCGAACTGCCACGACCTTATTCATTTTTCATTGTTCATTATTCATTCATGTCCTCTTGCTACCATGGTTCACGGGGGTTCCTATGAGTAAGGTGCAGGAGTATTTGATTCTGTTGGGGGATGGGGTTGAGGAGTTGAGCAAGCTGGTCAATGAAAAGCTGGTTGAAGGGTGGTCCACACTCAAGGGTCCGTTTGTGTTTGGGGAGTCGATCTGTCAAGCGATGGTTTTGAAGGCCAGGAAGAAGAAGGATGAAGAGAAGGAGCCGTTGATCAAGGTCAAGGGCGATCGGATCCGAAAGACCAGTGATGATGGGATCGTCTAAGAGAGCCGGTGTACGTCCACACAGCCAGTCGCGTGAGTTCTTGAACAGAAGCACGCAGAGGTAGCAGAGGAGGGCAAGAACGGATGACCATTGCGAGATGAGCTTTTCTTCCTGGCCGTACTGCCGTTCGTCCCGCATAGCCGTATAGCCTTCCGAAAACAGTGATGATGGGGTTGTGTAAAGATCGCCAACTTCGTCGGCCCTGGCTCCGTCAGAAGGCACCTATATGAAATCCTCTAATCGCCGATCAAACTCTCAATCCTCCGCCGTCCCAACCAGGCGACCAGGCGGTACAGTCCAATGAATAGGGCCGGTCCGACCAACGTCGGCAGCCAGGTATTCTGCCACTGTGCCGCCTCGGGCACTCCGTAGAT
>JAAESQ010000157.1 GCA_024229275.1 bacterium | reverse complement strand
TTGACACCGATTGCAACCTGGATTCAGTTTTGACACGGTCTTGGTCTCGCGCAGTTAAACCCCCCGAAGTCAATCGACTCTGAGTGTATGACGCGACCGTTGCGTGGCAATCATTGTTCTGCTGCTAGAAAGCCCCTCCCCGTACTGAGGACCGAGGCATTTGCTGGCTTCAGGGCTCACCGATGGGCGAAACCACGCAGGCTTCGGAACCAGGCCCGAAACAACGCGATAACTCGCCCGGAATCCCCCTCTGCGCGCTCTCTGCCCCCTCCTGTTCAAGAGTTCACTTCCGTCTCGTTCTTGGAGAGTCACGGTATCTGAGGGTGGAAGACGACTGACGCGGGTATCTGGCACCATGCGGTTCGAAGAGCCGCCCCCTCTCCGCTTCTTCGCGCCCCCTTAGCGAACTTTGTGCTTTTCGCGGTTCAAACACTCACGCGCCTAACGGACGGGCGGTTTTGAGAAAAATACGAAGCCCTCGACACAGCGCTGACCCGAGCGGCATGTGAGCAGCAAGAAGACTGATGCGGAAGTATGCCGCCTTCGTCGGCCCTCGCACCGCAAAAAGGCGTAGCCGACGTTTGTGTACGCGCTGCCTTCAAGAAACATTGGCAGCTGTACGCCAATGACGTATACTCTTGAGTGTGAAGTTTGTCGAAACATCAATCTTTACGAAACAAGTTGAGAAGCTTCTCCCTGACGAAGGCTATCGAACGCTTCAGTCCGCTCTGATGTTTCGTCCAGGGGCCGGTGCGGTGATTCGGGGCAGCGGCGGCCTACGAAAGATCCGGTGGAGGTTGCCGAGTTCAGGAAAGCGCGGCGGGCTGCGTACTATCTACTACTGTGATCGCCCCGACACGATTTACATGATTTTCATGTACAAGAAATCTGATCAGGACGATTTGACGCCGGAGCAATTGAGGACTTTGAAGGAACTAGCAGAGGAGTGTTTCTCATGAAGAACGATGACTTCCAATTGTTGGTCGCAAGCATGAAGGAAGCGGGCGATATCAAAGCGGGGAAGAGGAAGCCCAGTCGAATCATTGAAATGCAAGCACCTGATATCCGGGCTGTTCGGGAATCCCTGGGAATGTCTCAACGTGAGTTCGCGCTCATGATCGGAGTCAGTGTTCGTACTCTTCAGAACTGGGAGCAAGGTAGGCGCAAGCCCGAAGGTCCAGCAAAAGCACTACTGCAGGTTGCATCGAGAAATCCCAGGGCTGTACTCGATGCTCTACATACTGACTAGCCTCCGAACGTGGGGCTCCAGCTTCCATAAAGGTGCCGCCCATCAGAATGGAGGCGCCGGGCACCCGGGTATTCGTGTTATTGGCACCGATGCCGCCTCGCATCTTATCTTGACGTGGCCCTGGTCTCGCGCTGTGAATCCTCGAAAAGGCAATGAACTCCTGACGAATCACGCGACCGTGGCGTAGTAATCATTGTCCTGCTGTTAGAAGGTCCCTCCCCATGCTGAGGACCGAGGCGTTTGCTGGTTTCAGGGCTCACCGATGGGCGAAACCACGCAGGTTTCGCTTCGGAGCCAGGCCCGAGACAACGTGACAACTCTCACACATCATGACTCGAATGCCACCCTGAATTCCTCATTGCCGCAGCAGCCAGTCGAGGCGGCAGAACTCGGAGGCGGCCGCAGTCGAGCGTCGCATGGGTCGATTCTACTTCGGACGTTTCCCGTGGGCGGGAAGAGGACGTCCGGTCCTCAGTCCTCAGGGCGCGGGAATGTCCTGGCAGACCCCCTGGACGCCCACCGAGAACAGGCTGAAGGCGCTGTGTCCCACTGACACGACGCCGTTGGGTGAGGACGTCGTGTCCAGGACCAGCTCGACCGAGCCGAACTTCGTATCGCCGACGACGAGATCCAGAATCGAGCTTTTGAAGAACCACTCATCGGTGCGGATGGTGAAGGAGTTGATGAAGGCACCGCTTTCACTGTAGACCTCGCCCACGACGGTCGGCGTGTCTTCAAGCTCCGCGCCATGCGGACCGTTGGCCAGCACCGTCATGACCGAGCCGCCGGCCAGTCCGCCGAAGCCGATGAAACGCAGCATCCAGTTGGTACAGAAGTCGCTGAGGGGATAGGCGAGGCTGCCGGTGGCGAAGTTCTCTTCGGCATCGACCTGGAAGAAGTCGAGTACGACCGGGTGGCCGGCCTCTGGTCTGACCCGAACCATGCCGCGGGCGAAGCCGTCGGCGTCGACGGTCAGACCGGCCACGTTGCGGACGTTGAAGGAGCCGACCTCGTTCGGCTCCAGAGTCACCGTAGTGGTGACCAGGTTTGAAAACAGGGCGTTGTAATAGTCGACCGCGACCGTCGTCGCCACGTCGCCCTCGTTGCGGACCGACCAGAAGGTCGAATTGCCGAAGGCCGAAGCGCTCATGTCGACCTCGAAGTAGGGGACGAACCAGAACTCGTCGGTAGGGCTTGTGGCTTTGGTGAGCCCCGGCGCCGAGGCGCTCTCGCCTTTGGCGGCGAGGCGTGCCCGCCACTCTTCGAGCAGCGGCTCGGCCCGTGTCTCGATGATGACTTCGGCCGAGACGCTCACCGGAACGCTCAGGAGGAGGAGGAGAGGAAGCAGCGTCTTGCACATAGTACGAATCTCCTTGGGATCGATGATGTCGGACGGGGTCCCTCGTTTCATCCCAGCACGGTGGAGGCTGCAAAACCTCCGCCCTTCGTGTAGCGTATCGCTTCCATGCTTGACCTTATAGGTGCCTTTATAGGTGCCTGGCACTAA
>JAAESQ010000156.1 GCA_024229275.1 bacterium | reverse complement strand
TCGAAGATCTGGAGAGACTGGACATCGGAGTAATCCTCGTGAGACCAGAGACGGTAATCCGATGGAGGAAGAGGAAGTTTCGGGAGTTCTGGCGGAGGAAATCCCAGGGCACGATGGGCAGGCCAGCGATTCCAGGAGAGCACATCGAGTTCATACGGCGGATCTCGTCCGATCATCCCGAGTACGGCGAGGACCGCATCGCCCTGGAGTTGGAGGTGAAGTTCGATATCCGCCATGCCTCCTCGACCGTCCGGAGATACATGGTCAAAAGGCGCCCGCCCAGCGATTCCCAAGCCTGGAGAAGCTTCCTGAAGAACCAGGCCAAGGCCATGTGGACTTGTGACTTCTTTGTGCAACACACGATCGGATTTCGTGTTCTCTAGGTGTTCATCATTATGGAACTCTCGAGTCGAAAGCTCATCCACTTCAACGTGACTGAGCACCCAACTCTTGAGTGGACGAAACAGCAGGTCAGGAACGCGTGCTTCGAGGAACAGCCCAAATTCCTGATCCACGACAACGACGGGAAGTTTGGTCAATTCGGTCGTCCGCTGCGCGTGGAGAGAGCGGGCAAGAGGAT
>JAAESQ010000155.1 GCA_024229275.1 bacterium | reverse complement strand
ATCCAAGAAGGCAAAGGCGACCTGCGCGACACCATCCTTCGGGTCGGCCAATATGGCAAGGCCCGAACGAGTCAAGCCCCGATCCAGGTATTTGACAGTGAAGGGCATGGCGTCGAGTTCTTCTCCCGCCTGGTCGACCACGACATCCCCTTCGCCACCTGGGAGAAACATGCCGACAAAAAACGCCTGGATGCGATTGAGGAGGAGGCATTTACCCACCGTTTCGAATTCAACGGCAAGGGCTATCGCATCCTGGAAGAAACCAAGCCTGTGGTGTACAAATGGCTGGACGACAAGGGCGAAGAGAAGAAGCATTGTTTCGACCTGCGCCGAATCGTCATCTGGAACCTCAGCAGCAAGCGGCGCGCCAGTGGTTTGTGCTGGGATGGTGACCAAGACAACGACATCGAAACCCTGGCCCAAGCCATCCTGCAGCGCTGGGGCGCTTCCGAGAACACCTTCAAGCACCTCAATGAACGCCACCCTCTCCACTACCGCCCCGGCTTCGGTCTGGGCGAGAGTGAAAAACAGCAGATCGACCATCCCCGACGCAAGGCGATCGACGCCGAGCTCAAACAACTTCAGACCCGGTTGGCGCGAAGCTACAAACGACTGAGCAAGACCCGGCCGAGCTATAACCGGGACGGTTCCCCCAGGGCCAACGGCAAATACCGAAACCTGAAGCAAAAAATCCAGGAGTTCGAAGGCCGACAGGCGCAACTGCGGGAAGAGAAAAAACAACTCCCGGAGCGGATCGACGTCAGCCAACTCCAGGACTACCGCTCCTTCAAAAAGATCGACAACGAAGGCAAGAACCTCTTCGACTTCGTCACCGCCTCGGTGTGGAACGCTCGCCGTACCCTCATCGACTGGCTGGGCGAGTACTACGCCAAGGAGAGCGATCGAGTCGATCTGTTCTATGCCATACTCCACAGCCACGGCTGGATCGAGAGCGACGACCGCTGGGTTGTCGTTCGCCTCGAACCACTGCAACAGCCCAACCGTCGGTACGCCCAGGAGCAGCTATGCCGCAAGCTCACCGGACTCGGCGCAAAGATCCCCGGCGGAAAGTCGCTGCGGATTGAGGTGGGGGATGCGCCTCTGTGAACCCTGAAGGGTAAGTGTCCAAAAAACAGGGGCGTTTTGGGGGATGTTTGGGAGGTCTGAAGTTGCTCTTTCCCGCCGCATTGGCGCCATAGATGGCAGCGCTTCGAAGAAGACGTAGCGAGTGTTTGGATGGCGTCTCGAATCCATTGGTAGCAAACATCTCCTTAGTCTTTGGCCGCCACCATGGACAAGGCTTGGCGATCACGGAAAGAGCGGAAATTCTTTAGGGT
>JAAESQ010000154.1 GCA_024229275.1 bacterium | reverse complement strand
GTGTTCACCTCAATGAGGATAAATTCGCTCACCTGGTGCTGACGCACAATGGCTGTTGCTGCCGCCTTGATTGTCTCTTTGTGCTTGAGATGGCGCCGGTTGAGCTTGGTGTTGAGCTCGAGCAGCGCCTGTTCAGTCCTGGCCAGGCGCTTGTCGCGCGCCAGGCGATCACGTTTTCGCTTCGCACTGGAGTAGATCCAGTGGATCCGATAGCCTCGCTTGTGCGTAAAATGGTCGCCGCTGAACACCGAGAAGTACTCGGTCTCGTGCTCGGCCTCGGGCCGTGGCCGGCGCCAGATCTCGCGCTTCGGATGCCGGCGGGCTCTCAAACGGCGCTTGAAGGCCGCTACCTCCGTCCAGTTTTCGGGCATGATGGTAATGGCACGTCCGCCGTGCCGTACGATGTAGTGCAGCTGTTCGTCCGTGCACAGCTTCGAATCGGCCACATACAGAAAGTGTGGATCGGGCGTGATCCTGCACAGTGTGTTCCAGGTTTCGATATGGGTCTTGTCGTCCGTGCGGTTGCCGGGGTAGGTCTTGTGGTGTACCGGCACGGCACCGTCGGCACTCACGCTCAAGCTGAACAGCAACTGCTTGAGATCGGGACGGTGATCCTTGCTGTGGCCCTGTTTGAGTTCGAATCCACTGGCGGTTTTGCTTGGATACGCCCCGTAGGCCTTTACCGTCGTCGAGTCGTTGTGTATACGGCTGAGATCGAGATCGAAGGCTCGGCTAAAGGCCAGAACCAGTTCGGTCATCAACGAGGCGCGGTCTGCCTGGTAGAGCCGATCCAGCGCCCGTGCAAAGCGATCATCGGTAAATCGCTCCGGCTCCAGAGCTTGGTAGCCGATTACGCGTCGATCGATCGAACCTACCCACTCCGGCAACTCGTAAAGTGGCTCCTTGCCAAGCGTCAGGTTGTAAATCAACAGCATCAGCGTATCGACTACTGGGACTTGATCATTGCCATGGGGCTGGATCGCACCATCGAGCAACGCACGCAGACCCATGCGTGCCG
>JAAESQ010000153.1 GCA_024229275.1 bacterium | reverse complement strand
CTAGTGCCGCAAATCGTAGTTGACGGCCCACGAGTCGAGAAATCAACGTAGATTACCAGTGAATTTTGCTTTGTAGTCTGTGTATTCTGCCGAAATCGACAGCGACTGAAGAAGCCTTCCCCCGAAGAATACGCGTGACAAACAACGTGCGTTTTCTCAAGGAGGAAGGCCCATGTCCGGCAAGGCGGCCAGGATTGTGCTCAGTGAAAAGCAGGAAGAGATTCTGCAATCGATGATTCACTCAACAACATTATCGCAGCGTCTTGTGCAGAGGGCCAGTGTCATTCTGCTGGCGTTTGCCGGTGAGTCGAACGAGGACATCGCCGTGCAGCTGAAGCTCGGTCGAAAGCAGGTTGGTTTATGGCGCAGACGCTGGAAAGAATCGTTTGATTCTCTGGTTTCCATCGAGTGTCGTGAACCGCGTGCAAAACTTCGACGGGCTGTCGAAGATGTTCTGAGTGATGCTCCGCGAAGTGGAGCCTTCGGAAAGTTCACAGCCGAGCAGATCACGCTCATCATGGCGATCGCCTGCGAGCCACCGGAACTGTCCGGACGTCCTGTTGCGGAGTGGACTCACGCCGAACTGGCCGATGAAGCCGTCAAACGGAAAATCGTTTCTTCGATCTCGGCCAGTCAGGTGGGCCGTTACCTGAGAGCTGCGGACCTACAACCGCATCGAAGCAAGTACTGGTTGAACACAACCGAGAAAGACGACGCTGTTTTTCAGTCACAGGTGGAAGTTG
>JAAESQ010000152.1 GCA_024229275.1 bacterium | reverse complement strand
TGCGAGGACTGGGAAATGAGCGAGGTGCAGCGTGCTCTCACGCTGTTTCACTTTTACAACCGCGAAAAGCGGCCAACGAGGAGCTACAAATGCACTTGATTCCATCACGCAATGCGCAGAGCGCCATGGCGCCCTTCCTTCAAATGATGCACACGTCTGCCGAGCAGGAAGGTGATATGCTGATCCTGAACGAGCCAGTGCTGTTCACCTTCGAGAAGCCACGCGAGCGGCTGGTGTTCTACCCCGGCTACGCACGCAATCCGGCCAGCGAGCTGGGACAAGCCTGCCAGAGCCTGGCCCAAACAGAAGGCGCCATCGAGGACGCCGCCAAGGCAGTCGTCAACGGGGCCGGGCACTTCCTGTTCTCGACGCCGCACCTCGTGGTGCGAGCGGACGTTGACAGCTCTGGTCGATTCAACATGCAAACGATCGTCAGTGAGACCAACCCGTTCGTCGGGGCTCTCGGGCAGCTGGCGCTGCAGATGTCGATCCTGCAGGAGCTGATGGCCGGCGCGGTGAAGAAGCCGGTTGGCACCCTGTCCTTCCAGCACATGAACGTCATCCTCAAGGATGAGGTCATCACCCACCTGCTGAAGCTGGGCTACGAGGAGCCAGTTCGGGATCCCTACGCTGAGGGCATGAAGGTCCGCCGGATCGACGGCCCGTTGCAGCTGAAGATGCTGTCCGAAGAAGGCAACAATGCGACCGGCTACAAGAGCAAGTGGGTTCGCCACGTTGCGTTGCCGCTGCTCGCTTGCATCAATACCGAGACCGCTGAAGAAGCTCGGGAATTGGTGAAGACCATCAAGGCCGAGGACTGGCGCCGCGCCATGTCCCAGTGGATTGAGGCCGTGATAATGCAGCAACGCTACCAGCAGGAACAGGAAGATGGCCAAGAAAAAGCCTAAGCTAGACGTCCTGCAGATGCCGCTGTTCACAGCGGAGTCTGACTGGCGACCGCCCGAGCTGGGTGACCTGCCCAGCTGGAAAGGTGCGCGCCGAGTGGGTGTCGATATCGAGACATTCGATCCACACTTGAAGCAGACCGGCCCGAGCGTTCGGACTGGTGGCTTCGTGTGCGGCGTCTCGTTCTGTCTCGAAGGCGACCGGCCATACTACCTGCCGCTCCGGCACTTCGGTGGTGACAACGTGCCGCATGACCAGGCGGTGTACTACCTGAAGAGCCAGGCGGCTGAGTTCGAGGGGGAGATCGTCGGAGCCAACTTCCAATACGATCTGGACTACCTGGCTGAGATGGGGATCGTATTCCCTCGGGTGAAGGCCATCCGTGACATCCAGATCGCCGAGCCACTGTTGTACGAATTACACAACAGCTACAGTCTCGAAGCCATAGCCCAACGGTACGGCTACGAGGGCAAGAGCGAGAAGATGCTGAAGCAGGCAGCTCAAGACTTCCAAATCGACCCGAAATCCGGGATGTGGCGCCTGCCGGCACGGTACGTCGGCGAGTATGCCGAAGACGATGCCCGGCTCGTAGTGGAGATCATCGGGCGGCAGGAGGTCGAGCTGGAGCGCCAGGGCCTGATGGAGGTCTACGAGCTGGAGAGCAAGCTGCAGCCAGTGCTGCTGAACATGCGCCGCCATGGCGTCCGAATTGACACTGACAAGCTCGACGAGATCGAGCGAGTCGCGCGGGAATCCGAGCAGGCTGATTGCGAAGAGTTGAGTCGCCGAACTGGCATCTCATGTGGTATCGGTGATATCAACAAGAAGGCCATCACGAGCGCCATGCTGACGGAGATCGGTGTCCGCTTCAGGAGGACCGCCACCGGCCAACCACAGATCGACAACGTGCTGCTCGACCAGATCGACCATCCCGTGGCCGACATGATCCAGCATGCCAAAAAGGTTAACAAGATCCGCACGACGTTCGTGCAGTCCGTTCGCAATCACATGGTGAAGGGCAGGATCCACGCGACGTTCAATCAGCTGCGCCGGACGCGGGAGAGCGGCGATGAGAGCGGTGCCAAGTATGGCCGCCTCAGCTGCGCCGATCCCAACCTCCAGCAGCAACCGGCCCGAGACCCCGAGTTCGCCAAGCTGTGGCGCTCGATCTACGTGCCCGACCGTGACGACCAGCTGTGGTGTGCTGCCGACTACTCGCAGCAAGAGCCGCGCATGCTGGCCCATTTCGCAGAGATCGTCGGGCTGAACGGCGCGCATGCAGCGGCCGAGGCCTACCGCAACGATCCGGACAACGACAACCACTCGATGATGACGCGGATGATCTGGCCCGAGCTGGCAGGGCTCGATGATAAGGACGATGAGTTCGTCCTGGCGCGCAAGAGCGCGAAGACCATCTTCCTCGGTCTATGCTACGGCATGGGCTCGGGCAAGCTGGCCCAAGGGCTCGGCCTGCCGGTTGAAGTGAAGAGGCGGCGGGATGGGACGACCTTCCTGGTCGCCGGCCCGGAAGGACAGCGCCTGCTGGAACGGTTCCATCGTAGCGTGCCCTACGTGGGCAAGATGGCCGACAAGTGCGCCGCTCGCGCTGCGCGCCGCGGCTACATTCTCACGCTCTCAGGACGCCGCTGCCGATTCCCGCAGAATAAGAATGGCATCGGCTACGACTGGACATATAGGGCGCTCAACCGCTTGATCCAGGGTAGTAGTGCAGACCAGACAAAGATGGCAATGGTGGCGCTCCATGAGGCTGGCCTACCGATCCAGCTTCAGGTCCACGACGAGATCTGCAGCTCGGTTGATAACATCGAGCAAGCGCGCGAGATTGCCCACATCATGGAGAACGTCATCGAGCTTCGCGTCCCCTCAAAGGTGGACATTGAAATCGGCCCCAGCTGGGGCGAAGCAGTCGAAATAGGAGGATGAAATGCAACGCTACTACATTGTGATCCGTGAGGAACGCGCCCCGAAGGCGGCAAGTCCCGACATCGAATTAACGCTGGGCAATCTTGACCTAGTCACCGTCAACAGCCCCGATGTGTCCGATGCGCAGGAAGTCTGCCGACGCCTGATCAAGGAGACTGGTGGAACGTGGTTGATCTTCCGACTGCAGCATATCTGCACACCGGACATGGATGTCAGTAGCGCGACAGTACCATAAGCGAAGGAGACTGCAGCATGATAGGAAAACTGGTTCGCATAGAGCTAGAGGAGATCGACTCGCCCGGAAGGCAGATGTACTTCAAGGTGGCAGAGTTCGATGATACTCATTTGGTGCTGGATGACCCAGTGCTGCCAGACACCATGAACGTGAGGACGGAGACATACGCAGCGCGCATCGTGCGCTACCCTAACAAGCCCGAGCAGACGTTCTTCGTCAAGACCAACGAGTTCGATATGTTCGATGCACTCATTGCCGTCACAGAAGGCGATCGCCTCAAGATCTACAACGATGGCTATGATGCTGGTATGGCAGCCGGCCTCGACATAGGAGAGTTCCGGGCCGCGCGAAGGTACGCCGCCCTGCCGTGGTGGAAGCGACTACTCGGGAGGCTGGCATGAAGATCTACCTGAACGGCCCCCGCAAGGGTGATTGGATGGAGAAGGTCATCGACGCAGTCCAGGATATCCAAGACGGTACTGTGTTCTTCGATCCGCGGAACTACCCAGCCAACGACCTGCCTGGCATCGTGGAGAGAGTCGAGGAGTGCGACTTCATGTTCGCCTATATCGACACAAAGATGCTCACGCTCGGCGACATTGCTTTCGAGATTTGCCTCGCAGTTCAACACGGGAAGAAAATCATCCTCGTGAACAAGACCGGCGAGCCAGGCTCAGGAATACTCCACCTTGTGTCCGAATCTTTTCACAGCCTCGACAGTGCGCTCGCGGCGTTGCCCTTCATGGAGATCTGGCATGAGTGA
>JAAESQ010000151.1 GCA_024229275.1 bacterium | reverse complement strand
GCACCGCGCGCACGAAGAGCTCGTGCGTATGGCCATGGACCGCGAGAACGCCGATGGCGCCGTGATCCACATGTTGCTCGGCAAGCTCAAGCCTGGCGACATCCCGGCGGACGTGCGCGACGCCGCCATCCGCAAGATGGCCGAGCTGTACTTCCCGCCCAACTCGGTGGAGATCACTGGCTATGGTTACGACATGCTCTACGCCGGTCCGCGTGAAGCCGTGCTGCACGCTGTCTTCCGCCAGAACATGGGTGCGACTCACCTCATAGTCGGTCGCGACCATGCCGGTGTCGGCGACTACTACGGTCCTTTCGATGCGCAGAGCATCTTCCACGACGAGGTTCCGGAAGGTGCTCTCGAGTTGAAGATCTTCGAGGCCGACCATACTGCGTACTCGAGAGAGCTCAACAAGGTCATCATGATGCGAGAGGCCCCCGAAGGCCACAAGAAAGAGTCCTTTGTCTTCCTCTCCGGCACCAAGGTGCGCGAGATGCTCTCCGCTGGCGAAGACCTGCCGCCCGAATTTGCCCGCCCTGAAGTTGCCAAGATCCTGATGGGCTTCTATCAGAGCCAAAAAAGCTAGTTCATTACTCGAACAGCGATCATTCAAAACCCCGTCGGCTTAGCCGGCGGGGTTTTTTCGTCGGCTTGTGGAACGGCTCTACGGGACAACGGAATGATGAATGCAGAAAGATGAAAGCGGGAAGAGCAGTCCACCCTTGCGTCAGGACGTTGGTGGGGAGGAGTAGGGACCTGGGAGTATGGCATGCGGCGAGGTAAGACCGTCCCAAGAATCTCCCGCTCATCCCGGAGAGGAACCGAGCCTGAAGGGCTACGGTCCACGCGCTGGAATCGCGATGGGAGATTATCGCCTCCGACGGGACGTGGGTGCATGGTTTCTGGCGCGGACGTGCATTTCGGCATCGTGGTGCCTCGGATCGCCAAAACGGTGTACCGGGCAATCCTCGGGAAAGGCGCTGGGAGAATCTACCGTCGAACGGAACGTGCCTGGCTCTGGTTTTTCGGTTCAATAGGCGTCGACCACGGTGTATCCCTAAATCCTGAAAAACCGTGCCTGGCACTTCTCGGGAAGCGCACGTGGAGCACTTGACGTTCAACAGCCTTTGGCCAATGGCACTTCGATGACGATGACGAT
>JAAESQ010000150.1 GCA_024229275.1 bacterium | reverse complement strand
AGCAGGCTGTACCTATCGAAACCCTATCCGGGCCAAACGCCATCATCAGGAAGCAATTCCAAAAGTACCTTGTACTGCTCATTCATCAAGAACGGCACGACTACGCGTCAGGAGTGGTAGGCAACACCCATGCGACGCATTTCTTCCGCGTGCACTATGATGTAGCGAACAGCGATCTGCTACAAACAACCCGTGCATATCTGTGTGACCTGACCCCCTGAAACGAGTCCAGTGATTATGTTAGCATTGGGCGCAGAGAAAGGGGAGCAGAGATGGCGCGAAAAGCGAACGTTCCGAAGATCATCCGGACCTTGCGAGAGATCGAGGTATTGCAGGGCCAGGGCAAGAACATTGCCGAAGCTTGCCGGACCTTGGAGGTGTCCGAGAACACGTACTACCGTTGGAAGAAGGAGTACGGGCGACTGAATGTTGATCAGGCCAAGCGCCTGAAAGGACTGGAGACGGAAAACGAGCGGCTGAAAAGGCTGGTCGCGGATCTGTCGCTGGATAATGCGATTCTGAGAGAGGCGGCCTCGGGAAACTCCTGAGCCCGGCGAAGCGGAGACGGATGGTCGTTCGCGTATGCGAGAAACTGGATGTCTCCGAGCGCCGGGCATGCCGGGTGTTGGGACAGGCGCGGTCCACCCAGCGTCGCCGGCCTGCGATTCGAGATGATGAAGATGCTTTGACTACAAGAATTGTGCAGTTGGCCAGCTGTTATGGTCGCTACGGATATCGGAGGATTACCGTGCTATTGAAACGGGAAGGATGGAAGGTGAACCACAAACGGGTTGAACGGATCTGGCGACAGGAGGGCCTGCGGGTACCGACCAAACAGCCGAAACGGGGCCGGTTATGGCTCAATGACGGCTCCTGTATCCGTTTGCGTCCAAGCCACCGAGATCACGTGTGGAGCTATGATTTCATCCATGAACGAACACGGGACGGCCGATCGCTGCGCATTCTGACTGTCATTGACGAATATACGCGGGAATGTCTGGCCTTGAACGTGGGACGAACCCAGAAAGCCGGAGACGTTCTTGACGTACTCAATGACCTCTTCATTCGCCGTGGCGTACCTGAACACATCCGCAGTGACAACGGTTCTGAGTTCACGGCCGCAGCAGTTCGTCAATGGCTGTCCATTCTGGAGGTCAAGCCACTCTACATCGAGCCGGGCAGCCCGTGGGAGAACGGCTACGTGGAGAGCTTCCACGGCAAGTTCCGCGATGAGTTGCTCAACGTCGAGCTGTTTGACACACTCTGGGAAGCAAAGGTGCTGATTGAACAGTGGCGAGAGGAATACAACAGGTTCAGACCGCATAGCAGCCTGGGTAACCGGCCTCCGGCGCCGGAGGCCATCGCCTGGCCACCGGACTCCGAGCCCCTCGGGGCTCTCCATCCGGCGGCCAGCCTTGCGAGACTTGCAGTATGAATGGTATCACTATCGGGGGCAGGTCAATACACTACACGATCGATGAAGAGGAAGACCAAGATAGCGAGTTGAAAGATCTGCCCGACATGGGCGACATGACGTTGGCTGTGCTGGATGACTCCGGCGGCGTGTTTGCCGCGCCGCGGATCTCGGGTGCTACTGACCTGTTTGTGTCAGGTGTCGATAGTGAGTCCCATGCTGGTGCCTCTCGCGCGCGTGGTTCCATCGGCACCGTCGTGGAGCTCGCGGCGGGTGAATCGACCACGGTCGCGTTTGCCGTTGCCTGGCGCTTCCCGAATCAGCGTCCGCCGATCGCTGATATCAAGGACACGGGCCACTACTACGCTAAGCGTTTCCCGTCCAGCCTGGCCGTGGTCGCGCAGCATGCCGGCGACCACGAGGCATCCTACGCGCGTACCCGCTTGTGGCACGATACCTGGTATGATTCGACCTTGCCGCACTGGCTGCTTGACCGGACCTTCGTCAATACCTCGATTCTCGCGACCAGCACCTGTCTTCGATTCGAAAGCGGCCGGCTCTGGGGCTGGGAGGGCGTCGGGTGCTGTGCCGGCACCTGTCAACATGTCTGGCACGCAAAGCGTCTCCGCCTTCTGATAGTTCGCCAACGCGTCCTTTCGCGTCAACCGATAGCAAAACGGCGGCGGAGCAAAACAAGCCTGAATGCCCTGCAGGT
>JAAESQ010000149.1 GCA_024229275.1 bacterium | reverse complement strand
GGATCGGCCAGCACCTGTTGGATCATCAGGGTGTTGATGTAGACCAGAGACGACTGGAGCAAGTGGAGGGAGAGCACCGCAAGTTCCTGGTCTTCGAGACGGTTGGTGGCGATCTCGCCGCCCTTGCCATAGAAGATAAATCCATTGGTCCCATTCCAGTTCTCCACCACGTTCAGGCCTTCTTCGATCTCTCGCCGTAGTGCTTCCGAGCTCAGATAGCGGCAAAGGAAGAGGGTCTTGATCGCCTTGCCCAATTCCATCAGTGCCTGATAGGTGGGGTGCTTGAGGTTATCTCGGGTGAAACGCTTCAGGATCGTTTCCGTTTCCGCCGTGCCCAGCCTCAGTGCGGTGGCGTACTTGATCATCTCATCGTACTGCTGCCGGATCAGATCCCAGTTGATCGGTCGGGTCAGGATGGATTCCAGGTTGGGATAATCCTCGGGACGGCCGGTCTCCGGGCGATAGAGCTTTTGGGAGGCAATGGCCTTGAGGCGTGGCAGGAGATCGAATCCGAGCAGGTAACAAAAGGCGAAGGCGACTTCGCTTTGGCCGTGGCTGTCGACATACTGTTTCTC
>JAAESQ010000148.1 GCA_024229275.1 bacterium | reverse complement strand
TCTCGGGGGTGAACAGGCGCAGGTTCTCCTTGAGCGCCTGCAGGCTGTACTGCGTCTCGTCGGCCCAGTCGCCGTGTCCGAGCATCTGGCGGATGGTCGCGTGTTGGTTGGCCAACTCTTGGATGCGGTCGTGGTCGGCATTCAGCCCCAAGCGCAGCGAACCGAGCACCAGGATCTTCCACTGCTCCATGCCGGGCCGACCGGTGTGGGCACTGACCTTGCCCTCGGCATCCTCCCGCTCGGGAAGCACCTCCGCGAGGATGGCGAACACCTGCTCGCGCACCTCCGGGGTGGTGTAGATGTACTGCAATCCACGCAGGATCCGCGGAATGTCGTCGCGGGATTTGAAGTCGAGGTCAATGGCCGAGATGTCTTGCTCGCCGAACTGTAATTGCGGATCGATGACTTGACGCATGGGGTTTCGAATGACGAAGTTTATTGAGATTCATTCCGTTGATCGTCGGAGGAGCCCGAAAATGCCCGATGCGACTACCGAAAATCAACGAGTTGCGAGATGTCCTATCCCTATTGAACGAGATTCCGTGGAATCTTCAATCATAGGGTCAGATTATAACATATTGTTATCGCTTAGATAAAGTGACTTTCGGTTCAGGCACTACATAGATCCTCGAATAATCGTTCGCTTAGCTCTCGGTGTCTTCAGCGGCGTTAATACGTCTTCGCCGCCCTCGTTGCTCAGTGGCAGAATCGCCCTGCCGTTCTTCTCCCTCTGCATTGATCGAAGGTTCCGATTCCGG
>JAAESQ010000147.1 GCA_024229275.1 bacterium | reverse complement strand
CATCGTGCGACACAAAAGATCTTGTTTCACGCGCCTGCCACCTAGCGTTGCTCGTAGAGTCCTTGCCACTCGAAACCAATAGGAAAGACCACTCTGCGTCTCTGCGCCTCTGCGTTTATTCCTCTCACGCACCTCAGCTCGTGAGGCGCCCCGCACCCGAGCCAGCGAAACCGTTCTTCGTGTTGTGTTCAGCTTGGCGAGCTTAGCGGTTCAAAAACTCACGCGCGTGCCAGTTTTGAAGCGCCATATTCGATGACGATGACGATGACGACCTATCACGGCGTAGCGCATTGCGCGAAGCCGGATGACGATGTTGATCGCTGCGCACCAAGTCGGAGCGCTCAGGACGACACAGGTGCTTCCGTTGAGTCAGGACCTCGGCGAAACGCCTTCCGCATCGCAGACAGCCAGATCTCCCGAGCATCGTCGAAGAAGGTGTAGAAGATCGGCACGACGAGTAGGGTCAGGAGAGTCGCGGTGGTCAGGCCTCCGATGAGAGTCAGGCCGAAGCTGGTGTAGCTGAGGCCAATGCTGCTGGTGCCGGACAAGGTGACCGGGATCATGCCGCAGATCGTAGTCAGGGCGGTCATCATGATCGGGCGGAAACGGCGCTGAGCGGCTTGCAGCATGGCGTCGTGACGCGACATGCCCTCGTTACGTAACCTGTTGACATAGTCAATAAGCACGATGCCGTTGTTGACGACCACGCCGATGAGCAGCACGATGCCGACAGTCCCGAGGAAGTCGAGGTTATAGCCAGCGAGGTAGTGGATCCAACCGACGCCAATGCCGGCCAACGGAATCGTGAGCAGGATCGAGAACGGCAGAATGAAGCTCTCGAAGAGAAAGCCCATCAGGAAGAAGATGAATACGATCGACAT
>JAAESQ010000146.1 GCA_024229275.1 bacterium | reverse complement strand
TGTTTCATCCGGCCGGCCGCAGTCTCCACGATCTGACGATGCGAACACATGTCGTACTGGAATCGCCGCGAAGCGAAGCCTAGCGAGGAACACACTAGTGGTCTGTCAATGTAGAGTTTACTAGTTGTGGACGTTGGTTGGCGCTGGCGATACCTGGCCGTTGTCCTGCCGGAGATATTCCGGGTAAAGACGACGCAGCTTTGTCCGAGCACCGTCGGTGGTAAATTGCCAATTGATCGTGCTGTCGATCGCATTTCGCGCTTCCTGCCATGCATTCACTTCGCGTCCAAGGAGTATCGCGTCCTCAATTCGTCGGTCCAGACATTGACGCTGCAGGACGCTGAATTCACATTCGGCGATGTTCAACCAACTGCCGTGTTTTGGCGTGTAATGAATCTCCAGACGCTCAGTCAACTCGCGAGCGACTTGCGGTTCAAACGCTTCGTAAAACGAGCCCGGAGAATGGGTATTGAGGTTGTCCATCACCAACACGATCTTTTCCGCCTCGGCGTAAAACTCGCGCAAGCAGTCTCGCAAGGCGTACGCCCAGTCGACCTTCGTCCGGCGGTCCGTGACGCGGACGTGTCGCCAACCACGCAGCGGTTCGCAAAACATGAACAAATTGCACGTCCCCAAACGCACATACTCACTGTCGATTCGCAAGGGATCTCCAGGACGCATCGGCAAAGGATCACGAACTTCACCGACGAGTTGCTTGGATGCTTCGTCCATGCAAAGTACGGGAAAACGCGGGTCGTACGGACGCGCATAGACATCCAAAACGTCCTCCATTCGCCACACGAATTCCGCGTCATGTTCTTTGGGCAGGCACCACGACTGCGTCAACCAAGGCTTGACGACGTTTTTTTTAGCGTTTGCCGCACGGCTTCGTGGCTGATCGATTCGACCAGTTCCAATTCGACCGCTCGATCGGCGAGCAACCTCAGCGTCCACTTGCTTCGACCTTCCGGCGGTGGACCACAACTACAAGCAACCAGTTTGGCTTCGGCCTTTCCATCGAGTTTAGGCGGGCGTCGATTCGGCTGGGGACGGCGCTCCAGCGCTTGCTCGAGTCCCACCTCGACCCATTTCTTGCGAAGATTAAAAACCGTCTTCGGCGAAACATCCAGAGCCTCCGCAATTTCCGCGTCGGTGTACGCGGGCGATCCCTCGGCTTGATCAGCCTTGAGCAGGATTCTTGCCCTGGTAAGCTTGAGCGCCGAGGGCCGCTGTCCCTTCTTGCGGTTCCCGCTCTTGACCAGTTCCTGAAGTTGTTCGCGTTCCTCGCTTGACAATTGAACCACATAAACCTTTTCCATCAAATCCATCCTTGGATACGTGAAAACTTACCGAAAACCGGTAGATACACGAAACCAAAGGATTAGTAAACTCTACATTGACGGACCACTAGTGTGGCTGATTCCCGGGGAACCGCAACCTTCCCGCCCGAGCCTTGTCCCTCACGCACTCTTGCGAAACTCGATGGCGTGCAGCCTTCCGTAGAGGGGGCA
>JAAESQ010000145.1 GCA_024229275.1 bacterium | reverse complement strand
TATGGCCACATGCAAACCCCTTACAGAAGGTAGTGTTTGGCGGTATCGTCATCCAGGAGTCCGGTTCCCCCGGTCAGGATGGTCGAAGCTCTGCCCCGGGCCTTGTTGGCCGCATCCTGGGCAAGAGAGTCCCGGGCCTGATCCTTGTCCGTGATAGGTATGACCCGGTGTCGGTAGTGCGTGTCCCCGCCCTCCCGCAGTTCTGTGTCCAGCCATGCCGGGGCGCCCAAAGGGATGATATTTCGATCAACGGCGATACTGCGTTCCGGTGTCAACAGTTCTTCACCCAACAGCACGTTTTCATTGCCGCTGATCTGCTTGCGGACATAGTAATTTTCAAGTGTCCTGACCCGTTGATCCCGCCTTGGTAACGGCCTCCCGGAGGGCGGACTCGATCGTCGACGTTGTTTGGATCGAACCGAGATCGATACCGAGCTCGGTGATGGTCTGCGCGATTGCCGGAGAGATGCCCGAGATTATGGTCTTGCAGCCCATCAGGACGGCCGCCTTCGCGATCTTGATTAGATGGTTCGCGACTGCGGTATCGACCATGGCGACGCCTCCGATGTCGAGCATGAGCGTGCGCGCGCGGTGATCGACGATGCTTGACAATGCCTTGTTCATGATGTCGTGGGAGCGCCTCGAGTCGACGATTCCTACGATGGGCGCAAACAGAACGCCGTCCCAGATCTTTGTCACTGGCGTGGACATCTCCAGCAGAGCGAGACTCCTGGCCTCAACCACCTGGGTGATGTCCGACGCGAATTTCACGATCTTGAAGGGCCTGCCGTCCATATCGAAGATCGGATTGTAGGAGGCCTGCAGCCAAACCTCGGTCCCATCCT
>JAAESQ010000144.1 GCA_024229275.1 bacterium | reverse complement strand
CACGCCAACTAGGTGCCCCGCAGCAT
Source organism: bacterium (assembly GCA_024229275.1). Classification (GTDB taxonomy): domain Bacteria; phylum Acidobacteriota; class Thermoanaerobaculia; order Thermoanaerobaculales; family Sulfomarinibacteraceae; genus JAAESQ01. The sequence continues at coordinate 2,608 of JAAESQ010000144.1, read as the reverse complement.
CTCTTCATGCTATAGACCAACTTCGATGCGCCAGTCAAATGGTAGTAGTTAAAACCTAAACCTACAGACGGGGCACCACCCCACCCACCAACTCCAAGACCCTGTTGAATTTGCACGCGTGCCAGGTTCCGAGTTCCCAAGATCTTCACATTCCCTTCCTTCGTTCAATTATTGAAATACAGCTTTCATTAGGATCTTATGGCGGCAACTAGCCTCTCGTCGAGATTATCAAACCGCTCGGCGAAGATCGGATAGTCGCCTCGCCGCCACGCCCTCTTCCAGGTCGATCCAAAGCACAACAACGCGTCGTCTATATTGATCAGCGGACCTGGGCCAGGGCTTCGGGGTGGCGCGCTCCAGAGCCGGTGGGCGCGTGAGTTTTTGAACCACGAAGGTCGCTAAGAGCACGAAGTTTAGGACAGCACGAAGGCCGGGGGCGCTGGCTCGGGTTTGGGCGTGGTTCCTGACCGGTAGGCGCGTGAACAAGGGGAATTTAACGCAAAGGCGCGGAGGCGCAGAGACGCTAGGTGGACCTGCCATGTCCGGCCTCACGCTTCGCGTGCATCGGTTGTTCGGCAGCGCACCTCCGAAAGCAAGCTCTCGAGCTGCGCTGTCGAACACCCTCACCGCGGGTGAACCCGCGGTGGCCGAACTCTGATGCCAAAGGCTTCGAGGTGCCACTGCTGAGGCTGAGAGTGCTGAAGATTCCAGCCGATCCTCAACCGAAACGGCTAAGAGTGAGGTCCGAGCACACGCGAAGCGGGTACTGGTGGAACACATCGTCTGGTCGGAAAGCTTGCTTTCAGATCCGGCGATTGTTCCATCAGTAGCGGGCCAGGCCCGCGTAGATCGGACCGGAACTCGCTTTCTCAAACGCAGCCCAAGCTTCGCGTTGCCCCTTTGCGCCTCTGCGTCTCTGCGTCTCTGCGTTCTTTTCCCCTGCTCTTATCTTTCTTCTCTGCTCTTATTGGCAGCGCGCACGACATACTGTCCCGACGCATCGCGGCTGAGTCGAAACAGTCTGGGTCCCCGCACCTCTGCGTTTCAGTCTTCTAGCGTGTCCCGGCGCGCAGCGAGCCCCAAATCTCATCCCCTCTACATCACCAGGGGCTACATTCAGCTGGAGCTACCGCGACGGATCCTTTCGAGCAGCTTGCTGGTTGAGTGCTCCGCCAGCAGAGGAACGAGTTCCACACGTCCTCCGCGAGACTCCACCAGTTCGCGACCGACAACTTCGTGCAGCAGATAGTCCTGCCCCTTGACCAGTACGTCCGGCAATACCTTTTCAAGGGTTTCGAGTGGCGTGTCCTCGTCGAAAATGGTCACCGCATCAACACAGTCCAATGCAGCCAGCAACGCGGCGCGCTCGTCCTCGTGTACCAGCGGACGCCCCTCGCCTTTCAGGCGGCGTACGGAAGAGTCGCTGTTGATCGCGAGCACCAATACGTCGCCGAGAGCGGCCGCCTCTTGCAGCACCGTGAGGTGGCCAAGGTGAAGCAGATCGAAACAGCCATTGGTGAAGACCACGGAACGGCCCTGCATGCGCCACGTTTCCGCCTGTGCTGCAATGCCCTCGCGACTAAAGACCTTGCCTGAGTGTTTTCCGGTAACAGTGGCAATGATCTCAGCCGCCGGTACAGAAACCGCACCGACTTCACCAACCGCGATTCCCGAGGCCGCATTGGAGACAAAGACCGCATCTTCCAAGGTTCCACCTGCCGCCAGCGCAAGGGCCATCACAGCCACCGCCGTGTCTCCCGCGCCCGTAACGTCATAGACCGCTCTGCGCTGAACTGGTACTTCAATGAACGGACCACTCTTGGGAACCGCCAACATGCCACGCGCACCCATGGTGACGACCATCGCTTCGAGCTCGAGTTCTTCAGTCAGTCCGCGTGCCAATTCGGCGATGGCATCGACACCGGCAGTCAGTAGATCCCGGCCGGTTGCAGCCTCAAACTCAAGCAGGTTCGGTGTGATCACCGACGCACCCCTATAGGCTGTGAAGTCACGCCGTTTGGGGTCAACTAATACCCGCACGCCGTATTCGCGAGCGCGACGCACAACTTCGGCGATTGTTGAGGGATTCAGAAGGCCTTTTGCGTAATCACTGAGCACGATCGCATCGGGCGCTGGACCTTCAGCAAGTCGACTGAGAAGACCCTGAAAACCCTCGATCGAGCAGGGATGTGTCTCCTCCCAATCGAGTCGCATCAATTGTTGTCCCCTGCCCAACACACGCACTTTGCGCGTTGTCGGCTGATTCTCAAGTCGACCCACGGCTTCGGTCTTGATTCCAGCGGCGGCGCAACCTTCGATGACCAGATCGCCGGCGCTGTCTTTGCCGATCAAACCACACATACTGGTTCGTGCGCCGAGCGTTGAGATCTGCCGGGCGACGTTGGTAGCTCCGCCCAAGCGCCACTGCGTCTCATGAACTCGCATGAGCGGAACAGGCGCCTCGGGGGAGATACGACCGATGTCTCCGATCAGGTACTCGTCGAGCATCATGTCGCCAATGACCCAGACATGGAAGTCTCGGAAGGAGCGAATCAGTGCTTCGAGGGCTGTCGCGTTCGGCGCCGGATTCATGAAAGTTCCTCACGAT
>JAAESQ010000143.1 GCA_024229275.1 bacterium | reverse complement strand
CGCTATGGCGATCTCCTGGACGACCCGGCTTTCGTAGACACGACCATTGCTGTCGTGGTCCACCGAATCTTTATGTCCGCGAGTCTAGTCGTAGCCGTCTGACAATATTGCCTTTATTGTACTCTTGGACGGAGAATTCTCAAGAACTCGTTTTCAGGCATTCACGATGTTCACCACACCGCAACAACCAGGAATCCCTCTTCCCAAGGGCTGGCAGGGCTACGTTAAGTCGGCGGTACTCCATGCGATCGCACTGGCCCACTATGCCATCGTATCCGCGCGTGCCCGGGCCGCTGACAGCATTAACGCCCGGGTGAGGCTTGCGGCGCAGAACGATCGCCTCCACGAAGAGTGTGCATTGTTACGAGAAGAACTCCGCATCAAGGACGCCCGCATAGCGCAGATCGCACCTCAGCGGCGTCCGCATTACGGCCCCCATGAGCGCATGGCAATCCTCGAGCTTCGCGCCGCCCGGGGGTGGTCGCTGAAGCAAACGGCCGATACATTCTTTCTGACTTCGGCCACGATCGCATCCTGGATGAAGCGCATCGATCAAGAAGGCCCAAATTCCCTGTTGCAACTGCGCGAGCCGGTGAACAAATTCCCGGACTTCGTCCGCTACATCGTGCAACGGCTGAGAATCCTAAATCCCAGCATGGGCAAGGTCAAGATCGCCGAGACGCTATGCCGGGCAGGTCTGCATCTGGGTATAACAACGGTGGGACGGATCTTGAAGGAAAATCAACATCCTGTCCCAGTGGATCCAGCCTCGTCTACTCATGTCGTAACTGCCAAGCATCCGAACCATGTCTGGCATGTCGATCTTACTGCTGTTCCGACGTCCTTGGGGTTATGGGCACCGTGGTTACCGTTCGTGCTGCCCCAGTGCTGGCCGTTTTGCTGGTGGGTGGCGGTGGTTATCGACCACTACTCGCGACGAGTGATGGGCCTTGAAACCTTCAAGAGCAATCCGACATTCGTATCGGTTTCACACTTCCTCGAATGCGCTATTCACACCGCCAGTGCCACCCCGAAATACGTCATCTGCGACAAGGGTCAGCAGTTCTGGTGCGACGCTTTCAAGGACTGGTGTGATCGTCAAGGGATCACGCCTCGCTTTGGCGCCGTTGGCCAACACGGGAGTATTGCGCTCATTGAGCGATTCATCCTGAGTCTCAAGAAGGAATGTACACGCGTCATTGTCGTGGCACTTCGCAGGGACGCTTTCCGCCAGGAGCTAACGTCTTTTGTCGTCTGGTACAATCAAAATCGCCCGCATTCAACACTCGACGGCAAGACGCCCCATGAGATTTATCATAAGCTGCGGCCAGCGTCTGAGCATCCTCGATTTGAACCGAGATCAAGGTGGCGGCGTACTGCACGATGTGCGTCTCCGCAGGCGCCGGTCATGGGCCATTGTGGCGTTCGCATTCAGCTTGATGTAGGTTATTATCGCAGTCGAAAACACCTTCCAGTCGTTTCTTTGAGGCGCGTGGCATAGTCCCGTGCTTTGGCAGGTACCGACATCGATGGTGTCTGCTGGTACCGATTGCAGGATTGTGCATTCGTCGCGCTCCGATGTCGCCGCACGGACATTTTTCAGCATTTGTGTTGTGAAGAATGCCAATTAAAACCGGCTTGATGCAGCCAATAACCGCCAGAGCTTGAAAGCGAGGTTTCGGTGGACCAGGTTATGCGCTTCTGGCCTGGATACTGCATTTCGCCGG
>JAAESQ010000142.1 GCA_024229275.1 bacterium | reverse complement strand
GGACAGAGCACGGGGACCTGAGTAGTTGTTGGCCACGACCGCCTCTGGCGTTTCGAGAATGCGAATGCCGCCATTGCCGCTGTTGAACCAGGAAGGTGGCATCAGCAGGGGCTGGTTGCGGTAGAAGTTCGTATTGAGAGGACGCGCGTAATTATCGTCGCGCAGCACGTACTGCAAACCCTTGTGCACGGCGCCCATCCAGACGCCTTCCTGATGATTTTCGACAGCCCACTTCCAGTCGACGGCGTCCGGGCGCCGACTACCCGGCCGACCGAGACCGAGCATGTAGTCAGCCGCATCCGGCGCGTAGTAAATGGGGATGGTGATGTCGTCCACGCGAACATCGTCGAGCGCAACCAGGGTGATTTTGTAGTCGAGCATGCCGTCATACTCAAGTGAGCCATCGACGGACATGCGAAACCGTCCAGAGGTGCTTTCCGCTTGCCAGTCTGCCTTCGCGTCAGAATCCTGCGTGACCTGGAAGTCTTGGGTGACGAAGTTTTCGGCGGCGCCGGCGACGGTCACCTCAAGGGAAATTGGCCTCGCCAGAACTGGCTCGGGGGTCTCGGCAAAGTCTGTCAGCTCTGGTGTGAAGTAGCTGAGAATCTGATCCGGAAGGCCGTTCTTGGCCAGCTTGATCCGGCGTCCGAGGATTGCGAGGTCGTGGCCGTCAACCTGGACGGGTTCGAACGGCGGGATGATGAGGTCGCTTTCGCTGCCGGCCGTGGAGTTGAGCCAGGCGAGTCGCGTCATCAGGTCGGGCTCGGCTGTGCCGGCCTCGGGTGCAACGTCGTCGAGCACATCGAGAAGGACGCTGACTCTCTGACTTCCTCGCGTGGCAGACGATAGGACGACCGTGCCTTCAACTGATCCGGCTGGTTGATCGGCCGGGATGCGAACACCGATCCAGAGGGGTTGGACCGTGCCGGCCGGGACGTCCACTCGTTTTTCGAATGGGTGGCCATTCAGGTCGATGCCACCACGGTTGAAGCAGGTCAGGGCTTCTTGCCACGCCTCGGGAAAGCTTTCGAAGGCAACTTGAACATCCGAGAGAGGATCCTGGCCCGAGACAAGTGCGAGCTGGAATGTGAATGACTCGTCACGGAGAACCTGGCTCCGGAAGGTGTCGGCGCGGCCTTGGTGTGTCCAGTGGACAGGAATATAGCGCCGCATGCGAACCGGAAAGTCGCGGTGTTCCGGAACAACGGCCCATCCTGATGGGGCGCCCTCCATGAAGGCGGTCGTTTCCTCATCCGTGGCGATGATCTCCATGGGGAAGAAGCTGTGAAAGTCGTCGACAGACTGAATGAGGGTCGTTTGCGCTAGGGAAAGTTCGGCATCCCGGACCGAGGCTGCCCACGCAGAATCTGGTGTGGGGGAAATGTCCGGATAGGTGAGGGTGGGATACTGGCGGCCTGTGGAGGTCCACGGCAAATAGTAGACGTGGTACTCACGGGAGCCAGGATTCGGCTGAAAAGCGATATCCCCGGACTCATTCGTCACACTGATTGCCAGGGCGTTGGCCACCGGCTCGCCGGTCGCAGCATCCACGACAACGAGACCCTTCTCCCAAGGCTCAGGATCGTGTCGGCGCCACGGTATGGTGGCTCGCACGGTCTCTCCGCCTGAATCTGCAGGGACGAGAACAACCGCCCGGTGGTTCCCCCATGAGGTGCCAGGCTCACCGGCCTTCAGGTGCGGTTCCCAGTTCCCGGACTCCCAGACCACTTCGTCGATCGTGTTGGAGGGAGGGAATGCTCGGTGCAGCTTTGCCAAGTCGCTGGGCCCATTGGTGCAGGCGATCGTCGCGAGGGTGACGCCGATCAGGAAAACGAGGAGAGCGAAGCTGCGGAACGAAGTTCTCATAGTGATTCTCCGTGAAGTGAGAGCGCTCTGAGGAGCATCTGCTCCTCGAGGTCGTTGAGTGGTTCGATGTGATCGCGTGTCCACTCGGCCGTTATCGCCAGAGAGTCGGCCTCAGCTCCCCGTCCTAGAGCGCGGAGTGCGGGCAGCGTCAGCAGGTCGAGTCCGGTCCTAGTCGGATTGTCTTTTGATGTCGGTTGGCAATGGTTCAGGGTTGAATCGACGACCGTGAGATATGCGGAACGCGCAGCATCCTCGTTCTCGAGTAACGTCTCGGCTTTCCCAAGGAGGAAACGAGCCAGTCGTTCCTCGGGCTCATAGGGCCGTCCCTGACCGAGAGACTCCGGCCATGCCAACGCTGCGATGAGGTGTTTCTGTGCGTCGGCGGCGTTGCCGGCTTCGAGAGCGTCCAATGCGACCAGCATGTGCGCCTGCTCATACAGGCCGTGGCTTTCCCTAGCATTCTCTGAAGGAAGCACGGAGGCCGTTTCGAGGACGCCGATTGCCTCTTTCGGTCGCCTCACCTGGATCAGAGCGCGGGCTTGGAGGAGCTGGAGATTGAAATCGGTTGGGAAGTGAGCCCGGGCCGCCACTGTGGCGGCGAGGGCTTCAGGCCACTTGCCTTCGGTCTGAAGGTGCTGAACAAGGGTGACGTGGAGTACACGGGTGTCTGGATCGAGGGCCACAGCACGACGAAAGTCCGCAGTTGGATCGATCCCATGAACTTGGTTCAAAAGCAGACCTCGGGCCGTGTATACAGGGGCATAGTCCGGGCGGGAATTGAGCGCCTTCATATGCGTCGCAGCCTCTTCGAGACGGTTTACGGCCCAAAGACTAAGCGCACGGAACCAGCTCCATTGCCAGTTGGTGGAGTGCTCGTCCGCCCACTCGAGCACTTTCAGAGTCTCCCGACGGTAGGGGAATTGGAAGGCCACGCTCGGGTTGGTGGGCAGGAGTTTCGGGTCGTCGCGGAGATAGGCGTTCCAAGCTGCGTGTACCGGGCCCGGCGAGGACGTGACGTCCTTGCCGAGCAGGGCCAACGCATCATCTCGGAGGCCCCTGTTTACATATCCAATGGCCAGCTCCAGAAGCGTCTGGTCCGGGAACTCCCCTCCAATGTGGCTGCGGAGACGAGTCGCTTTG
>JAAESQ010000141.1 GCA_024229275.1 bacterium | reverse complement strand
CTACGATGAGGAACCCGGCTTGAAAAAGGGCAGCAAAAGCTGCCGGAACGCCCAGGTGGATTATTCCCCTGTCGACGGATCCCGTCGTGATCAGGTCGCGGTTCTCGGTAATTCGGTCGCGCACGACCTGGAAGGATAGCAGGGCAGCTGAGCTGGTCATCTCGGGCCTGAGATCTGCCCTGGCGGAAGTGGGAAGTGATGTCAAAACTTCCGCTTGCCGTCGATGATGCGAAGACATACTATTCTATGAGTACAACTCGCTCATCTTTAAACAGTAGACCAATAGAGAATAGTTGATGGAAGGGACACCGGGTGTCGGCCTCTCTTTCAAATCCAGTTCGAGGAAACGATGGATGTCCATCGGTTCCTCTGCAGTTCTGTGCAGAAGTGTGGAACGCCTTCGCTTCTGTCCAAGACGCACACATCTGGGGAGGAGTCTGTGAACGTGCCCTATAAAGTTAAAGGTTCGTCGATCCGTTCGAAGTTCAAGTTTGTCCATGACCGCTTTGGAGCTGACGCCGAAAACGAACTCCGCGAGGAGTTTGCGGGTCGAAGGGATCTATTTCCACTACTCGATTCATCGTGGTACCCGTTCTCGCTCTATAACGAGATCATCTGCAAAATCGCTGAGCGCTTCTACAACGGCAAACTCGAAGCGCTCAAAGAGGTCGGGGCCTTCTCTGCCGAAGAAGCGCTTACGACTGTCTACCGAGCCTACGTTGCGAGCAAGAACTACGTCTCATTTCTGCGACGCATCGAACGTCTGCATCAGACTCTCTACAGTGCCGGATCAATGACGGTAACGGTTGGGCGTGACGGCACCTCAACATTGATCGAACAGCATGGCGCTCCAGTGTACTCAGAGGCTGATCTGCATGTAGCAGCGGGCTTCTACGTCGGTGCAGGCCAACTCCTGGGGCACCACGACATCTCCTGCCATCTCGACAAGGGGAAGGCGGGAGCTAATTTTGAGCTGCGGTGGGGCCGACGAGAGAACTGAGCCAGCACTGGCTGGCCCTCAAGGTCTTGTTCTCAGCACTTGGCATTGGCTGCAAATAGTCAGACGATTCTCTCGACCGATTCCTCAAACGTGATTCCGAGCCGTTTGAGCTCGGCCAAGGCAGGTTCATAGAAATCCGGTTCGACCGGCACCACGACGCCTCGTTTTGAATAGCTTCCCTCGAGCAGGAACCGAACACCGACTGCAGCCGGCAACCCAACCGTTCGACTCATGCTGGAGTCACCGCCTGGAATCCCGAAGTCAATCATTGTGGATGTGATTCGTTCGACATGATCGGGCAGTTCGGCGACAAACGTGTGCTGCAGCACCAGCATGTCCCGTTCGTTTTCTCCGTAGGACATTTTCTCGAGCATACGGGCGGTGAGGATGTCGACCGGCGTGGTAGGTCCAGGCAGTGGGACTTCTTCAAACAGGCCGAGCCACGCCATGCAGGAAAGTTCGGGTCCCTGTGCGTCAACCGACAGGGTTTGGGCGACGCGAGCCTGGAGGTTGTCGGAGGTCTCGACACCGATTAAATACGCAGTCAGTTCGGCAAAGGTTCCGCCGGTGAAATCTGTGATCTCGTCGATGCCAAGATACCCGAGCCGAGCAACCTGCTTCATGGTTGCGCACCAACCGGGGTAGCGCAGCGTACCGCGAAACATCGTGTCGCGCGGATCAATGCCGTAGTACCCGGTGTAGGGCATCGAATCTCGGTTGGCATAGCCCTCGAGGGCGGTTTCCGCTCCCTCGAGCGTGGCGTGGGCGGGCCACACGTTGTCGAAGAGCTCTTCTCCCGCAATGTCTATCAAATGGCCGTTACGGCGAAAATGCGCAGCATTGAGACCCGCAAGGAGGACCCCTCGAGGACTCCAGGAGAATTTGTAGCCGAACGGGTTGTCGTTGGCCTCCGGCGCCGGCAATCCGCCGCAGTAGGACTGGAAAGATGTGATCTCTCCGCCTTCTGCTTGTACGCGATGTATCACTTGCATCGCTGTCATGTGATCGATGCCGGGATCGACGCCGACTTCATTCAACAGCGTCAGTCCTTTGGCGCGGGCCTCGGCGTCGAGAGCCCTCATCTCGTCGTTAACGTACGAAGCTGTGACCATGTGTCGTCCGCCGTCAAGGCATGCGCGGGCAACGCGCGCGTGGAACTGCCATGGCAGTAGGCTGACGACCAGCCGATGGCCGGCAACAATTTCAGAAAGCTTGGCGGGTTCCTCGACAATGTCAAAGGCAGTCGCAGCGCCGTCTGGGTGAGAGTCGATGATGGCTTCAGCCTTGCTGACGACCTGATCAGCCACAGTGACGCTGAAGCCGTGATCGAGCAAGTATCGGACGTGAGCACGAGAAACCAGGCCCGCACCAAGAACCGCAACGTCACGCATTTTCAGCCCTCCAGCTCCAAACAACTCGAGTCGAGCCGTACCGATCCGTTAGTTGCCCAGGGTTGCCACCATGACGGCTTTGATGGTGTGCAGCCGGTTCTCCGCTTCGTCAAACGCTCGTGCCTGTGGCCCCTCAAAGACCTCGTCCTCGACTTCGCAGATATCTGGATACTGCTTCGCGAGTACGGTTTCGTGATTGTGGAAAGCGGGCAGACAGTGGAGGAAGATCGCATCGTTACGACCTGTCTGTTCCATCATCTTCTGTGTGACCTTGTAGGGTTTGAGCAACTCGATGCGACTGGCGATCTGGTCTTCCTCACCCATAGACGCCCAGACGTCGGCGTAGATGGCATGCGCGCCCGCAACGCCCTCTTCGACCGAGGCAGTGACGGTCACCGAACCACCGGTTGCGGCTGCAATTTCTTCGACTTGGGCCACGAGACCCTGGTCAGGATGCAGAGACTCCGGCGCGACGATTCGCACGTCCATGCCGACCTTGGCGCAGCCGACCATCAGTGAGTTCGCCATATTGTTGCGTCCGTCCCCGACGTAGGCCAGAGCGAGCCCGTTCAGGCGGCCAAACTCCTCCTGCACCGTGAGAAGATCGGCCAAAATTTGTGTCGGATGCCACTCGTCAGTCAGGCCGTTCCACACTGGGACACCGGCGTACTCGGCTAGAATCTCCACTGTTTCGTGGGAAAATCCACGAAACTCGATTCCGTCAAACATCCTGCCCAGGACGCGCGCCGTATCCGCGACGGTTTCCTTTTTTCCGAGTTGAATATCGCCTTTGCCCAAATACTCGGGGTGGGCTCCCTCATCGATGCACGCAACAGTGAACGCGCACCGAGTCCGCGTTGAAGGCTTTTCAAAGATCAGCGCGATGCTTTTACCGTCAAGGGTGTGTCCCCTGACACCGGCGCGTTTGTTGTTCTTCAGCGTTGCCGACAGTGTCAGTAGATCGTTGATCTCTGCCGAGGTGAAATCGAGAAGCTTGAGAAAGTGTCTTCCTCTGAGGTTTCCTGCCATTACGGCCTCCTGATGGTATCTCGCGTCGCGTGTCTGAGACTGATGCGAACGCGGACGCATCGTACTCCTCGAATAGGATTTTTCCAAGGCGAGTTGGGCTGGGATTTGTCGATTTTCTGAGGGTGGAATCTCCTTGGAGACAAGGTCCGGTCAAAAACTGCGCAGTTGACGGAATTGACACTTCATTGGCGAAGTTGTACCCTCACGAGCCTTTTGGTTTGATTCCTCTCGTTGGGACTCGAGGAGACAGTCGAAAGGACTTGCTCGGGCTATTCTGGTTCCGGCGAGAAACAGTTCCAATCGGACGAGACGAGTTAAGCGCGGCGTGAGGCGCCGTGCGGGATCAAGAAATCATGATCAGCGATACGCAAAAGATCCGGAACATCGGGATTTCCGCCCATATCGACTCCGGGAAAACCACGCTTACAGAGCGAATCCTCTTCTACACGCAAAGAATTCATGCCATCCATGACGTCAAGGGCAAGGATGGTATCGGCGCGACCATGGATCACATGGAGCTGGAGCGTGAACGCGGCATCACTATTACCTCTGCCGCGACCCACGTCGAATGGGACGATCACCACGTCAATATCATCGATACCCCAGGCCACGTTGACTTCACAATCGAAGTGGAACGCTCCCTGCGAGTGCTTGACGGCGCTGTGCTGGTGCTGTGCGCTGTAGCCGGTGTTCAGAGCCAGTCGATAACGGTCGATCGTCAAATGCGGCGCTACAAGGTGCCCCGTATCGCATTTGTGAACAAGTGCGATCGCACCGGCGCGAACCCTGATCGTGTGACGCAAGGCCTGCGAGACAAGCTCGGCCTCAACGCTGTGCTGCTGCAACTGCCGATCGGTCTCGAAGCTGACTTCGAGGGCGTTGTCGATCTCGTCGAGATGCGGGCGATTTACTTTCATGGCGACAACGGCGAGAACCTTGAGTATGGAGAGATCCCGGCGGATATGGTGAATCTTGCCAACGAACGCCGAGCCGAGATGCTCGATACGGTGAGCCTGTTTTCAGACGAACTGTTGGAAGCTGCTCTCGAAGACGAGGCGACTCCCGAACTGATCTACGGCGCGATTCGCAATGGCGTTCTATCGCTGGAACTCACTCCGGTAATGATCGGTTCTGCGTACAAGAACAAAGGCGTTCAGCCCTTGATGGACGGCGTCTGCTCCTACCTGCCGTCACCGGCAGAGTCACCAATCGAGGCTGTCGACCTGGATGACGAGAGTGCTTCGGTCGAGCTCAAGCCTGATCCGTCGGCCCAAACGGTGGCCTACGCATTCAAGCTCGACGAAGGGCGCTACGGCCAGCTGACTTTCATGCGCGTCTACCAGGGGACATTGTCCAAGGGCGACATGGTGATCCAGACCCGCACCTGTAAGAAGATCAAGATCGGTCGTCTGGTGTACATGCACGCCGACAAGATGGAGGACATCACGTCGGCCGTGGCCGGCGATATCGTTGGTTTATTCGGTATTGACTGCCATACCGGTGACACCTTTGTCTCTGGTGGCCCGCGGTTGGCGATGACTTCAATGCATGTGCCGGATCCGGTAATTTCGCTGTCGGTGACGCCGGTCGACAACAAGGCGCAGGACAACATGTCCAAGGCGCTCGGCCGCTTCACCAAGGAGGATCCAACCTTCCGGGTGAGCCTCGATCCCGACAGCGGCGAGACCATCATTTCGGGCATGGGTGAGCTGCATCTCGACGTTTACGTCGAGAGGATGCGACGTGAGTACGACGCCATGGTCGAAACCGGGGCACCGCAGGTGGCATACCGCGAGGCATTGTCGCGCCGCGCCGATTTCGACTATCTGCACAAGAAGCAGACCGGTGGTTCCGGACAGTACGCGAAGGTTGTCGGCTATATCGAGCCCCTCGCCGAAGGCGACTACGAGTTTGTCAACGAGATCCACGGTGGCTCGATCCCGACCGACTTCATTTCCGCGTGCGACAAGGGCTTTCGAAGCTCACTCGGCAAGGGCAGCCTGATCGGTTTTCCGATTGTCGGAGTGAAAGCAGTTCTTGTCGACGGAAACTCACACGCGGTAGATTCGTCTGACATGGCTTTTCAGACCGCCTCCAGAATGGCCTTCCGCGGCGCCTATCGAAAAGCCGCCCCACAGATTCTGGAGCCGGTGATGAAGGTTTCGGTCGAGGGACCGGGAGAGTTTCAAGGGGCGATCTACCGCTCACTGAATCAACGGCGTGGCGTTGTTCTCGGCTCGACAGAGGACGGCGGCTTTGCTCGGGTCGACGCCGAGGTTCCACTTGCTGAGATGTTCGGCTACTCGACTGACCTGCGTTCGTCCACACAGGGTAAGGCCGAGTTCACGATGGAGTTCGCCCGCTACGCTCCAGCACCGAACTCGGTGACCGAGGAACTGCTCAAAGAGTACAAGGGCACTGCACTTGAGGAGGACGAATAATGACCAACTTGATGATTGAGCTGCGTCGCTCGCCGCGCACCCTGCTTGAGCGCGACGGACATCCGGGACCCGGAGCCGGCCAACTCGGGTTGGTGATGGCACGAGCCGGGGTTGGCAAAACCGCGTTTCTTGTCGGCATCGGTATCGATGCACTGCTTTCCGGTCAGAAGGTCCTCCACGTCGCACTTGAGCGTTCGGTCGACAAGATCCGCAACTGGTACGAAGATGTACTCGTCGAAATGCTGCGCCGTGAGAAGAAGCTTGAGCACTCGGCTGCACTCCAGCTTGAGATCGAGCGTCGGCGCCACATTCACACGTACGTTGGACATTCGTTCTCGGTCGAGCGCTTGTGGCAGGCTGTCGAGCTTCTTCGCAACGCAATGGAGTTCGTGCCCGATGTGATCATCCTCGACCGGATGGAGCTGGAAGGCTTCGATCCGGCGCTCATTGAAGGTGCGAAATCGCTGGCGAACGAGATCGAAGCTGAATTGTGGATGGCGTGCCGTACGCATCGCGAAGGACCTCAGGGCGAACCCGGACACCTTCCACCACCGGCCGATCGCTTCGAAGATCTCGTTGATTTGGCATTTCGTTTGGATCCCCAGGACGCCAAGGTGCGTCTGCACGTAGTCAAGGACCAGCGTCAAATGCTCGGCCGCGACCTCAACATCGTGCTCGATCCGCAGACTCTGCTACTGGCGACAGGCTTCAGCGCCAAGGGGTAAGAGGCCGGACGACTTTTCGGGACGGACGGCTCTACGACAATACGGGACGACAGCGAAGCGGCGGGTCGGGGTGACTGCAGGCTGTAGGAGCCTTGTGGGCCCTTCAACCATCCGTGACTGACCTTGGCATTGCTGCTTCCGAGGTGGTCCAACTAGCCCGGACGAGTTCATCGATGCGATGGTGAGTGGAGATGTCCTCCCAAAGACATCATCCCGCTACTGTCATCCCGACAGAGCCAAAGGCGAGTGGAGGGATCTCCCGCTACAGTTAGCAATCTACTGAATTACAACAACATACATACTGCTGATTTCAACGGGAGACCCTTCGGCTCTGCTTCGCTCCGCTCAGGGTGACAAATATTGAGGTTTGGTGTCTTTCCTTGAGTTTCCGCCGCGAGAGCAGCGTAGCGTTGCTCAGGAATCCTCAAACCTGGTCGAGTGGTTTCAGTTCGAAGAGTTGTGGCCAACGCTTACCAGTGACCAGAAGAGATCCGCGTTCGGGATCTGCAGTGATCCCGTTTGTGAATTGGTATTTTGAGCAGTTCTCTGGCAGGGAAGCGAGCCTACTGAGGTCAATCCACCCGAGCACTTCACCGCTGGAAGCATTGATCCGGGCTCCGCTAAGAGTGGGTTTCAACCGCAGCCAATTCAAAGGCTTGCGATGATCGTACCGTCGGGATGGTGTTAGACTGACGCCACTGTTTCGGTCGGGTGAACCTGATCGACGGTATCTCACAAGTCCCCAGGAGGATGATGATGGGTGATGGGTCGAAGCGTGGTGTTTCGAGGCGGGATCTCCTCAAGATGGGTGGTGTGGCCGGCGCGGCCTTGCAGGTCGGTGGAGTGGCGGGTGCGGCGCTGGAAGCCGGCCGCAGTCATCGCAGTTATGGCGGCTGGGAGAGCTTCGAGGGCGACACGCAGTTCTTTAACCGCAAGCCTTACGAGATCGCGGGGAAAGGGTACGAGAAAGTCGGTCCTTCTCGTCGTCCAGCGCGCGCGACGGAGTATGTCTTCGGGCGAGCGTACTCATTCAGACAAACGCTGATGCAGCGTGGCGAGGACGAGCCGGAATGGACGCGAGAGGAACTCCTCGAGGCGCTGGGTGAGCCGTTCACTACGTACTACAAAGAAAATCCCGAGGTATTCGACCTGGATCTCAAGCGGGAACGTGAGATCTACCCGAAGCGAATAGAGGACCAGGCCAAGTACGACGCCTATTTTGAGCTTGCTCAGGCCTGGTCTCACGGGTGGTCCGAGGTCTTTTCTCACTATCCTGCGCGCATTCAAGATCCACCCGAGAAGTCAGATTTCGAGCGAATGCGACCTGAGCCCTTAGTTCCCAAGAGTCCGGAGCTTGCTGCCAAGCTCGTCAAGACAGTGGCGCATCACTACGGCTCGTCGTTGGTGGGAGTTGCGCGTCTCAACCCGGATTGGGTGTATGACGTGGGATTGCGAGGCGGCGACGAGGGGCCGTTTGAGGTCCCGGCCCATTGGGAGTATGCAATTGCGGTGGGCGTTCCTCACGAGTGGGATCAGATGTTGTCAAATCCCGCTCACGGAACGAGCTATGACGGGTATGCACGAGCACGAATTGCGGCCGCTCGGCTGGCGGCGTTTATCCGAGGTCTCGGGTATCCGGCACGCGCACACATGCCACCGGGGAGCTACGATCTGATCGTTCCACCGATTCTGGTCGATGCGGGACTCGGTCAGCACGGACGAAACGGTGTCGTGATCACGCCCGAGTTTGGCGCGAACTTCCGAGCCGCGGTCGTGACGACGAACTTCCCGATGACGGTCGACAAACCGATCGATTTCGGTGTCGCCGATTTCTGCAACACCTGCAAGATTTGTGCGGAACAATGCCCTTCGGGATCCATCAGCTTCGCCGACTCCAACGAGGGCATGAACACGCGGGGCTACCGGCATTGGGAGATCAACCAGACTTCGTGCTTCAACTTCTGGCAGCAAGCGATGGGACCCACCGGATGTCGTCTCTGCATCGCGACGTGTCCGTATAGCCGAAAGAACAACTGGGTGCACGGCCTGGCGCGTACAGCAAGTGCCCATGATCCAACCGGAGCGGTCGACCACGCGATGACCTGGATGCAGAAGCGATTCTTCGAAGCCCCGGGTGCGCAGGCCTATCTGCCGCCACCGGATGGTCGTTTTGCCGGCTACCGTTCGGCGCCCGAATGGCTCGATATTGAACGCTGGTTTGAGGTCGATGTGATCAATCCACAGGTCGGAGGCTGAGATGTTGAGTGGCGCACTCATCTGGTTCTTGCTCGGCATGCTGGCGGTTGTGGTGATCGTTGGAGCCCGTCTTTGGGCACAGGATCTTGGCCTCAGGATGTCTTGGTGGAAATGGGTGCTGGCGGCAGCATGGTACGGACTGCTGAATCTATCGGTCGCCGTGCCGATGACATTCGTCGGTGAGGGTGAGGGGGGCGCAGCGGCACGGCTGTTCCTGCTGTTTGCGGTCATCACTATCATCCTCGGTGTCGGCCTGCTGCGGCTCCTTTTTGCCGGACGAAGGTCGCGCGCTTAGCGGGCAGCTTCCATGGATCTCCCGGAAGTCTCCGATCGGTCGGCGAAACCGCATCGGCGTCGCGTCGAGCGATGGCTTGCGGTGGCGGCTTTGTTGAGCATAGCTTGCGCGTGGTGGGTGGGTTCGCGTCGCGTCGGGTTGGCCCTTGAGCCGTCATTGCGTCGGCTTGTTCCAGAGGCAGGGCGTATCGAGCCGCTCGGCAGTGATTCATTCATGGCATGGAGTGCAGAAGAACCCGCCAAGCCGATGGCCTATATAGCGATTGCGTCGGGAGATGGATATGGCGGACCCTTGCAGCTCGCAGTTGCCGTAGACCCCCAAGGATCGGTTCTGGGAGTCGAGATTGTTGAAGAACGTGAAACCCCGTCCTACCTTCATCGAGTCCTCTCTTTAGGATTCCTCGACGATTTAGTAGGCAAGTCGTATGAAGACTCTTTTGAAGTAGGAAACGACGTTGACGCAGTCACAGGGGCAACGCGGACCGTAACAGCGGTCGTCGAAGCTGCGAAAGAAGGCAGCCGAGCAATAGCGGCAACACAACTCGGTCGTGCTGTTCCTACGAGTGCTGCGATCAGAGTCAGGATCGGTTTCCCGGAGGTGGCCCTAGCGTTACTCTTTGCTGTTGGGTTTGTCGGCCTCCGATCGCGAGCTCCGCTGCAGCGGTGGCTGCGCTGGGTGTCTATGCTTGCCGGACTCGTGATCCTTGGTTTTGTTCTCAACCAGCCTCTGACTATCGCGTTTGTCAATCGCTTGCTACTTGGCTTCTGGCCTGCCTGGCAGACCCATCTTTACTGGTATCTGTTGGTCAGTGGCATCGTGCTGGTCATAGCCGTCGATGGTCGCAATCCTTATTGTGAGTGGTTCTGTCCTTTCGGCGCTGCCCAGGAGTGTCTTGGCGTTATCGGCGGAGGCCGGGCGCGAGTACCGAGCAGTGCGAAGAACTTTCTGCTATGGCTACAGCGAGGATTGGCGTTACTCGCGATCATTTTGGCCCTTCTGTTTCGGCATCCGGGCATTTCAGGCTACGAGGTGTTTGGCGCCCTCTTCGAGTTCGTTGGATCACGACTGCAGTTCATCCTGCTCGCACTGGTGCTTGTTGTCGCACTGTTCGTGCGCAGACCCTGGTGCAATTTGTTGTGCCCGCTGCGACCGGTCACTGACCTTCTTCGAATGTTCAGGAACTGGATAAGAGAAGCATGGAAGACTCGGTAAGAACTCGAAACTCTCGATCAGGATGGTGGATCGTAGCGGTTGCGATCCTTGGCGTGATTCTCGTCGCAGCAGAATTGTGGCAGAACGTAGAGGATCAGTTGCGGAGTGTAGACAAGCCCGTAGAGGTTGTCGTGCCGTCGCCGACTGTGCGCCCGAGCCCGGGACCGACACCGACGAGCGGGCTCGATCATCCTTACTGGGGCGAATGAAAGCCCCTCGAACCTGACTAAGGACACTGCACTAAACAGTCAGTGAGTTCCGGGGATAGTCAACGCCTGCAGCCTGCTCGTGCATAATCGCCTCAGGAGGTCTGTGCCATCACACGATCGAAGAAATCAGAAGGACGAAGATCGTCAAACTCGAAGCGGGCGACAGACGCCAGGACTGAAGATCGGCCGAATGTGAGTCGAGGGGCAGTAGTGTATTCGCTGCTTGCGGTTGCAGCTCTGCAGATCGTTATGGTTTACGGCACGCTCAGTCTTCCGCTTCTCGACACGCGTCTCCACTACAACTACGACAACGCATGGATGACGTTCTTTGCGCGCAATGGCAATCGAGCTGCTGAATTGCGGTCCCAGTTTGGTGTTACCAACAGTCGCTACGAATCCTGGGAAGCCGAACGCGGCAAGCCGAGCTATTACACCGACCATCCGTTCCTGATGAAGGCTTTGTTTCAGCAGTACTGCAAAGTAGTTGGCCATGGTGAGTTCTCCGGAAGGAGCTTTGCCCTGCTGATCTCGTTTGGCGTCGCAGCAGGGGTGCTGATTCTGTTGCTACGAACGACAGGAAGCCTGTTGGCGGGATTGGTAGGGTCTTGCCTGCTCGTCAGCCTGCCGCTTTTTGCATTGTTTCAGAGCTGTTTGAAGTTCGAACTTGACGGGATGCTGGCTGGAGTATGGACCTTAGTCGCTGCGACGACCATTCTGGATGATCAGAACAAACCCAGACTTTGGCTTTTCGGAACCGCCTGCATGCTGGCAGTCCTGGCCCATTGGACCTCCGGATTGTGTGCTGCTCTGATTGTGATGTGGTTCGGTGTGTTGGCAGTTCACCGAAAGAGCCTCTTCGCGCTGCGCCCGTTTCTCTTTGGTGCAGCCGGTGGTGTGGTCGGCGCGCTGTTGCTGGCTGGGATGATGGTCTTCCTGCATTCGGGAGTGGATGGCGCTGAGCATGCCCTGACATCTTCCTTCGAGCGCCGAAGCGATGATGCTGCAATATCCAACCAAGATTACTGGCAACGTCAGGGGGTCTACGCTCGTACCAACTTCACCTTGCCCTTTGCGGTCGCCACTATCGGTGCTGGCCTTTGGTGGTCATTTCTTGGACTCAAGGGTCGTAGGCGATCGGCGGATGTATCGCCAGCAACAGAGTCGATGCTAAAGCCCGGCTTCTGGATGGCATTGGTGGTGACCTTGACGACTGCGTGCATCTGGCAGTTCGTCTTTCGCCAGGGCAGCCACGTTCACATCTACTGGCAGTTGTGGTTCACGCTTCCGGTAGTGCTGCTTTGGAGTGGGTTGACGGCGCGCATGACTCGTCACCGAAGTGTTGGACGCCAGTGGCAGATCGCGGTCTTGGTTGTAGTAGTCCTTCTCACCGGCGCTGCGCGGCAGAGTCGCTCGGAAACTCTCGATTCGCAGCTTGGTACCAAGGGAGATATTCGGTTCCTCAAGAGTCTGCGCGATGATCGTTTCTCGCGATTTGTTTTTCTGCCGACCACCGACAATGAGTTGAACTCCTGGTTCACTGGGCCTCTGTTCGAGTTTTACACCGATCGTAAGGTAGTGGTTGCCAGCGCAGGGGAAAGACTCGAGCCGGATGAGAAGGTCTTG
>JAAESQ010000140.1 GCA_024229275.1 bacterium | reverse complement strand
GGAGGTACTGTCAAGTTGACGGTTGTTGACGTGAGCGGCTGCCCTGTCAGCTGTTGCACTCTTCATGCATCAGGCACCCGTTGCCTCATGCCATACGAGAAAGGCTCGACCTCGTAGCTCCCGATGATGGGCAGCCCCTAACAGGTGACGTCCGACACGGAAGAGATTCTGAATGACTCCATGGACCGATAAGAATCGTTGCGCTTGACCAGGAGACTTGAACCGTCGCATTTGTCGCTCGCGCTGACGAGTGGGTTGGTGTGACACTTCGGCACGATTGTTCTCGTATTGTTCGGTGTTATGGACGACGGAAGGCATCACCGTCCGGTGCGCCGCACCATAGCTTCTCAGCTTGTCGGTCACAAGCCGCCAGGGCGGGCTACCCTGACCCTTCAACAGCTTACGAAAGAAGCGTTTGGCAGCACGTCGGTCGCGACGAGACTGGATGAGGATATCAATCACGTCACCATCCTGATCAACCGCACGCCAGAGATATTGCCGCTGACCCTGAATGGTGACGAACACCTCGTCCAAGTGCCACGTGTCGCCCAGACGACCTTGTCGCCGCTTTAGTGCTCGGGCGTACTCGGGGCCGAACTTGAGGCACCAGAGGCGGATGGCTTCATAAGAGACCGTGATGCCGCGCTGCTCGAGGAGATCCTCAACATCTCGAAAGCTCAGACAGAAACGGTGGTACAGCCAGACGGCGTGGCTGATGATTTCGGGCGGAAATCGATATCCGCGGTAGCTCGGCGTGTCGCTTCTCATTAGCCCAGTCTGCCGTGCACGGCCTCAATTTGACAGTACCTTTTCTTTCATTGGTCTTCGCCAAGTACGCTGGCGATATCTCGCGCTCCGTGAATCACGCGAAG
>JAAESQ010000139.1 GCA_024229275.1 bacterium | reverse complement strand
CTCAACGGAACAGCTAGATCCGGGAAGGCCTGCAAGATTGCTCGGTCAAGGGTCACCAGCTTAACTCCAAGATCCTGAGCCAGCACAACGAACTCGCTATCATATGCAGTGCAATTGCTCGCAATCGCGGTACGAAGAACCTCGGCGGCTGGAACATGGAATTCGCTACCGTCCATTGCTTCTTCAGCGTTCGAAAGTGCTTTCATGGCTTGTTCTGCGCTCAGCCAGTCGTTGCGCACGCCGGTCGCCAGAACATTGCAGAACTCGCTGCGCCAAAGCATCGGCGCAGCCCAATCCCTTTCGGTCTCAAGCAACTGCATCGCGGCAACTGTATGCTGACTCGTCGGTAGCAGGAGCGACGCGATCACGTTCGTGTCAACAACAATCATGGACGACCCTCGCGCCGAGCTGCATCTAGATCGCTCAGCTCAAACGTCCGACCATCGAAGCTCTCATGCAATCGACGCACTCTCTCGAGCAATTTCCTGGCTGACGCTTTTCTAGGCATTAGGCCTTCTTCAATCCTGCTGATGATTTCGCTGTTGATACTTCTGTGATTAGCCGTGGCGGCTGCTTTCAGCCTTCGGTACACCTCGTCGGGGATACCCTTTACCGTGATATTCGTGCCCATGCGACCTCCCTGTGTAAACCAATATGGTATCACATTGCAACCGTGTCAAGTTCCGCAGTATTTAGCGCCCCGCTGCCTAACATTTCGTCGCAGACGGACACCAACTTCTGTCAAAAGTATTGCTTATCGTCGTCTTACAGTTCGCCTTCGGCGCACGTGACAAGCCAAGATGAGCGGGTAGTCGCACGCCGGAGGAACCGGCGGCGCCTACAGACCGCTCCCTTTGACATGTTGTGCCGTCGGCAATGCTTTCGCCAGGTCCAGCGCAAGCGCTGGAACGTTGGTGCCGCTGAACTCGAGCGTTAGGCTTGAGATGACATCAGGCACACATTGTGCTACATTATTGCTGTGAAGTACTTCTCCTGGAGCCCAGAGAAGAACGCCTCACTTATCGAGGATCGGGGTGTTTCATTTGAGGAGATCGTATTCCACATTGAACAAGGGGATGTGCTGGATCTCTTGGAGCATCCGAACAAGAAACAGTATCCGAACCAGCGTATCTTCATCGTGAACGTTGAGGGCTACGCCTATCTCGTACCTTTTGTTGAGGATGAGTCGGAGGTGTTCCTCAAAACCATCATCCCAAGTCGAAAGGCGACACGGGACTACCTTGGAGGTCCAGAATGAGCAAGCTCAAGAAAGACGAACGCGAGCTGCTCGAGTCCGTTGAGGCGGATGAGTGGCGCTCGGTTCCAGATCAAAAGGCTGAGGTGTCTAGGTACCGAGAGTATGCGGCCGCGACCTTCAAGAAGGATAAGCGCATCAATATCCGGCTTTCTTCGAAGGACCTCCATGCCCTTCAGAAACGCGCTCTCCGAGAGGGAATCCCGTACCAGACTCTTGTAGCCAGCGTGCTGCATAAGTACGTTTCCGGGCAGTTTTCGGACAGGGATGCCTAGCTTCAGCTTTGAGATGCGTTATCAAGGCCACGCGGCCCAACATTTCGTTGCAGCGGGCACGAGCTGCTGTCGATTACATTGCAAATCGCCGGCCTTCGGCCGTCGGCAACGTAACCGCCAGCTTCGGCGTAAACGCCGAACCGCTCGCGCCGCTGAACTCAGGCGTTAGGCGGAACATCCTCCTTGGTTTTGAGTATCTCTACCAATGAACATTAAAACATTCTGGTTCCTCG
>JAAESQ010000138.1 GCA_024229275.1 bacterium | reverse complement strand
GGCGACGCGGGCGCCCTTTTCGGTCTTGTAGAACAGCGCGTTCTTGCGGTGGAGGACGACTTTCTTCAGCGCTCGTTCACAGATGTTGTTGTCCAGAGGCGCGCCAGACTTGCGCAGAAACAGCGTCAGTTTGTCCCACCGCTTGAGCATGTAGGAGAAGGCACCGCCCAAGGAGGAATTCGGTTCGACGTTCCTTTCCTCAAGCTGCTCCAGCATCCAGCTCTTCAGATCCTTCATGACTTTGGCAGAGTGCTCTTGATGGAAACGCAGCCGCTCCTCGGGCGACATCTCCTCCCGCCGAGTGATGGCATCGTTGCGATAGACGCGGCACAGGCACTCCAGCACGTGACGGCATTCTTCAGGGAAGCTGTCGATCACCTCCACGAACTTCCTGCGCCCATGGGAATTGCAATTGGCAGTGATGAGGAGGTTCTTGAAATCCTTGGGCACATTGCGCGACAACCCGTCGCACATATGCATCGGTCTCTCGAGCTCCTCGGCCCTGTGCCGGAGCACGTCGCCGAGGTTTTCCCCGGCGTGCTGGCGTCCAGTGAAGAACACCACGATCTTGCGCTCGCCACGGGTCGCGACGATGGCCGAGGTGAACATCCCCGTACGCTCTTTCGATCCCG
>JAAESQ010000137.1 GCA_024229275.1 bacterium | reverse complement strand
GATGGCTGATGCGAAGGGATAGCCCTATGACCTCCTTCGAAGCGTGGGACCCCGGAATAACGGGAGCCGCATATCGCAATCTCCATCGAATTCACGGGCGCCACGCATTTCGATGGCGATTGCGATGGCGAAGTCGATGGCGGATGCGAATACCAAACCGAACGCCCCCCTTCGAAGCGGATGGCCCCGGAAGAGTGGGGCGCTCCCATCCTCATCGTCATCCTCATCGTGTTCTCACGGGCCCCGCTTTTCGATGGCGATGGCGATGACGATGGCCACTGCGATCGCACCGCCGACCGCCCTCGTTCGAAGCAAACCACCTTCAATCCGTGGTATGAGCCCGGGACTATCCCGATCATGCTTCAGACCCTTCGCTGTACGATGACGATCGAGTTTGAATCCGCCCCACCCCAACGACGAAGGCCATCATCAAGTGGTAGGCCAAAGCCAGAACCAGAAATCCCCCCAGCGGCCAGAAGTAGAGCTCATCTGTCGGGCGGAAGGACACTGTCTCGTACTCGAGAGGCTCAATGTCGTCGATCTCTTGCGAAACTCCTTCCAGGCCCTGTCGATCATCCGCTTGAAAGAAACGTCCGCCGGTGGTGTCGGCGATGTTCTGCAGTGCCGCGATGTCGAGCGGAGTCTCGCCTGCCGCCGAGGGATCGCCGACGCCGATCACGTGCACCGTGAGTCCACGTTGCGCACACAGCTCTGCGGCCTTAGGTGGAGGCACCTTGGATGAGGTGTCGTTGCCGTCGGTGAGCAGCACCACGGTCTTCTGCTCGACCTCCGACGTCTCGAAGGACTTGACCGCCAGGCCAAGGGCATCGCCGAGCATGGTCTGCGGCCCGGCCATCCCCACCCGAGTCTCGTCGAGCAGTTCGAGCAGCACGCGGTGGTCGAGGGTGAAGGGCGACTGAATAAAGGCGGCGTTGCCGAACACAATCAACCCGAGACGATCAGTCTCGCGCGCCTCGACGAAGGCCTGCAGCACGTCCTTGACCGCCTCAAGGCGAGTGATCCGTTCACCGTCATCATCGACGAAGTCGGCGATGTCCATCGACCCAGAGAGGTCGAGCACCAGCATCAGGTCGCGCGCCGATTCGATCTTCTCGATCGGCTCGCCGACCCACTGCGGTTGCACGAGCGCTGCTACTACCAGCAGCCACACCAACGGCAACAATATTCTCTGACCGATGTTGCGTTGCAGTATCACTGACCCAGGGGACGGGGCAACTCCAAGTTGTTCCGCCAGTTCAGTGAAGAATGGTGTCCTCACCGAAAAGCGGCTTTCGCGATATGCCGGCAGCAACCACCACACCAGCAGCGGCAGAGGCAAGATCAGCGCCAGCCATGGGTGGGCGATCTGCAGCATCAATCCACCCCTGCTCGATGGCGCACGATCCACCGAGCTGCCGCGGCCAGTAGTCGCTGGCCATCCTGCGATGGAACATCAGTATCTGGCACGTAGGCCACCCGATCGAGGGTCTCGCCGACCTCACCGGTAAAGCGCTTCTCGTGCATGGTTCGATCGAGAAACTGGTGCCAGGTAGGACCGCTGAGTGCTGCCACCTCGATACGTGGAAATGCCGTCAGAGCGACTCGCTTGAGCAGATCTGGCAACATTGTCAGCATCGACGCCATGCCCTGGGAGTTGTCGACATCGAGGCTTCGCAGCTCCTGCATCGCATCACGCCGATACGCGTTCGCTCGCCATCGGCGAATCAGCAGCCACACCCCCCGCAGCAGCACGATGATGACCACGACAACCACCGCATACCAGCCGGGCGCCGGCGGCCACCACGGCACCGCATCGGGGGCACCGATTTCGGTGAGATTGGCCATCCACGGGTTGCCAAAATCTTCCGGGATCAACGTTGCCTCCCAGCCACAGCCGCACCGAGCTGGTGGCGAATCTGATCCACCGGATCGGTTTCGGTCTCGATCAGCAACACCGGAACGCCGACTCGGGCCAGGATGTTCTTGATCTCGGCCAAGTCGGCAGAGAAATACTGTCCCAGGTCCTGCATCTCGCGGCGGCGCCCTGTGTCGAGTTCGAGCTGCACCTCGCCCCTGGACGCGACCAGCCGGCCGACATTCGGCATCGTTGTCTTGATAGGGTCATACAACAGCGCACACAAAATATCGTTGTGCTGTGCCATCCTCGTCAGCAGACGACGGCTTTCATCGTCGATGCCGAAGAAGTCCGAAATGACGATGACAAGCGCGTCGTGGGTGATTGTTCGAGCACAGCGTTCGAGCGCGGTGTTGAGCATCTCGGGCTGGTCTTCTATCTCGGTGTCCACTCTCAGCTCTCGATTCAGCTTCACTACCTCACCGAGCAATTGCATCACTCTACTGCGGCTCCGATGAGCCCGTGTATCGCGAATCTCGGTGTCGGAAAAGACAAAGCCTCCGACCCGATCACCCTGATCGAACACCCGCCACGCAGCTAGAGCTGCGAGCTCAGCAGCGACGACCGATTTCATCGCCCGCCGGGTGCCGAAGAACATGTTCTGCCGCTGGTCGACCACCAGGAAGGCCGGGCGATCGCGCTCCTCAGTAAAGACCCGAACGTGCGGTTTGCCGGTACGCTGGGTTACCTTCCAGTCGATCGTACGTGGGTCGTCTCCTGGCAGGTAGCGCCGGATCTCGTCGAAGTCGAGACCCCGCCCTCTTACCCTCGAGCTGTGCCGTCCAGTAAGTAACGAATGCACCGGCTGACGCGGAAGAAATGAATAGCCCCGCGCACGGGCTTCAAGACGAGCAAGTTCGTCGAGAGTGGCGTAGACGCCCGGGGTCGTATCAACTTGAGCGGGCCTCCTCGGAACGGTGGGGTGACGAGGAGTTGTCATGACCCAATCCTCATCGTCATCGCTATCGTCATCGTCATCGTGTTCTCACGGGCCTCCCCATACGATGACGAGGACGATGGCCGTTGCGAATGCATCCCCCTACGCCCTCCTTCGAAGTGAGCGATCTTCATGGGACAAGAGCGGCTACTCCTCATCACCACTCAACTCTCCGTAGGGAACAACTTCATCATCTGACACCCTAGTCCCGTATGAACTCAGCATCCCCATCAGCATTGCGGCGATGCGCTTCAACATGCTCTTACCCTCCGCGATTCGATCAGCACTGACAAACCTTCGGGCGACCGACACATCAAAGGCTGCAGCACATTCAAAACAGGAACCCAACGCGATCTGTAAATACCGACAACGGTCCTTGGTAGATGCCTTTGCGTTCCCTTCGGCAAGGTTGAGTGGGATGCTTGTCGATGCGCGGTCAAGTTGGTCACGGACCGAGGAACCTCGAGGAAGTGCCTCAACGACCTCGCCCACCCAACCGACAAACTCGATCGAGAGCCGATAGACGTCCAGCTTTTCGTGGGAAAAGCTCACAGTGCGGGACCTCCTGTCGTTATCTCCCAGCACCGTCCCTCGAAAAGCGAGGCCTCGAAACAACGAGGTTCCCCTATCGTCATCGTCATCGCTATCGTCATCGTATTCTCACGCGCCTCTTCCACACGATGACGATGAGGATGACGAGGGCCATTGCGAACACATCACCCTACGCCCTCCTTCGAAGCCAATGGCGTTCTTGTGTAATCGGCTTCACTTCCCGCTCTCTCATGCGTTCCGCTCACCCCACCGCAACAACCTTCACAATTTCGGAAATAACCTCCTGCGCGGTCATTCCATCGGCATTGGCTTCGTAGCTGAGCATCAGGCGATGGCGGAGACAATCGTGCACGACCGCTCTCACATCATCAGGGGTAACGTGATCACGGCCTGCCAACCAGGCGTGGGCTCGCGACGTTTTGTCGAGAGCGAGACTCCCTCGGGGGCTCGCGCCGACGTGAATCCACTTGCGGATGTCATCCGAGTAGCGCTCGGGATAACGGGTCGCGAAGATGAGG
>JAAESQ010000136.1 GCA_024229275.1 bacterium | reverse complement strand
TGTGTCTTGGCTTTAGCCACGGTATCCTCCAATCCCTCAGTACGGATAGCTGCCACGATGCCCGAGGGCTCGGCCGATCCAGATCCGTGTGAACGGGTAATACAGATAGTGAGAAATCTTTGAGAACGGGACGTAGAGCAGGAAGAAGCTCGTCAAGTACAGGTACAGGACGAGGATGATCTCGTTCCCAAATTCCGCAATTCCCGATATATGGGCCTGAGTCGCCGCTCCGAGGGCAAACCACACGGTGAGCATTCCCAACGAGAAATAGTCATCGGGAGTACTGATGAGTCGCATGACTGGCCTGAACACGCGCCGCAAGACTCGAACCACCGCCACCAGGAATGCCGCGCACAGCAACCCTCCGGTAACCGCGGCGACTGCTGGAATCCTCAAGAAGTCCGGAGCCAGCGTGCTGATGAATGCAAGCGTGATTCCCGCCACAACACCAAGATGGAAGATCACAAAGGTGAGCCAGAACCCGAAGCCTTTTGGATTGCGCGTACTCTCCATACCCCACGGCATCGCGACGTTCAACAGCGAGTGTCGAGCACCGCGTTTCGCGTTCGATTGCCCAGGGTTGCCCGGCGCGGACGCGTCCTTTCCGGCCTTGAAGCTGAACAACCAGCGCAGACGCATTGTGTATACGATTCCCATAACAACCAAGGCGATCCAATGGACCACTTCAGCCGTGAACAACATGCCACTTGCTTCATGGGGCATCAGTTGGCTCCTTCCTGGATCTTGGCCTCGAATGGAATCATCTCTCTTGGATCCTGAGCCACAATCACGACCTCTTCGAGGCTGGTCTCGCCACCAAGATGGTCACAGATGGAATCGACCATCACCCGTACACAGAGATCCATTGGAACTTGGTACAAACCTGTGCCGATTGGCGAAAAGGCGAGTTTCTTGACGTTCTTCTCGGTGGCTTGTGCCAATGCCGATTCAACGGCACTGCGCAGCTTGCCCTCCTCATCCTCTTCGCGAAACTTCGGCCCGTTAAGGTGGATGATGTGCTCTGCCTTGAGAATGCCGGCGCCGGTCATAACGGCCTTACCTGTCGGCACCGAACCGATCTCGTCCAACTCCTTCTGAATCACGATTCCACCACGCTGCTGGATCGCGGCACCGAAACCGGAACCTAGCTTGGCATCTTCCGTGATGTCGAAGACGAAGGCCTCGATCTCAAGTTCGGTGATATCTCCCCGAACCAGGCTGAGCTTCTTGTCTCCAATTTGGCGTTCTACCATCGTTCTCTCTCCTCCCAATTGCCGTTTAAGGCACTCCTTTTGATTGCGTTTCGTCCTTTCGACGATCCCAACTGCATCCTGCAGCTGCGATGACCTCAAGTTCGTCTTTCGGCAGCGCGCGTTGCGCCCCATGACCCATCACCCAACCCGGATCCAACAGATCGGCCAGGGTGTACTCTTCAAGTACCTCGACGATTCGTTCGTTGATCAGCGAGTAGACGACGCGACATTCGCAGTAATCCGAACGCGGGCACCCGACCGGATCCTCAATACAATCGACGATGCAGACGGGCCCGATAGTCGCGGTTATGATCTGTCCAACCGTCAATTCAGTCGGTGCCTCAGCCAGCTGGTATCCGCCTCGGCGGCCGGCACGGCCGCGGATCAGTCGAGCATTGCGGAGGGCTTGCGCCAAGTGTTCGAGGTAGCCACGAGAGAGGCCAGTGCGTCGTGCAACATCGGTCAGGCTGACGGGCTCGCTCTCCCCCCCATTGCGCGCGACATCGAGCATCATTCTCAAGGCATAGCGAGCTCGGGTGGACAGCCTCATCTCGGTTTTGAAGTTAAAACTATTATTCCTAGTTGTCAACTATGAATACTATACTTAAGAGTCGATCTCAATCTCACAGCATTTTACTCGGAATCCTCATAATTGCACGCGTCATACTCGGAGTGCTATTTTGAATCGCACGAGGCGATGTCGAACGTCCCTCGGCATCCGGGAGGAACGATGGCTAGTAAGAGCGCCTTAATCATTGATGACGAGCCCGATGTTACGACCTATCACGGAGCCCTGCTCAGCGACAACGGATGGAATGTCCGCACAGCAAATAGCGGAAACGATGGAATCGCGCTCGCGAAAGAAGAAGCGCCCGATGTCGTCCTGTTGGATGTGATGATGCCGGAACGAGGCGGTCTCAGCACCTTTCTGGCGTTTCGCAAAGATCCGAATCTGAAGTCGGTGCCCGTGGTTCTCGTGACCGGGATTCAGGAAACGCTGACCACTGACTTCAAGAGCTTTCTCGACAAGTTCAAGACGCACAACCCGGACGGCTACCTCGAGAAACCGGTGGATCCTGCAAAGCTCCTCGCCCTGCTCGACGAACTGACCGGGAACTGAGAACGAAGCCAACTCTAACGGTCAACTAAGAACCGAAAACACATTCAAAGGGAAGGTGCGCCTGCGCCTTCCTTTCTCTTTTCTACGCTTAGCTATTAATCCTCTAGTGAACACAGGATCACTGGTTGCAGACAATTACTTTCGTATCGTTTGACAAACTACCCTGGTAGTATTACCTTGGTCGTTGAGTGATACTCGGAGGTACCCGATGAGCAAACACAGTCTTGGTGATCTGCAACATGCCATCATGCGCATCCTTTGGTGCACCGGCAAAGCAACAAGCAATC
>JAAESQ010000135.1 GCA_024229275.1 bacterium | reverse complement strand
GAGTCAGATCATCAAACGCCATGCGCGCCGCGTCGAATCCCTGATGCCTACAGTATTCGTCAATATCCAGCGGCGTGAGGCAGCCACAATCTGCGGTCACTATGTGGCGCTGAGGATTTGAAAAGCTCGCATCCGGCCCCTCGGCATTGTCGAGGAGAAAACGCGTCACCGGCTCCCAGTGTTCGTCAGTGAGCAGACGGTCAAGCCACGCACCGGCCTTCGCACGCAGACGCGTAGCCAGTCGCGCCGGTCGCAGGTGGTGCAGGAGGATATTTTCGATTGACTCTGGCGACACCTGCCCGTACCTGAAACTGGATCCATCCTCCATCAGAATCTCGACCAGCGGTGCTCGATAGGCCATCCCAGTGCAGCCAACGACCTTGATGCGGGCCGGCAGCCCAAGGTGCTTCATCAGTCGCGCCACCTCGGCGTGAATCTTCTGAGCGCCCGACGCAACACAGCTCGAGCACAAACAGATGCGCACCTCACCGACCACGGCGTGATCAGGTGACACACCTCCCGTAACGCTCTCTGATCCTTCGGCTGTGGCGAGGAAGTCCTGCAACATTTCCGGCACGGTGTCGGGTCGCACAAAACCATAGGTCAAATCGTCGATCTGGACCGCAGGCGCCAGCATGCAGCAGCCTAGACAGGCAACCCTCTCAACCGTAAACAGTCGATCCGGATCCGTATCGGCCCCTTCCGGGATGTCAAGATGGGTATACAGCGCATCGACGATATTCTCGGCCCCCATGACATGGCAGGCCGTACCGATGCACACCTTCACTGAGTGTCGGCCGGCTGGTTCAAGTCGGAACTGCGAGTAAAAAGTAGCCACCGACATGATCTGGGCCGCAGAAATCTCGGTGATCTCACATACTCGACGCAGAGCTTCCTGAGGCAGGTAGCTGAAGCGATCTTGAATCGCCTGCAGAATGGCGATGACATGGCGTTCCTGACCGCCGGTCTCGGCGACGATCGCATCGACAGCGATCCGATCGTGATTGATCTTCGCAGCCTCGAACATCAGGCACCCTCGACGCAGTACAGATACTTTTCGCCGCGCAGGTAGATTCTGTCGCCGACAAAAGCCGGTGTTGCAGCAGCCAACTCGCCCAAATTGGGTTCGGCAACGAGCTCGAAGGTATCCGATGCTTTGAAGATGCGCATGACCCCGTCGAGGTCGAGCGCATAGACCAAGTCACCGACAAGAATCGGCGACGCATAGAAACCCATGTCAAAGTCATTCTGCCAGCGCTGCTCGCCGGTCTTGGAATCGAGACAGACGACGGTCCCATAGCTGGTGTTTAGAAAGACATGTTCCGCCGTCGCCAAAGGACTCGCCGTATCGGGAAGGAACTGTTCGTACTCCCACACCACCTCGGCGCCGGCAGCGTTCACCCTGATACCTACAGCTGAGGCATAGTCATTGGCGGCGAAGACCATTCCATCGGCATAGGCGGCCGACGGACCCATGTCGCCACCAAGGCAATCCAATCCCCACAGCTTGACGCCAGAATCAGGATCGAACGAGTCGATCGATGTGGAGTTGGTCAAGATCAACTCCCAGCGCCCATCGGTTTCGACGAGTATCGGTGATGACCAGGAGATGGCACTACGTGGAACTCGCCAACGCTCCTCACCGCTCAAGACGTCGAGTCCGAGGAGACGACCTTCCGATCGCTGATCGTACTGGACGATGAGAAGACCCTTGTGAGTGATCAGCGACGATGAATGGCCAAAACCGTTGTCCGGCGGGCCGAGGTTCTTGCCCCACAGCCGATTGCCATCGAGATCGAGGGCCACGAGATCGCCGGTGGGAAAGATCGCAAATACATGGCGCCCGTCTACGGCTACCGTCGACGGGGCAAATCCGGTATCGCCGTGCACACGCGGCGCCCGTTCGGGTCCACCTGGAATGTCATCCACAGGGTGTCGCCACAGCAGTTCGCCGGAGTCCGTCGCAAAGGCGTATACCTCTCGAGTCGTTTTGTTCGCTCCGGTAACGTATAGCCTGTCTTTCCAGATCACCGGCGAGCTGTAGCCCGGCAAAGGCACTTCGACCTTCCAAGCAATCCCATCGCCCTTCTCTCCATCCCAATGAGTCACCGCAGTAGCGACGGTAGCGACCCCGTTGCTGTCGGGGCCGCGAAAGCTGGGCCAGTTGGCGAGCATATCGTCTCGCGTCGTCCCATCGACGACCACCTCGAACGGGTTGCCATTGCCGAGTTCGGCGTGCGTCAGCCACGCCGTAGCCAAAGCCAAACCCAGCACCGCGCTGGCGCCGACGGTGACCCACCGACGCCCCCGGGCGGCGAACTTCCAGAGGCGATGTGAGTCAGCACAATTCGCCGACACCGGCACCGTTGGCCGCTGTGTTGCCCCAAGTTTGAGGGCGATCAGGAGCACTGTCATTGAGCCGAGCAACATCACTCCCCCGGTGCGCAACTGCCACTGACTGGTGAGGTACGCCTTTCGTGCGAGGAGATCCAAGGAACGAATCTGCTCCTTCAATTCGGCTCTACCCGGATCGCCCTTGAGCTGGTCGAGCAGTGTCGCCAGTGCCGGGTTATCGAGGGGCGCCACGGCTTTCAACTGCACCCACGTTGCCAACATTAACAGGCAGATCACCAGTGCAAAGACTCCTGCCACGAAGGCGACACCACGCCACATCCGATGCAATCTCAACACTCCATTTGGGTTACTTGTCTCATCTTCTTTCATGCTGCATCCTCGAGTTGGAGAAGATCATTCGGAACACGTTCCTGCGGACACGCCACGAAGCAACGACCACAGTTCAGGCACGCCGCAGAGTCTGGTTCTGATTTCGAACGGCTGCGCCACACCGACAGCCTTATTAGCTTGAGCATGACGACAAAACCGAGAAACAGGCCTAGTCCCCAACCCCCGACGGTGAAGTGCTCACGAATCCTTGTTGCGCTCTCCATCAGTTCCGGTATCGAACGCCCCGCGGTGCGAAACGTGCGACTCTCCAGTGTTGTCCCGCGCACCGATCCGTTCTCCTCTTTCGCGACACGGTCCGCGAGCCGCACCGTTGGATGGGTGTAGGCGAGTACTGTGTCGAGCTGAGCAATAGCCCATCCCGAGATCACGATCACTACTGGGGTCAGCAGAAGCGTTTTGACCAGACGCCGTGCGGCAATACGACGTTTCTCAGGCATGGAGGCCGGGATTGGCAAACGAATCGCACCCACAGGGCAGGTCGGCTCGCACAAGCGACAGTCGATACATTCATCTGGGCACGTGACTAACCGTCTCGAGGCCAACTGTGACATCCAGCCCAGTAGCACACCGTAAGGACAGAGAAATCTGCAATAGGGCCGGGCAATGACGGTTGAGAGCAACAGCAGGGACAGACCGAAAATCATCATCCCGCCACTGCCATTCAATCGAAACAGGCCGACAAAGGGATCATAGCGACAGATCAAGAAGAACGACCCTGCCGCTGCAAGGAGAACTGCCATTCCGAGAATGACGTAGCGCAGCAGACCCAGACTGTGTTCGACCCATGGCGGCAATCTGATCGGCTTGATCAGCACCAGCTCCTGGATGGCACCCAGGGGGCAGACGCCGGAACAAAAAACCCGCCCGACCCAAAGCGCGAATGCGAGTGGCAGTAGGAAGATGACCACCACTGAGATCGACATCACTCTCGTGGGATCGGTCAACACCGCAGCAACGTTCTGCAACGATCCCACAGGGCAAACGCATCCTTCGCGGATAAAGCCGAAGTAGACCACGCTGAAAACGGACAGCCAGTAAAGGCCGCGTCGCGATCGTTTTCTGATGGCGAAGTAAGTCGCAAAGGCAAGGGCTGTGGCAAGCACGATGATGTCGGTGAATTCGACTATCTGAGAGGTCGCCAATGGCGCTGTGGTCTCAGGCAACTGATAGTCACTGTCAAACTCGGGCCTCGGAAAACGCTGTTG
>JAAESQ010000134.1 GCA_024229275.1 bacterium | reverse complement strand
GGGTCTCCATTTCATCATTCCGCTTTCATCTTTCATCATTCCTCACGGTCTTGCCTCTTCCCTTGTTAGGGTTCGGCAGACGTGAACCCACCAAGACGGATCGACTTCGAGTCTGTCCTTCGCCTTCTTGGCAGTAGCAAAGTCCGGAAAGACCGCAAACACCGCTGACCCTGATCCTGTGACACCAGCCCGCAACGGTTCAAGCTGACGCAAACGCTCTCGAATCGCACCGACTTCGGGGCACAACGCAATGGTCGCCTCCTCGAGATCGTTGACCAAATCCCCCCAGCGAACCCGATCACCATCTTCGAACCAGAAGCCCGGCACCTTCTCATCCGGTGATATTGAGCCACTTTGATCGCTCAGCCCGGAGTAAACTCTCGCAGTGCTGGCGTCTTCCTTCGGTTTGACGAGTAGCACGCCCAACTGAGGAAGATCCGGTAGAGGGTAGACCTCTTCACCGCGTCCAACTCCTAGGCCCAGTCCACCATAGAGAAAAAACGGCACGTCACTCCCAAGCTGTGCCGCGAGTCCCTGCAATACTTTCGCATCCAGCCCCAGTTCCCAAAGGCGATCGAGAAGAACGAGCGTCGCAGCCGCATCTGCCGAGCCTCCTCCCAACCCGGCACCAACCGGGATTCGCTTGAAGAGACGAATTCTGGTGCCGAGCTTGCACCCTGTTTCGCGCCGCAATGCCAGTGCCGCCATCAGAACCAAGTTCTGCGCCCCGACAGGCACGCTTCCCGCTGGACTCACTTCCAAATGAACATCACCCTCAGGTTCTACTTCGGCGCTGAGGCCATCACGAACGTCGACACTCTGTAGAAGCGTTCTAATTTGGTGGAATCCATCCTGGCGTCGACCAATCACTTGCAGATGCAAATTGATCTTCGCAGGAACAGAAATCATAGGTTTATCCATCAAGTGTCTCCGTGTGGCGACATTGTACTCGAGACCATGTGGAAGTGAAGTGTGAAGAGGTGAAGAGAAGATGAGAAAACAACTACAAAGTTTCGGAGTGTTGATTTGAGGTCAGACACAACCACAGAAAGAGAGGTGAGAACTCAGGATTCGTGACTATGGTGAGTCACCGTAACCTTGCAACACGTGCCGAGGGAAAGAGGCTCAACTCTGAGATGGGCAGTGATTCCCCCGGGCATCTCGATTCCCCAGCCCCATTCTGGTCAGCGTATCCGCGCTTCACCCTTGTCGCCTCACTCTTTGCCCTTCGCCTCTTCACTCTTTACTCTTCACTCTTCACGCCTCACGATTGCCCACATGGCTCCAATTCCGGCATGTCTGGCAACTTCTCGATTGCATCCCATTGCTGGCGACGAAGCTCGATTTCAGCCCATCGGTCTGAAGAGCCCTGAAAGCGTAGATGCTGAGGCATGGCCGCGTCATGATCGTTGAGTTCTACTCTCCAACCCGAGTCGTCGGTCTCGCCAACTGATTCCACGCGAAGTACCCGCCACGGAGAGGGTGCAACCGAAACCAAGCAGGTCCAGTCATCCCCTTCGACCATCAATTTCCCGTTCGGCGCAACCGTGACACGGTCCATCGGAGTGGCCGGCAGTCGCCCACCCAGCAAGCGCACCACTTGTGGAAGCGGCAATGCTCCAACACCGAGAAGATCTGAGATAGATGCCCCCTGCACGCTACAGCCTTCGCGATAGTCAATCAACATTGGATGCTGGTTCGGCTCCCACCCGACAATCGACAATGCAGAACCGAATGATCTGCTGATCGTGAGACGACCAGATTCCGGCCGCGCTAATATCGACAGACGCAATCCCCCAGCTTTGGGGACACGAAGCCCGTAGATAGCACTGAAGTCACCAGGCAGCGGTGCCGAGAGAATCGCCACTGAGGTGGCTGCCTCTTCGGGTGACACTGTAGGCAGAGTCGATGTCGCACGACAACCGAGTAAGCCAAGAAACATGACCCCAAACAACAGGAACAGGACGAAGCTATTCTTCATCCATTCGCCCTTCGAGTAGGTCAATGACGTGGTCGGGGTCATCGCATCCGAGATCAAGGGCTCTCTGCAAGGTGATGCGCCCTTCCTCCGTCTTGCCGCCTACCAGAAGAACCTCGCCAAGGTGCGCCAAAATCGTGCCGTCAGCACCACCCAACACAATAGAACGTCGCAGCCAACGCTCTGCCTCGTCGATCTTGCCCAGTCGATAGAACACCCAGCCGAGTGAGTCGATATACGCAGCAGAATCGGGTTCCAGAGAGACCGCATGCTGAATCAGCTCTAGAGCACGATCTAGGTTTTCGTCCTGATTTGCCCACATGTAACCAAGGTAATTCGCAACTACTGCATCGTTGGGTTCCTCAGTCACCATCTGATGAAAGATCGATTCTGCTTCCCTGATGCGACCGAGTCGTTCGTATGATGCTGCCTGAGTGAATCGCAATCCGCGGTTGTTGGGAAAACGACTCAGCGCTTCACCTGCGAATTCGGCGACATCCTCCCATCGTTCCAGCACCTGTAAAACATCAAGAGCTAGTGCCACATCTGTTATTTCTGCGGAGCGAATGATCGAACGCAGGGCTTCCATACCTTGCTGCTCTTGACCCAAGTGAAGACGAAACTCCGCCTCAAATGCGACCGCATGAGTGCGTGCACTTCCCTGCAGTTGCGGCGCCAATCGGAGCATCGCCGATATCCCCTCACGCCACTCTTCAGTCCTGCGATAGGTGACCGCCAGAAGCCGCACAGGTTCCGGTCCACTGATTTCCGGAACCGGTATTCGTTCCATCCATTCGCGAGCAACAAGGTTATGATCCTTTGCCAATTCGACTCGAGCAGCTGTCACCGCAACGCGCAACTGATCTTCGGACCGATTCCCACTTTCCGCGAGACTCCACGCCCTATCAAGATTCTTCCTCGCATCTTCCAAACGCCCTGTTTGCGAATAAGCCCATGCCAAGGGTAAAACAGTGCCTACATCCGCACGACTCTTTCTGAGGAGCCGTTCAAGGACCGGGATGGCCTCTCCATAACGACCCATTGCTGAAAGCGCTACCGCTTCGAGACGACGAGCGAGAAACAACGAAGAGTCAACAGCCAAAGCTCGCCTCGAAGCCACGAGAGCACGATCCGGCCGCCCAGCCTCAAGCAACAACGACCCCGCCCGCAGGAAATCTTCGGGCCTGTTGGTATCCGCCGTCTCAAGAAGAAGCTCGCCGGCCTCCTCATGGTTACCCATCTGGATCAGTACCTCGATCAGATTGTCCTGGCACGCGTACGGGATGATATCTCGGTCAACACACTGTCGATACAGCTCCGCCGCACGATCAAAGCTTCCCATTGCACGTAACAACTGGGCATGGAACATTAACAACCTAGGATTGTTCGGCCGTGCCTCTCTGAGCTCTGCCAGTACTTCTTCGGCATCGCTGAATCGCGCTAAACGCTGCAACACTTGCGCCAAGCTCAGCTGCAGATTCGGATCGTCGGAGCGAACGTCGACCGCCGCATTTAGTGCAACCTCGGCCTCACCCAGCAACTCCGGCTTGTCACCGGCGACCTGCGCGAGGACGAGCGCCCGGGTTCGCAGACTGAACCAGTCGTCCGACATCTCATGATTCTTGAGAAGCTCCCACGCTTGCGCCGACCTGCCGAATTCCAGCAGCATAGCTGCATACCTAACTCGCACTTCAATTTGGGTCGGATCAGTCTCGAGCGAGCGTTTGTACAGCGCCTCCGCACGGTCCATATCTCCGCGTGATGCAGCTATCGTGGCATCGAGGAAGTCTTGCAGGCCTGCGGGCACCTCGGCTTCCGACGCAACCTCAGCCGATGACATCTTGGTGTCCGAGGAGCCACCGCCCAAGACCAGTGTCGGCACTACGAGCACCAGCACCGGCAGAAAAATCTCGAGGGAACGCTTAATAACCTGCATAGGACTGGTATTCCTCCACTTCCCGCCATCAGAGTTTAATCCATGTCGAGTGCACTGCACCCATATATCGGTCCTCATATTGCCTCCTGCTACAATGCACCGCCGATGGTAACCGACGAAAGCAACAGCTCTCTGTTTTCAACAACCGCATTCAGTGAGATCGGTCTTCCGACTCCACTCTCTGATGCGATCGACGAACTGGGTTTCTCGCGTCTGACGGTGGTCCAAGACCAGGTGCTCCCAATTGCTCTCAAGGGACGAGATGTCGTTGCTCAGGCGCAAACAGGATCAGGCAAAACTGCCGCGTATGTGCTGACCATCCTCAACACCATCCTTGCGCGCGAGCGAACGACTCCGCCAAACATGCCGAGAGCGTTGATCATTGCCCCCACTCGAGAACTCGCAGTGCAGATCAGCAACGACGCAGAGTCCATTGGCCGCTTCACTGATACCAAGGTGCACGTCGTATTCGGCGGCATCGACTATCGCAAGCAGCGCGACATCCTCGCCGAGGGAACCGACATACTCATTGGTACCCCGGGCCGACTCATCGACTATCACAAACAGCGCGCCTACTCGCTTCACAAGACCGAGATGGTTGTCATCGACGAATGTGACCGTCTGTTTGACATGGGCTTTGCCGAGGACCTCATGTGGCTCTTGCGCCGGCTGCCCCATCCCAAGGATCGTCAATCGATGATGTTCTCGGCAACGCTCTCGCACCGGGTAGCCACGCTTGGATGGCGGGAAATGGATAATCCCGCCGAAATAGTAGTGAACCGCGAGAGCATCACCCCGGATACGATTCATCAGGAGCTGTATCACGTGTCAGCGAGGGAGAAGTTCTCACTCTTGCTCGGTTTGCTGAAGCGGGAGGGTGGAATCCGGACAATGGTTTTCGTCAACACCCGCGAGCAGGCGCGTCGGCTGGTACAAGATCTCGGAAGGCATGGCCATGACGCGCAAGGATTGACCGGAAATGTCGTCCAGAAGAAACGACTTCGCGTCCTTGACGACTTCCGAGATGGAAAGCTACCAATTTTGGTCGCAACCGACGTAGCTAGCCGTGGACTTCATATCGACGGCGTTTCGCACGTCATCAACTACGACCTTCCCCAGGATCCCGAAGACTACGTTCATCGAATCGGAAGGACCGCCCGCGCCGGCGCAGAAGGCAAAGCGATCACTCTCGCTTGTGAAAACTACGTTTATTCTCTCGACGCGGTTCACAAGTTTGTCGGGTATGACCTTCCGACGGCGTTTGCTGATGAGGACCTCTACCTTCCAGTAAAGCCCCACAGACCACAGCGAAGACCACAAAGACCGAGGGGTTCGGAGTCCCGAGACAAGCAGCGACGTTCGCGATCCCGTCGCCGACGGGACAACTAAGGCACTGGCTGCTCCTTCTCCATTTCGAGCAGCTCGTTCCGTTTCTCTGACCACTCCGGCATAAGAGGACCCATCAACGTCGGGTCACACCATACTAAGTGGCGGGGCGCTTCTCCGAGACTGACCCGACTCACAAGCTCCCCCTTACGACGACTGAAAACGAGGACCTCGCCATCATCCAATGCGACAGCCACGAAGTCGCCTCCCGGAGCCACAGCAAGACCCACAGGAGCTCGTTCAAGGGATACCGTCGCTTTCAGGTCCGGTTCCAGCCTGTCACTCTTCTTCTTCATTCTGGTGATTCGTAGCTGACCACCTTCACGCTCGACATCTGTGGTTATCACGGCGATCCATGTTTCGTCGGCAACGAATTCTGCCGCAATCGGAATCTCGTCCCCGTAGTCGAGTATCTGCACTGGTGCGAGACTGCCAGGAGTCACTAGCCGAACCACTCCCGCCGTCTGGTCCACCATTGAAAGAAGGCCCAATTCCTGCGAAAAACCGAGATCCACAACATCGCCGGCTAGGCGCTTCCGATACGATAGATCGCCTGAAATCATATCGACAGCAACCAACCGTGAGCCATCAGCATTGTCCGGCAGACGATCCAAGACAAAAACGAATCGCTGGTCCTTCGTCTGCTCAACCTGCCATGGATTATTGATTCTCGCTTCTACCCGCTTCACTAGTGCCCGATTTGGATAGCTGAGTATCATCACGTCGCCCGCGACGACAAGGTACCTATCCGGCGATTCTCCAAAATGAGGCATCGTGACCCCGTCCAGGGTTTCCAATAGGCGAATGCGCAACAGATCTATCACCGAGGTTTTGCCGCGCACAAGATCTGGCGCAAAAAGCACACCGC
This sequence comes from bacterium, assembly GCA_024229275.1. Lineage (GTDB taxonomy): Bacteria > Acidobacteriota > Thermoanaerobaculia > Thermoanaerobaculales > Sulfomarinibacteraceae > JAAESQ01. The sequence continues at coordinate 19,671 of JAAESQ010000134.1, read as the reverse complement.
CCGGTGCGGGATAGAGCCAGCCGACCTGACCACAGGAAAATTCAGCTGGAGCCCCACCCATCGGTGAGGCAAGAAACACGCTGTCTCCCGCCGAGGCGACGAGTACTCCAGGCAGCGAGTCATCGTTGGCATGAAGCGGCACGGATGCGACACAGACCAGCACGACGGCAAAGAGACACCAAGCAGTTGATCTCATATCGCTACTGTAGCGTGCTGCAGTGAATCAGAGAAGAAGGAAGTCATCCTAGAGACGTCAAGGTTTCCAGCGCATCTCACTCTTCAACAACATGCCATACTTCCTCCGTGACCTCACTGGAAGCTTCCATCAAGCAACGCGCTCTCGCAGAGGGATTTGACCTGGTCGGTATCGCCGCATCAGGAGCTGCCCAAACGTCCTCGCACCTCGAGCAGTGGCTCAAGCTCGGCATGCATGGAACTATGAGCTTCATGAGCACTACCGCACCCGTTCGCACTGATCCATCGCTCGTACTGGCCGACTGTCGCTCGATCATTGCAGTGGCGATGAGCTATCACACAAGCCAACCATCCTCGAGTGACTCTGCGGATCCACAAACCGCCTGGATTTCTCGCTATGCCTGGGGCAGGGATTATCACAAGCTGATGAAGAAGAAGCTCATCCGACTTGGGCGTTGGCTCTCTGAAGCAACGAACGGTTGTGCTTGGAGGGCCTGTGTAGACACGGTGCCTGTGCTGGAGAGAGAGTGGGCTCATCGCGCGGGCCTTGGCTGGATCGGCAAGAACACGATGCTTCTCAACCGAAAGCTCGGCTCTGAACTGTTTTTAGCTTTGCTACTCGTCGATGAGGAACTCGAACCGGACTCTGTCAAGCCGGACCACTGCGGGCGTTGCACAGCCTGTATCGAGGCATGTCCCACATCAGCTTTGATCGCACCACGAGTCCTCGACGCTCGCCGATGTATCGCCTACCTCTCGATCGAACACAAAGGTGAGATATCCGAAGACTTACGTCCAATGATGGGAAACATGGTTGCCGGTTGCGACATCTGCCAGGAAGTCTGCCCTTGGACACGGCGGGCACATGCCGACCTCCACCCCGAGTTTGCTCCGACCAAATCCCGGTTTCGACCACAGCTCGACCTCCTCGAATCGCAGTCTGAGGAGGAATACCGAACTTGGCGGGCGGGCAGTGCGTTGAATCGAATTTCGTTTGCTCGATTCAGGCGAAATCTCAGCATCGCCCGCCAAAACCAGAATTCGACGCCAGAAGCAGCTAAAAGTTAGCCCTTGGGGCTCTTGACAGGCCTGATCACCATCGTGAGGTCACGCCCTTCGAGCGAAGTCGGGATCCGTTCCGCTTTGGCCTCTTCTTTCAGCTCTTCCCGAACGCGGCGCAGAAGTTCGAAACCGTTCTCCGGCCGACGCATCTCACGCATTCTGAACATGATTGTGACTTTAACGTGCTTGCCCTGACCGAGAAACCGACGGGCATGCCGAAGCTTGGTGTGGAAGTCATGCGTGTTGATGTTCGGTCGCATCTTAACTTCCTTGACCTCGATGCTGTGTTGCTGCTTCCTCGCCTCTTTGGCCTTCTTTTCCTGCTCGAAGCGATAGCGACCGTAGTCCATGATCTTGCAGACAATCGGTCGTGAAGTTGCAGCAACTTCTACGAGATCGAGATCCTTCTCGCGCGCGATACGAAGCGCTTCATCAACGGGCACTACACCAAGCTGCTCGCCGTCATCACCAATCAGACGCACGGGAGACAAGCGGATTCGTTCGTTGATTCGAGTCTGGGGTTTGTCTGGGTCATCGCGAAAGGCGTACTTCCTAATGATCGACCTCCTCTGTTTCCTTCTCTTTCCTACTACACACGTTTCCCGTCTCGACTAATGAGACGAACAGCCGGAGTATACCAAAATGAACGTCACACAAACATAGTTTTTGCTGAGATTCCCTCATTCGGTGCGGAGTCATCAGGCCCTCTCTTGGCCATCCTCGATTAATCCTCCCACCGTCCGAGCACCTGCGGCTATCAAGCCCAGTCCAACCAGTAGGAGAAACCAAGGGTTGACACCGAGCAGAATCGCCGGCACATAGCCGACGAATATGGCGAGTATCGCCCCCACAAGCGCGTATGGGAGCTGCGTCCGAACGTGATCGATATGGTCGCACCCGGACGCCATTGACGACATGATCGTCGTATCCGAGATCGGCGAACAGTGATCACCAAAAACGGCTCCTCCGAGTACGCCGGACACAGTTGCCGCCAGCACTGACTCCGGTGCACCGGATTCGGCCGCAAGGGCTACCGGCACAGCTAGCGGTGTAAGAATTGCCATCGTCCCCCACGATGTACCGGTGGCAAAGCTGACCATCGCAGCAACCAGGAAGACAACCATCGGTATCATCCATCCGGGCAACTGGCTTCCAACTGCTTGTACCAAGAACTCGGCAGTAGCGAGATCTTCGCAGACCGCGCCAAGCGACCACGCCAAGGCCAGAACAACACAAGCCATGAGCATGCTTCTGAAGCCCGAAACCGCCGCATCGAGAGCATCCCTCAGGCTGAGTATCTGCTGAACCACTGCCAATACAATGGCCATCACCAACCCAATGAGGCTCGCCCATAAGAGGACTGTGAACGGATCAGACTCTCCGATCACTTCCCATAACCCGCCACCGCCCTGACCACTGGCGTCCATACTTTGACGCCCCGTCACATACAGACCCGCGAGAGTCACAACAATCACTGACAGGACCGGCACAACAGCATTCCACCAACGCTGTGGGGCGCCCTCGTCGGGGGCCAAACCACTACTTTCGTAGTCGGCCAAGGGCCGTGCAGTAGCGGCTAGGACCTCGCCTTTCAGAGCCCGTCGCTCAGCGGCAAGCATTGGGCCCCATGCCCGGCGGGATACTGCAGCCGAAAGCGTCAAGATCAACGCAAAGAATGGATAGAAGGCAAATGGAATCGATTGGAGGAAAACTGAAAATGGATTCAGGTCAGAGCCATTGGCAGTCAACGCATCACCGAGCAACGACACCTGATAGCCGATCCATGTGGACACTAGGGCGATACATGCAACTGGCGCAGCCGTGGAATCCACAAGATAGGCCAGCTTCTCGCGACTCACACGGAAGCGATCTGTGACCGGCCGCATGGAATTGCCCACTATCAGAGTGTTGGAGTAATCGTCGAAGAAAATGGCGACACCCATGAGCCACGTCACCAATTGAGCTCGGCGAGGCGACGTCGCAAATGGCTCGAGCATACGCACGACCCCGTGCGTACCACCGCTGCGACTCATAACTCCCACCATGCCACCGAGCAACATCGAAAACAGGATGATGCTGACTTTATCCGAGTCAGTCAGCGCTTCCCTGATGTTGGTATCGATCAGACGAAGGAAGCCTGCGCCCACGTTGCCATTTGCGACCATGGTCGTGCCTAGCCAAACTCCCAGGAACAGCGCCAACAGCACATCTCGGACAACGAGAGCTAGAGCGACAGCAAGCAATGGCGGGAGAAGACTCCAGGCACTCCCATGCGCCACATCGGTGGATGGAAGTATCCACACGAGAATGATTCCGGCGGTGATTCCGAGAACGAGTGCCAGACGTGATCGCACGGCGGGAGGTTACCACGGAACACTCCCCAGGCAGCCACTTTTGACTTTTCTGGTCTGTAACGTGATCTTGGTGAACGCCAATGACAACGTTTTCCGACGATGCACTGGTGCTTCATACAGCGCCGTACCGCGATCGCCACCAAATCGTGGCGATGCTCACACCGCTTCGGGGCGTTGTACGTGGGGTGCTTCGCAATGCTCGAGGGGGTAAACGACCACTCGCTGCTGCAACCCAGGTGCTCTCACTCATTCGCTACAGTGCCTATCGCGCCCCTCGAGCGGAGTTGGCGACGTTTCGCGAGGTTCACCTTGTTCGATCATCGTTCAATCTCTCGAAAAACCTCTCCGCTGCAGCTGCGGGAGCGGCCACTGCAGAACTCCTGCAGAGTTTCTTTCCTGAAGATGAACCTGCAAGTCGGCCATTTCGTCTGGGCGTTGCGGCTCTTGATGCCCTTCTCGAGGGACACTCTCCAGCGCTTGTCGTTGCGTATGTTCAGTTCTGGACGCTTGCCCTGTCCGGACTGCTGCCTCCGCTGGATTGCTGTGTGGACTGCAATCGGCCTCTGTCGACGAGGTTTTCGGTGCGCAGTACCGACGGTCAGCCCATTTGCGAGCATTGCATCCCGAATTCGCCCGACCGGATGGATCAAACTGACCTTGAGTTCCTGCAGAGCTGCCGCGACAACCCAATCCAGCACAATGCACCACCGAGCGCACGCACTAGGGCGTGGCTCAACCTGCTGGTTCGCCGCGAAGCAGAACGACCATTGCGAGCACTGAGCTTTTTCGTCGAGGAGCTGCAGTGACAACAAATCACATGCACATCGTTGACCGAGGTGATGTTCTGCGTCTGCACTTCGACACTCCAATCCTCAGCAGACACCTGCTGACTGAACTCGCAGACACTATTGAGCAGCTTGCATTGAAGCCAAGCTCGCAACTTCCAATCGTCTTGTGCTCCGATCACCCGACGATTTTCCTTGCTGGCGCACACCTGAATGAGATTGCAAAACTGAAATGGAATCAAGGACATACGTACGCACAGGCGGGCCGAAGGACACTTCGCCTCATTGCGACCTACGCTCGACCAGTTGTAGCCGCGGTTCACGGAACATGTGCCGGAGGAGGTTTTGACCTCGCACTCCACTGCGACCGAATCGTCGCGGGTCGGAGTGCGCTTTTCTCTCATCCTGGGGCTAGACGCGGCCTTGTCACCGGCTGGAGGGGCAGTGCAATTATCAAGAGCCTCATGCGCAAATCGCAAGCGAAGGCTGTACTGGTGGAGGGTCGACATCTCACTGCAGACGATCTTTCGGAGACTACACTGGTTCTGTCGACACTTACGGATCCAGTACGGGCGGCCGAACGCGAGGCTCGACGTTTAACCCAGCTTCACCCCGACCGACTCTCACTCTGGCGAGGCCTTAAAACCGGTAGTTTCATTGACAGATTCCGCGCCTTCATGGTACACAACGACGTGTAGATCTCGCACTTGAGGCGATCGGAGAGCACATGAGTGGAACGATTCTTCTCGCCGATGACAGTCTGACGATTCAGAAGGTCGTCGAACTCACCTTCGCGGATACTGACTACGAAGTGGTAGCGGTGTCGAGCGGAGAGGAACTCCTCGAAAGGATCCCTGAGTGCAGTCCAGACGTCGTCATCTGCGATGTGGTGATGCCCGGAACCGATGGCTATGAGGTGTGTCAGCAGGTCAAGTCGAGTCCGGAAACACTTCATATTCCGGTGATTCTGTTGACTGGGACCTTTGAGCCATTCGACAGGGATCGCGCTCTTGCAGCCGGATGTTCGGAGATTATCACCAAACCTTTTGAGGCCCGCAAACTCGTTGACGCTGTAGAACAACTCGTCCAAGTCGGTGCGGCAGCGGCACCTTCCGAGGCGGGCGGACCCGGCATGGAGCCTCCCGTTCCAGCGCAGTTCCAGAGTGCACCAGCGGGTGATGAAGCGACCCCGGTTCCTCCACCTGTTGCAGATGAAGAACCCGACGAATTTGCCACTACGTTATCGGAGCCCAGTGAGACCGAGTCCGCTGGTGCGATGATGGAGATGCCTCCTCCGGTTGACACTTCACCCGAGCCTGAGGAGGACGCAACAATCGAAGCTGAACCGTCTCCTGCAGTTCCCGTGGAACCCCCAGCCCCTGAAGAGGACGGTCTGGACTTCACAACGACCGGCTTCACAGAGATGAAAGAGCAAGCCCAGGAGTTTCTCCAAGGTGGTGGGCCCGCAGGAACAGTTCCCGAAGATGGTCTTGATTTCACCACGACTGGCTTCGCCGAGATGGAGGAGGAGGCAGCTAAATCGGACGCCTATTCATACGGCGGAGCCTCCGTGCCGGTCGCCAGTGCCCATGCCGACGACTCCGAAGTACAGGACGAAATATCTGAGGAATCTCTGCCAGAGACTGAGCAGCCGCTCGAAGCAGATGAGCCGTCCGATGAGGCATTTGCCGCTGAAGAACCCGATTCGACCGAGGACGAAGAGATAGCAGACGAGGCTGAAACAGAGGCTCCGGTCGACGACGAATTTGCTTTCGGAGGCACCGACGAAACGCCATCCGACACAGAGGACCCAGCAGATCATCCAGAAGCAACGAGCGAGATCCCATTCTCTCCAGACGAGGGAGTTGCGGTAGCCGAAGAAGAGGGCATTGAAGATATTTTCGGCGAGCCGACTGAAGAGTCTTCCCAGACTGAATTTGAGGAGTCTACTGGCGACGAGCCGTCCGCATTCGACGCGGCGGAAACCGACGAATCGGCCGAGGCGCAACCGGTGAAGCCTCCTGACAGCGAGCCGGAGGGTACATCTGATTTCGGAAGCTACGAACCGACCGAAACAGAAGAACCAGACGAAGCCCCGTTGGTTGATGAGGCGAGCATCGAGCCTCCAGAACTCGAACCCGTACAACCTCCCGAGATCGAGGCGCCTCAAACCGAGGACCCAGAGGACCCAGAGGTCTCTGAGGTCTCTGAGGATGAACCATCCTTTGCTTCCCAGAGCGACGAACCAGAGGATATGTATGAAGCAACAGGAGCGAACGACACGGAGACCGAAGCAGTCGACGCGTTCGAACCTACCGATGAATCCGCCGAAGACGCGTTTGACGAGCCGGTGCCGGAACCTGAACCTACCCCAAGTGAAGCTGAGACCTACGACTTCGGATCGCCGGAGCAGCCCCAGGCATTCGATGTACCTGAGCCGGCAACCTTAGAACCGGAACCTGAGCCGGAAGAACCGGAACCCGAACCTGAGCCGGAACCCCTTCCTGCTATTCCTACTGAACCCATTCCGACGACCACTGCCGTGGAGCCTGAAGAGGCAATACAGCCGGAAGCCGATACCAGTGCATCGCTCAGCGATGAGGACATCGAACGAATCTCCCAGCGTGTGCTCGTTTTGGCGACCGACATGCTGGAGAAGATCGCCTGGGAGGTCATTCCCGACATGGCAGAGATCATCGTTCGGGAGAGGGTCCGCGAACTCGAAGCTGAGGTCGAAACCGAAGAAACCGACGACGACTAGTCGTCAAAAACTGGTTGCCGCTCTACCAATACTACGGAGATGAACTTTCCAGGTGACTGGCAAGCTGTTTGAATAGTGCCTTCACGATGTCAATGTTCACCGAAAGTAGGTCCAGGAAATCATCCGCATCGATGGCAAGTACTTTGGTGTCACTCAACGACACCGCCTCATTCCGCCGCAAGCGATCACTTAATACATCGAGCACACCAAAGCGTTTGCTCGATCCGATGACCCGATCAACGCCCGTGTCACTGCGCAATTCAACCTTTCCATCGACCACACAGTACAAGGTGTCCGAAGGATCATTTTTGCGATAGACAAGTTGACCCTTCTCCAGCCGGCGCTCCTGAGTAATTGCCGCCAGCTGAACAAGCTGGTCGGCACTGCACTGCGCAAAAAGGTCGATCTCCTGGAAGAATACGACCATCTCAATTTGAGCCATTTCGGGCACAGCTGCCTCCTCCCCTTCCTGACCTTTGTCCGACACCGAGACTGCGCTTTCGCCGAGCTCCATCCCTGTCTGCCGAGCTACCCACAAAGCCGTTTCAGCAAGCAAGGGCTGAGACGTCCGCGTCCTCACTTCGTCAACGAGTGGATATAGCGCACTCAATCTCTCGGCCATAACTGCATGCAGAGCAGCCAATATCAGTGCCAACGCGCCGGGATCGGATTCTTCATCGGTGCGAATCAAGCGTTCGACGGTTCGCTCAGGATTCTCCACGACGATGTCGAACATCTTTGATGCTTGGCGGAGCCTCTCCTCTGCCGGCGTGTCATCGATGACCATAAAGAGTGATCGTCGCAACGATCCCTGCAAAGTGTTGTCGAGATACTCCAGTGCCCGTGCGCGCATCCGTGAATTCCCTGAGGCCAAGCTCCGGAACGAGGCGCGCACATCGGTTGGTGGCAGAATGAGCTCCAGCAGACGTGCAAGATTGTCAACAGCGTTCGCCATCCGCTGAGCCAAAGTCTCCTGCAGCAGCGTTGGAACCCTGCGCCCACTCCGCCACTGAGCCAGCGGTCTTTCGAGCTGCGCCTCATACATCGAACTCACGGCCGACAGATCTGCCAGACACCGCAAATACCGCTGGACTTCCCGTCTCACTTGAAGACCTATCACCGCATCCTTGAACTGCAGCTCTTCATCACGAGCTCGCAAAAATGCCAGGGCCTCGATCACCTTAGCCCGCATCACCTCATCGGGCACATTGATCCGAATGAGCAACGCATCTGCTGCAGAGTTTCCACCAAGTAGTGCGATAGTTTTCGGTACTGCACGGCGCACCCATATCTGCTCGTCATCAGAGTCCATAAAAGCGACAAGAGCCTCAATCGCGCTTTCGCCAAACGCCACGACCGCCTCACGAGCAAGGTGCTTGAGACGACGATTGCCCATGAGCGAGACAAGAGTCGGTACGTAGATTGGGTTCCTCTCGTCTCGACTCAGGCGGGTTCTCACCGCCGCCACGGCCTGCCGAACCACCTCAATATTGCTGTCGTACAAAAGCAAGATCAGTGAACCGGCGCCCTCCGGCTCCCGTATCTGCCCCAGCACCTTGGCTGCCTCCAGCCGTACGCGGGCTTCACCGTCGCTGAGCATGCTCTGCAGAGCCTGATTCGCTTGGTCTTCATTGCTCTTATCCGATCCACTCAGCAGACTAGTGACAGCAGCAGCCTGCAACCGCGGATCTGGATCGTCGAGGTGAGTCAACATCACCGCCGCCGCGTCCTCGCCCTTGAGTATTGCCAACGTCCTAATCGCCGCGCTTCGTACATCCGGGTGCTCATCGCCGATGACCTTTTTGATGAGCGACTCCGCATCGGTTCGGTCCGCCTCTTCGAGAGCGCGCAGCGTTTGGCACCTCACTTCTGGGTCATCATGATGAAGAAGCAGTGGGGGCACGAGCTTGCTTTGACCGTGCGATGAGAGTAGGTCCAAACTGTGCAACACCTTGCGAGGATCATCACTGCCGAGTGACTGAACAAGCGTCACCACGGTGGTGACATCCTCCGCGTCGAGTGATGCCCGCTCGGGGCTTCCACCATGTTTAAGGCCACGCCGAAAGGCTGCCACATATTCACGACGAGTAGGCACAGCTACCAGAAGCCAGGCGGTAACGAGTATCAGCGTGAGCCATCCCACGTGTTCGATGCCAACCACCTTGAAAGTTACTGGCAGCAAGAGAATCGCCACCAAGCCCTTGCCAGCCCGCTGCACGAAAACATCAATGAATGCTTTCGCCCGACGCCGCAGTCTGGCCTCAACTGGCAGGAACAAAAGCTCCCGCGTTGCCTGGTCGATCGAATGTCTGAAGCTTGTTTCCCCAACTTTGAGGACCCATGCCAGCAAAAAGACGCCGGCTGGCAGAATTCCAAAGGAAATCATCAGTAGAATCGTCGCTGATCCGACCGAAAGCGGCAGAAATCGCATCCCTGCGCCGACGCCGAACACACGGAGGATTCGAGGCGTGAAGAGTAGTTGAAAAGCGAATCCCACCAGTCCCATCACCGTGAAGAAGTCGCCGACGACCCGCGTCCTCTGATCGAGGTCTGTGGTGTGATTCTCGATGACCCAGTAGAACTGAATATCGACTGTTTGGGCTACCATCACCATGAGCAGCATGAGTGCTGCAATGAGTGCGAGCAAACGTGAACCGCGCAGCGCCTGATACCCACTCTTAGCGTCATCAATTCGAGATTGAAGATCTGCAGACCTAACCGAGACCATGGGTGGATGGCGCCGGTCTATCGCTGAGACAAGCGCTACTACGACCAGCATCAAAATCGCGGCTGCAAGCAAGGTGTAACGGGTCGAAGCAATCTCGGTCACCCAACGCGCCAGCTGTCCACCAGGAACTCCTCCGAGTAAACCACCAGCACAGATGACCGAGAAGAGACGACGCGCCTGGCGGGGATCGAAAATGCTGTTGGCATAAGACCAAAATTGACTGACCGCTATTCCAAATGCGATCGTCATCCACACGTAGAACGTCAGAGCCAACGGCCACCCCTGGTAAATCCCCCAGGCCCAGAAAAAAACCACCAGGCCGACAGCCAGGCCGACGCAGGAGGCGATAATGAGGGTTCGGTCATCGAATCGTGCCGTCTGCCGCGAATAGAACACGAGGACCGGGAAGGAGACCAACGCTACCAGCAGATAGACCCACGGCAGATTCCCTGCTCCGAGGGCATCTATATAGCTGGATTGGCGAACACTCTTGGCTGCGTACTGGCAGGTCGTCAAAAGGAGGAAGTACATGAAGAACAAGGTCGCCAAACCACGCTCTCCACGACGCACTCCGAGGAAATCTCCCGCTGTCAATGTGACCCACAACGGGCTAGGATCGCGCAGAGGGTCCTCACAACCCCTGCCAGCAGTCGAGTTCGGTGCTGTACCGGATTCAGCAGCGGCGCGAGTGTCCGCGTTTTCCAAAATCTCGTTCTCCATCAACTGTGCCCAGCGTAACCCATCTTGAGAGCTAGAAGCCCTTCAGGACGCGGCCTATTCCTGGCAGGTCGTCGCTGGATATGGCAACATCCGAGTGGGAGGCCACAATGCAGGCGTACCATCTCCGTCGCAAAGACAAGGCGATCACTCTCGAAGAAGACCTCATCCACATTCTGAGTACAACACGCTACGTGACGGTCTCGATGTGCAGCGGCGACGAACCCTATTCCGTGATACTCAATCACGGCTACGACCGCGATCGACGCTGTCTCTACTTCCACTGTGCGCCAACTGGAAAGAAGATTGACATACTCAAGAGCAACCCACACGTATGGGGAATTGCACTGGTCGATCATGGCTATCAAGACGGAAAGTGCGATCATGCCTACTCCACGGTGATGTTTGCCGGGGAAGTCACGTGGGTGACCGACAGCACCGAAAAACGCACCGCACTCGAGGTGATGATCGAGCAACAGGAGTCGGACCCTCGGGCGGTTATGGAAGAGCAACTCACGCCAACACGAATCGACGCGGTCACTATCGGTCGCATCAACGTCACTGAGATGAGTGGGAAGCAGGCTCTTCCTGAATGATGAATGCGGAAAGATGAATGATGAAAAGGGGGAAGACCTCGACAAGCGAGGCCTTGCGAGTACTGCGAAGGGAGCCCGCCATTGATGCTGAACCGAGTGAATCTCGAAACGGCAATCGCGGCGCACAGCGCCGGAATCCAGCCGGTTGTATCGCCTGAACTGTTGTCTCCTCCTCCAACGGTCCTGGATCTCAGTGCGGAAAATACCGCGCTTTGCGACGCAGGTGATCGGCTGATGGAAGTCCTGGACGAGTACGTCGATACTCAGTTAGAGCTGCACGGGGTAAGGGTAGCGATCGGCCAGTACAACGAAAATCGTGTCATCTATCGCCATAGCGACCTCTTCGACAGTGAGGCAGCGGCCCGGTCTATCCATCTTGGAATCGACCTATTTGCGTCAACCGGTACCGAGATTTATTCGCCGCTACCAGCCACCGTTCACAGCATCGGCTTCAACGACGCCATCGGTGATTACGGTCCGACTGTAATCCTGGAACATCGCCTCGACGGCATCACGTTTTTCACCCTCTATGGCCACCTTGCGAGCAGCTCGGTGTCTCGATTGAAGGAGGGCCAGGCTCTGACGGCCGGTGCCCAGGTGGCAACCATGGGCAATCGCCAAGAGAACGGTGGTTGGTCACCACATCTTCATTTTCAACTCATTCGCGACATCGGCGACTGGCACGGTAACTACCCCGGTGTTGCGTCATCTTCAGAGCGAGATCTCTGGTTGAATCTGTGTCCAGACCCAATAACACTCCTCCGTGGTGTGAAGCATAAAGGTTGAAAAGGTAAGAGTTTGGGCTTGTGCCGCGGAAAGAGTGCCCTAATCGTGGCCTTTGCACTCCTCCAGTATTCGCTCTACATCGATTGTTCCCTACAAGCCCCTAGAATCGATGCGCGATAGTCAGCATACGCTGATCACGCTGGAAGTTGTTTTCGTAGTCTCCGAGGGTGAGTTCGCGTTCAATACGACGAATGCTGAGACCCATATCCCAGGCTGGACCTAGGCGCCACCTTAACCCAATGACCTCGTCCGAGTATCGCTGATCACCAAGGTCCATCCAATCGATCTCCAGATACAGTTCCAAGTTCTTGACGATACGAACACCAACGTGAACGTGTGCCAAAGGCAGAACGGTTATTTCCGACACCGAGGACTGAAGGCCGTCCACGATATCCGGTTGCCCTGGCACAAGAAGTAGCTTGGCTTCAGTTTCCAGCACGGCTACACCAGCACCAAGCTTGACCTCGAATGGATTGATTTCTTTAAGCCCGATTCGCCAGCGAAGCCGCCAGTCGTTGGCTAGAAACTCCGATCGAATGTGCCTGTGTGCCGGGTAGAGGACTCCTTCAAAAGGAGTTGGCTCAGCATATCCTCCGATCTCATACACATTGAACGGCAGAATACGGAATTGGAGTTCCTGACTCTGGCTCAAGAAATACTCGAGGTCTACCATGGCGGTGATCGACGGCATGTTGTCCTCTGAAAACCTGAAGTCGATGTCAGTTCCAATTCCAGGAACCACTAGGTCGTTGGCGGGCACATCGACCGACCCAACCGCCCACGAGTAGCGCATCCGCGACCGCAAATCCTGTTCCCGATCCGTCGGGGGCGCCACTTCGTCGATGGAATCGACTCTGACGGAGGCGGACATTCCGAATCCGTTGCGTGTAACGATCGGATTGAGACTCACCCGATCTTCGATGGGATGGACGAAAGTCCAGTTCGACAACAGAGCGATGCTCGCACCGGACAGTACGTCATCGAGATAGTGGCGATTGGACTCCACCCTGCTCAGTCCGGTTGCTGTTGCCAAAACGTATGCCGGCACCCCCCACCTGGGTCCGTAGCGACGGTGAATGAACGATGCACCGGAAAACACGCTCCCTGCGTGGCCCGATGGAAAGGAGTCCATGCCGCCGCCGTCGGGCCTGTTCTTCTCAATGGTTTCTTTAAGGCCTCGCGTCACCAGAGCAGTGGCGCCATATTGCTTCGTGTATTGCCAGGCGCCTTGCCCGTCATGCGCGAGCCATGTCGAGCCGAACGCGGCGATCGGTAACAGGACGTCGAACACATCAGCGACATCATCGAGTTCTTCGTCCCCAAACTCTCTCAGCGCGTACACTCCTCCTGCGGCGAACACCCCTGAGATGAGCCAACTGGCAGCATCCATCCTGCCATCACTGATCAGGAAGCTTCGCCCGGCACGAAGCTCCGGTGATGAAGGCGACAGACTCGATTCCTCGGCCGGTGGCGCCATCGGGTCAAGTTCTGGCACGGTCAGACTGTGCTCGTTTGGATCGTTATGCCTCTCGACGTCGAGGCCAGGCTGTGCGGGTCCATTTTCCAGTACAGCTTCACCCAGCTGAGGGGATGTTTCCCGAGTCTCCTGGGCCAGTGCTGAAGCAGAAATGAACGTTAAGAAAAAGACCAAGGCGACCACAAACCGAAGCAACCACCGATCCAAGGAAGCCAATGATCGATGCTGGAAGTGACTCAGTCTGAACAAGGTATTGGAGGGTACCACGGTGTCGCTGCAGAGAGAACTCTCAGCTCTACGGCGCAAGCTCCATCCCGTTCATGCCTCGAGATTACGACCCCGAATCACCGACTCAAATCCGATGAGCTTGTCGATGTAGTTGTCTAGGCGATCGCGGCCGCGTCCGAACAGGACAAGGAATTCGAGGCCGATTCGCACGAGAAGTGCGTTCGGCTCATCCGGACAGCTTTCGACATAGGCTACACGGCATGTCCCACTGAGTTCGAAGGCATCTGGCGAAAGCTGAAAATCCACGAGCTGCCCAGGAAGGACCTGTGCTCGAGCCTCTACAATCATTCCAGTGTGACTCAGTCGACACACGTCAAATCCAACGCCGACAGCCGTGCTCGTCCATTCCAGCTCGCCTGAGAGAAACTTCCCCTCAACCTTCTGACCGGGCTCCAGTACCGCATGCTCAGCGATCAACTCCTGCAAATGCGCGGCATCTCGGGTCAGGATGTCGCCAAATTCGACACCTGCATGGTATACGTCAATGTCACGACCCGATGCGTCACGGGCTGTTCCATCCTGCTCGCACCACATGACGCAACCGGCAAACTGGAATTCCTGTCCTTCCTTATGAACGCGGAAGGAGTAGCTCCCACCAACTTCGAGGCGGCTCGTAGTCTCGATGGCAAGACCAGCAAGACTCATATTCAACACACTCGCATCAAGCGGTTCCTGAAAAGTGCCGTCAATGTCCGATACTTCGAAGCGCCGATGGTGGCGACGTTGAGACGAAAGTTCCATGGCGACCTCCCCTGGAGAGCGCCCACAGACACCGATCACAAGGTCCGCGTTGTGGGTTTCTAATCGCAAGTTAAAGCCGCAGGTAGCCGTAGTCAAGCTATGCCATGACATCACACACGACAACCATGTATCCTTGTCGGCGCGCCCTTCGCCGGAATCATGGATGTTCCGCATGGAGGACGCGAAACCACAGGGAGGGTCGAAAATGAGGGCATGGACAAAACTTGCCGTCCCCCTCGTGTTGCTGCTGGTCATCGGAGCTTGCTCCCAATCCGGCAGTGAGACGGAGGCAGACGTTTTTGCTGAGTTCCAAGAGGGCTACTCAGCTCTGGAAACCACCGAGGAAAAAGTGCAGGCACTCGAGGAGTTCGCCCGCAACCACCCGAACAACGAAAATACCGCTGATGTAGTTTCGGGCGTTGCGTATTATCGCGGAGAGGAACTCGGTGATATTGACGGTGTGTACACATTCGCCTCGAGCATCCTCGATCTCGCCGCCGATCCAGAGGTTCGCTTCGGCATCGGTGTCGAGACTGCCAAGGCTGCAGTCAAAGTCGGTTCAGAGTTTGAGCTTGAATCGATTATCACTCCGCTTGAGGAAGTCAGAGCACTGACCTATGGAGAGCATCTGTCGGTGATGGAAACCGCAGTTGAACTCGAAGCGTGGGACCTGACGACTCAGCACGCGGAACAGGCTGTGCCTTTTGCTACGGCAGAACAGTTCCGGGCCGACTATCCGGATCGTGACTACACAGACGAGGAGATCGCGGAGCGCGGTGCAAATCGCAAGACTCTCGTAGCCTCCTACAGGGGCTGGGGACTGTACAACCAGGGACAGGTCGAAGAAGCGACGGATGCCCTGAACTCGGCCTGCACCGACACTGCACGCAGCTATGTCGGTGTACCGACGAATGACTCCTGTCGCTATCTCGCAGCAATCTCGCTCGAGGCCGAAAACAGTGAGCGGGCGATTGAACTTGCGGCTCCGTACGCCATCATGGCACACGACGAGACTGCGTTAGAGATCGTCAAGAACGCCTACTCAGTCAACGGTGGCACTGAAAGTGGCTTCGAGGAATTTCTCTGGAGTGCACGTCTTGAGCAAGCGCGCACAATCGACGGTTTCACAGCTACCCACTATGACGGGGAGGCTTTCGAACTCGACTCTATGCAAGACAAGGTAGTTCTCCTTGCCTTCTGGTTCCCCACTTGAGGCGGTTGCCGCGTGGAGTTGCCACGCCTGCAGCCACTTTGGGAAGAGTATAAGGAGCAAGGATTCGAGGTCGTCGCCGTAGAGGAAGAACGAGACACTGAACGAGCGACTCAGTTCATCGAAGAAAACAACCTGACTTACACACTCGTAGAGAACGGCGAAAGTGAAAACGAAATTGTGAGATCACTCTTCGGCGTCAACTCGTTCCCGACATCATTTCTGATCGACCGACAGGGGCGGATCATCTACGCGCATGTCGGTTTCGAAAAGGGCGATGAGGAAAAAATCGAGAAGGAAATCCAGTCGCTGCTCTAAAGCCAGATCTATACGAAACTACTTCGCCCGGTGGCTGCAATTGCGGTCACCGGGCTTTTACTTCTCTCGCCACTCTTCACTCTTCACTCAGCTATGGCATACGACGGGTTACAAAGAGCGAACCTTCGGCCCACTCCTGAGGCAAATCGAGCACTTCTTGGTCAATGATCTGTCCTGCGGGCCCGCGGTACTCGAGTTGGCACGACAGGATGTCATCCGGTAACTCGACCCTCAGCACTTGGCAGCTCGCGGGCAACGATGCCCAGTGCCTCAGGTCCGCACGATCGGCTGCAGCGAAAAGCGAACGCACAAGCCAGCCAAGACCATAGCTACTCTCTTCCTCGACTTGTGCAGCGACCACCTCCTGAGCGGCGGTCTTCGCCGACTCTTTCACAATCAACCCGGTCTTTCGCGCGCTCAGGCTCGCCTGGGCAAGATCAAGGACTCGGTTCAGCTCCACCGAAACATCTGGCTTACGATCGTTGATCTGAATCTGAGCTGCCACCACAGTGTCCGGACCTCGGTTCACGTACTCCGGCCATGCAACACCGTGGGTCGGTGGGACATAGACTCCTTGTTCGATCTTCACAGGTCCTCTTCCGAGCAGTAGTAGAACGTAGAGGACTCGTTTCCCGCCCCTCGATTCAAGTCGCGCAGCGCGGTTGTCACTGTCTGGCGGCGCCCCCCGAAGTCTCGCAGCTTCTTTTCGCAACCAAGCGTGGTTTGGACGCTCCATTACTGAGTCATCAATGATCGCCTGCGCCTCATCGTGATAGCCCAATTCCTCACCGACGATCGCCCCAAGATAGCGGGTGAACGTATACCGACAGTGCTCGCATGGTTGGCTTTCGGCAAGGCCCAACCCGAGATCCAACTCATGCGCAGCAATCTCGACATTCTGCAAAGCCAACGCGTTGACAGCTGCCATAGTGTGCAGATAGACCTGTTCAAAGTATTCCAGTTCGTAATCAGCTGCCGCGTCATTGATCACCATCGAGGCAACAGCATCGCCCGCCGTCCCTGACTCTGAGCTGTCACCTTGACTGAGCTGATACAGCGCATCGTAGCTCTCCTCGTAGCGACCGAGTTCCAGCAAGGCGATGGCTCGCTCCATCTCGATCAAGTGCTGGTCCTGAGTACGAACTTCTTCAGGGTCAACGCTCGCCAAGGCACTCTCTGGCCCTTCTCCGTAATAGCGTTCCGACACCTGCCAAACACCACCCGAGACGCAAGCAAAACTTGGAAGGACGAGGCACGAAATCGCCAGCCAACGACTGAGCCTCGACCTTACCCCAGCGCTTCGTTCCCACACCTGAATACCGCTCATACCGCTTACCCCCCAGAGAGTCTTCTTAGAAATCGCTCTCCTGCAAAGGAAACCCGTACAGTTATAGTCTGAGCAAGACAGATGCCAGCTTCCACTGAAAGAAGAGAACTCCCTGAATCACATCCTCCTTATAAAGAGAGGACGCACTGCCCATTATTGAAGACACCACTCTCTTTTACACGTGCTTGACACTCCTCTTCAGTGATCTTCGGTATTCTCGATACGTGCAAATTCTCATCATTGAGGACGAGGACTCTCTGCGGGAGGGTCTACTAGATCTCATACGCGCCGCCGGTCACGAGGTCGATTGTGCGTCCACCGCCGCAGCTGGCCTCGACCTCGCAGCCGTCAATGCCACCGATCTCGTGCTCCTTGACCTGATGCTCCCGGATGGAGATGGCATCGACGTTTGCTCGCGTCTTCGCGAACAGCATCCGCAGATCGCAATCCTCATGCTCACTGCTCGAGGCTCAGAAAACGACAAGGTCAAGGGGTTAAATGCCGGCGCGGACGACTACGTCACAAAGCCATTCGGTGCACGCGAGCTTCTCGCACGTATTGAAGCGATTGCTCGGCGAACCAGAATTCGACCAACGACTCCGACGCGAATAGAAATCGATGGGAGTCAGCTGGACCTCAACCGCCATCTCGCCCAGCGGGGTGAAACGCAGACACACCTCACTCCCAGGGAATCTGCGATCCTGCATTGGTTGTATCACCAGCGTCAGCGGGCAGTGTCCAGAGCTGAACTCCTCGAACAGGTTTGGGGTACGCGAGGCGACCTCAAAACACGAACCGTCGACATGACCATTGCCAACCTACGACAGAAGATCGAATTGGATCCGGCAGACCCTCAGATCATCAAAACTGTGACGGGAGTCGGATATGCTTGGGGGCAGTCGGAATGAGACTGTCGCGTCGAACCACCGTTGCGACGATTCTGCTTACGCTTGCAGTTCTGGCTCCGACAGTCGCATGGTTCATCTCTGGATCACGCGACACCGCTCGCCGTGCTATCGACATCCGAGAAGCCATTCTGGGCTCAGCCTCAAGCAGCTTGTCCGCACTCGCAAGCCACCTTGCTGGGAGGCTCGAGAATCTCCGGCTCAGCGAATCAGAGCGTCCCTTCTACCACTATCAGAGTCTCTATCACGATCCCCGCGGCGCAGCGGAAGGGCTTTCAGTAGCCCCCTCACCCCTCGCCAGCGGCATCAGAGATCCGATTGTTAAAGCGTACTTCCAGATCGACGCCAGCGGTTCAGTGACTCTGCCAACGCTCAATGAACAGTTCCCAGAGCTTAGTGCCGAGGACGGATTCGCGGTCTACTGCAGCTTCCTTGACGCACTTCGCGAGGGTCACCTTATTCAACCCTCCGAAAGAACTGGGAGTGATCCTCAACAGATTGTCACCCCCGACTTGATCGAAGGACCGCGCCCTGCTGATCTGACAGGCGGCGAGCGCATCCTGATCCTCGAACGCGCAGCATGGGAGCAGAATCTCCGCGCCAACTCAGTCTATGGCGTTTTGACCGGCCGACAAACCGGTGAACCCGTCCGATCACCGCAGGACGACGGTGACAACGTTGTCATCGGAATCGGACCACTGAGCTGGAACACACTCATACTCGGCAGCGGCCCGGTGCTCGCCGCGCTTCGTCAAGTCGCCACGCCCAACGGAGTACTGGTTCAGGGGTTTGCTGTTGACCATCAGACCCTCCTGACAGAAGCAGTCGATCCCAATCTGGAGGTCAGCATCGACTTTGGCACTCTGAACACCGGTGCCGCGGTAACAGCAAGAATCGAATCGACCGATTGGTCACTTGCGGCAGATGTGTCTGAACTTGAGCGCGAAGCATCAGCCCGCGAAAGCGAGATGAAAGCCGAGTTCCGCTATCGCTTTCTCGTAACAAGCCTTGCTGTGAGTCTGGCGGCAATGGCAGTCATCTGGATTCTTATTCAGACAGAGAACCTCGCGAGGCAGCGGGCTCGATTTGCGGCGGCGGCTGCACATGAGTTGAGAACACCGATTGCCAGCCTTCGGCTCTACGCCGAAATGCTTCGTGATGGTCTTGGCGACCCCAAACACGGAAAACAGTACGCCTCCAGACTGGCCGAGGAGTCTGCGCGTCTTGGGCGAGTTGTCACAAACATGCTCGATCTCGCCCGATTGGAACGCGGTGCGCTACAGGTCGAGGCGGTTCCCGGTGACTTGGCCGAGGCCATCGAGACCGCGGTAGATCGACACCGTCGCACATATGCAGATGCGGGCGTCGATATTGTCCTCGATATCGAAGAGCTGGACACTCTAGCGATCTTCGATCCGGAT
>JAAESQ010000133.1 GCA_024229275.1 bacterium | reverse complement strand
GCGCCAGAAGATGCTGGCGACTCGATCGTTGCAGCGGCGGGGCTACCGTGCCCAGCCACTGCGCAGGATCTACATTCCAAAGAGCCGAGGAGGGCGACGTCCTCTCGGGATTCCTACGATGAACGATCGGGCCATGCAGGCGCTATATCTGCAGGCCTTGAATCCCGTGGCAGAGATCTCGGCGGACCCCAATTCATATGGGTTCCGTTTGGGTCGCTCAACTGCGGATGCTCTCGGGCAGTGCTTTATCGCTCTGGCGAAATCATATTCGGCAGAGTGGGTACTCGAGGGCGATATTGAATCCTGTTTTGATCGAATCAGTCACGATTGGTTGCTGGAGCATGTGTTGATCGATCGCTCCATTCTCCGCTCGTGGTTGGCGTCCGGCTATCTCGAAGAAGCTCGGTTCTTTGCAACTGAGCAGGGAACCCCGCAAGGCGGGATCATCTCCCCCGTGCTCGCCAACCTCGCGTTGGATGGGCTCGAGGAGGTGGCGAGGGGAGCGGCTCCACGCCGCTCCAAAGTGAACACGATTCGCTTTGCCGATGACTTCGTCATTACTGGCAACTCGCGAGAGCTGCTGGAAGAGAACATCCTTCCTGCAATCTCGGCCTTTCTTGCAGAGCGGGGTCTGCGTCTGTCTCCAATGAAGACACAGATCGCGAATATCCATACCGGGTTCGACTTTTTCGCTTGCTCGGTGCCAACGTACGCAAGTACGAAGGCAAACTCTTGATCAAGCCGTCGAAGCGAAATGTCGTCGGTTTTATCCGGAGTATACGAGAGTTCATTCGAAAGGCACGTTCGATCACGACGGTGGAGTTCATCCGCGCACTGAACCGCAAGGTGCGGGGCTGGGCGCATGCTTTCCGCCATCTGGTATCGAGCGACATCTCCAAGTCCCTTGACGCCGCCATCTTCAAGAGCCTCTTGCGCTGGATCCGTAGACGGCATCCGCACAAGGGGTGGCGTTGGCTTGGGAAGAAGTACTTTCGCAGCCATCGAGGCCAGCGGTGGATCTTCACCGCCAAGACTCGCAGTGCAGACGGGATCGGCAGCGACGTCGATCTCTTCCGGGCGAGTAGCCTACGCATTCGTAGACACATCAAGATACGCGCGGAGGCGACGGTC
>JAAESQ010000132.1 GCA_024229275.1 bacterium | reverse complement strand
GGCACATCTCATCCGGCAGAATCGCTCAGTTTAGGTCTGAGAACGAATTAAACGGAGGCAACTCGATGAAAAAGCGATCCATGACGACCCTGGCGGTGGCTACGCTGGCACTGTGCGCAAGTGTCACCCTGGGGGCAGACAGGCCAGAAGTAGGTAGCACAGCGCCAGCGATATCCCTCGTAGCGGCGGATGGCCAAAACCACAGTTTGGCGGAATTGCAGGGCAAGAAAACGGCTGTCGTGGTTTTCTTCCGGGGTCTTTGGTGACCCTATTGCCGCACGCAGCTCGGTGAGCTGCAAGCAAATATCGAAGCATTTCGCGAACGCGGAACGGTCGTGTATACGATCAGTCCCGATCCCCAGGAAAAGCTGGCCTCCTACGTAAAGAAAGAGAACCTGGATCTGGTGATGCTCTCTGATCCCGAACTCGAAGTGACAGCGAGCTACGGAATCGTGAACCCAAAGCAGAACATCGTGCCGCACCCGACGGCGCTCGTCATCGATACCGAAGGCATTGTTAGCTACATCAGGGTCGACGAGAAATACTCCAAGCGACCATCCGCGGAAGAGCTTCTAAGAGCGATCGACGCGCCTTAGACCAATCACTACTGTTTCGCGATTTGAGATCCAGATCCTTGTGCTCTGAATCTCAAACCCTTACCGTAGCTTGCATCTTGAATCTTGCATCTAGCTTCAGGCCCCGCCACGGGGCCTTTTCATTGCATCAAACATCTGATCCACACCCTGAGGCGGTTGCGTCACGTAGCTCACAACTACAGTCACGAGCAGCCCCGCCGCAAAGGCGGGGATCAGCTCGTAGATGAGTGCGTTGAGAAACGGAGTCTTCTCCCAAATGAAGGTCACTGCCGTTCCCGTCAGCAGGCCCGCGATGACACCAGCACGAGTAGTGCGACGCCAAAACAGTGCAAGAATGGACGTTGGCCCGATTGCGGCACCTAACCCCGCCCAAGCAAACAGCACCAACCAGAACACCAGGTCCTCGGCCAGCAACCCGAATATCAGTGCCGCAACCACTAGAAGTACAACAACAACACGGCTGTAGAGCACCAGTCGCTTCTGTGGAATCGTCTCTCCGCGATGGAGGATTTTCTCGTAGATATCGCGCACCACGCTCGACGCCGCCACCAGCAACTGCGAGTCCGCAGTAGACATGATTGCGGCAAAGATCGAGGCCAGAACCAACCCGAAAAGAACCGGGTGAAGCTGTTGCGCCGCAAGCACAGGAAAGACCTGTTCTGGGTCGGATCCAGGGAGCATCGCCACGTCGGAAAAATAGGCGCGACCCACAAGACCGATGAACACTGCACCCCAAGACATCACGACGTTCCACACAGTCCCAACCACGGCCGAAATACGAAGTTGATCGGCGTCGGCGATCGACATGTAGCGGACAATGATATGGGGATTTCCCGGAGATCCTAGCCCGATGCCGATGAAGCCGATGATGACTCCCGCCGAAAGAGCGACAGGGTCAATCAATGTCGGATCAAACGCTTGCAGCTCGCCAAGCACCGAGGTGAGACCTCCGCGATCGAGAATCGCGATCACCGGGACCACTGTTAGAGCAATAATCATGATGCAGCCCTGGACGGTGTCGGTCAGACTGACAGCAAGGAATCCCCCAACGCTGGTATAGGCGAGAACGATGATCGCAGTCAGAAAGACACCAACGGTCGGATCGAGACCAAAACTGGCAGCGAACGCTTTTCCACCACCTACGAACTGAGCCGATATGTATCCAACCATGAAGACCAAAATTACGGCAACGAGCACTGAGCGTAGTACACCATTTCGATCGCCAAATCGGGCCGCAAAGAAATCGGGCAAGGTAACGCAATCGTAGCTCTCGGAAAACCCCCGCAATCGCCGCGCATAAAAGAGGAACTGGACAGCTTCTACTGTCGATGAGCCCACAACTGCCCAGATCGCGCTGACACCCATCGAATACGCCATGCCAGTGACGCCAAGGAGAAGCCAAGCGCTCCGTCCGGACACTACTGCGGACAGAGCAACGACAAAACGGTTCATCTTGCGTCCGCCGACAAAGAACTCGCTCAATCCGCTTGATGAAAACCGCCGCGCGTACAGGCCGATGCCAACCATTGCGGCGAGGTATCCCAGAAACGCGATGATCGTTGAAGGACTCGCGGCGACCTGGACAGTTGCTGCGCTTTCCTGCATTACGAGTCGGTTCCTCTTGCACTTCGATCATCACGCCGGCCCAGTTTGGCCAACACAACAGCCATTACGATGATCGCCAGCGGAAGAACGAACATCACGAGGACGAATGAGATTGGCATCGCGCAAGCGCCTCCAACCGATGAGGTGCGGCAGTGTACCAGCACATCTTCAGTACGCCCTTTCGCTCTGATCTACACGACCCATCCTCTTGGGATCGACCGAACCATTGGGACAGCAAGAAATTGAACAGGAGCACGCAGAGATAGCAGAGGGGAAACGGAGACTTACTCTGAGTAGCAGAACGGCGGCGTCGCAGCGACTGGACATCTTGTCATTGGGCTAGGGGGAGAAGAAGAGAAAAAGAGCTCCATCTTGATTCTCTCTGCTTCCTCTGCGTCCTCCTGTTCGAGAAACATGATTTCTAACCGGACGCTGATGGTTGCCCCTACACCTGCGGGTTCATTCACTCAATAGGGGATGTAGGCAGTTCCTTCAAGGCCTACTACTCTCGTCGGAACAATTGAGGATGATCCTTCACCGTCTGCCCGTTGTCCCGCACCGTCGCCCGTCCCGTTCGTCCCGCATAGCCGACTTCCTTCACCCAGTCATCAGCTCGGTGAAACGAACGACTTTCGCCTCGCCCATCGCCCCTGACAGTCGCCAGTTACGCAGGCGATCGGTGGGCAGCAAGACCTGCTGGTTGTTTCGGCGAACTGGTTCGACGAGACCGCTCCACCAAAGCAGCAGCACTGCTTCTTCAAGCGCCGCACCCGAGACGTCGCGAGGAACGATACCTCGCAATTGTGAGGTTGACAACGATGTATCGAGAGCGGCTGCAATCTGGATCGCGGCGGTCAACATATGTGGTTCAACCTTCGGCGGCCGCGGGAAGAGGTGACCGATGTTCCGTAGAACCCGATAGGGCAGCACGAAGAAGGCAGTCGTCAGGGCGCGCACGATCCACGATTGAATGAGAATTGCAGTGTGTCGGCTCGACATGCCGCCGAGCAGCGAGGATCCGTCCAGATCACTCTGATAGAAATGACCGAGTAGACCCATTACGAGAAACGCCGCCGAAGCCGCACATGCAAGCGACAACCCGCGCAGTTCGAATCCGAGCATAGATAGAACGATGCCGACGCCAAATGAGAAGGCCACATAGAAGGCGACTCCTGGGAGCAGCATCATCCGAGCGCGCTGACGTTTCTCGTGAAGTCCCTTCTCGGCCGCATCCACGATTCGACGTCCCAGGTCGCCGAAGTTCTCGTTCGAAGGTTCGACGAAGCCAAATGGCAGGCTCAAACGGCTACTCGATGCCATAGCGCCTCAGGGTGTAGGTCCTCTCATTGCCAAGGTGCTGAACACGCAGAGCAAACCCATTCTCATCGAGTTCGCAGCCAAGGACACGAAGACGCGATGCCACTTCTTCAGCTTCGTCATCAAAACGACTTAGTGTCGTGCGCAGCCAGGCGTCATCCGCACCTTCGGGAGGATCGCCACCGTACACGACAGCGTAGTAGACAAACCAGATTTCCTCGTCAGGGGGACTCTCGACCTTGCTGCCCTCAGGCGCAACTACCAACAACACCACGTTGGCCAGAATCAGGAATACAGCAGTCGCAACGATTGTTGGGCGGAGATGAAACGACCTCATTCGCGCATCCTCCACCGACCCCGGCTGAACACTCCGAGCAGGTCCGGCGTGATGATCACAACCGCGTTGTTCGTGTCGTGTTTGAGGTAGATGGCCTGCGCATCTGGAACGATGCGCAAAAGCCTCAGGTTCTTGGCCCCAGGTCCAAGTGGTCCACCCCAACGCTCAGCTAAGTCGTCAAGATCGCGCACCTCCGAGAAGTCCTCCTGGCTCCAATCAATCTCAGTTACCAACCCTCGGAGCATGCGAACGGTGTTGCCCGAATCCATGGCTCCAGAGGTGCCGCCCATCATCGGATTCGAGGGATCAAAGACCGCCTGGATGGCGAGGACAAAAGTCACCAGAGGAATCGCAATCTGCAGAATCGAAAGCACCAATCGGGATCTGTTGGCTAGCGCTTCCCAACGACCAGAAACGATGCTCACCACGCGTTCAAGCATCGGCGTCCGACTTGCACGGCCTGTCAAATGACCCGCGAGTGGCGACACCATCATCCCGGCCTGCAGACCGTCCTTGATGATCCCGGCAACAAGCTTGGCAGTCACTTCAGCTGTCCGCTGAGTCATGTCCGGCTTGACGTCATCGACCTCAGCCGGTTTATCTCTCAGCCGCGCGGTTTCCCGCAGAGGGTGATAGCTGATGAGGCCGGCATCCAACGCAACATCGTAGAATCTGTTGAGTTCGGCAGTTAGAAACCCTCCCTGTTGTCGTGCCTCCATTCCATCAAGCACCTGCATGCCCACGTTCTTGATCTCCTCACGAGAGGCAAGGAGCAGGTTCTTCTTCGGCAGACAGTGATTCAGCGCCTTCAGCAATTGAATTGCCTTTTCGACCTGATCGGGCTGCAGATCAGCCGCGGCACGCTGTTTGTAAGCGCGAACCGCACGAATGAGTGGGGTTTCCTCAGGTGTCACTGATATCGATGATACTCGATCGCAATCACAGGCATATCAGTACGGCCTGAGGCCGTACTGATATGCGGAACGAACGGGTCGAACGGCTGTACGGGACGAACGACTCGGAAAATGCCTGGCCCTCGATGAATCGTCATCGTCATCCTCATCGTCATCGTATGGTTGAGGCGCGTGAGAACACGATGACGATTGCGATGAGGAGCGGCATCACTCAATCCAGGACAAATCAAGCGCCCTGAAGAAAGCTTCTTCCCTTTGCCCGCCCGGCCGTAGATCCGCATAGCCGTTCGACCCGTTGGCCCGTTCGCCCCGCAAAGCCTCCCTACCTGCTCTTCTTGATCTTCATCGCTGTACGATACATGCGTCCCAAGGCCCGATCTTTCGCTCGCGCCTCTCTGCGGCGGGTCTCATCGCGACGGAGTTCGAGCGATTCGGCCTCGCGTTGCAGTTTGAGATAACCCTCTATTCGATCGACGCTGAGTTCACCCTCGTCAACAGCTTTCCGGACTGCGCAGCCGGGTTCATTAGTGTGGCTGCAGTCCACGAACCGGCATTTTTTTGCCAACTCAGCAATATCTGAGTAGGCGTGCTCAAGGGCGCTCGGCTCCAACCAAAGGCCAAGTTCACGCACGCCAGGAGTGTCGATGAGGCAACCACCCCCCGGAAGTATCACCAACTCACGTCGAGTGGTTGTGTGGCGACCCTTGCTGTCCCCCGCCCGAACATGACTTGTGGTCAATCGTTCTTCGTTGAGGAGGCTGTTGACCAGAGTGGACTTGCCAGCCCCTGAGGGCCCGAGAAGCACGCCGGTCCTGTTGTGACGCAGTAGATCTTTGATGGCTTCAGTCCCCTCACCACTCAGCGAGGAGATTGCAGTGACCCATGTGAAGGGTGCTGCAGTTTCAGCCTGTGCCACTGCAGAGTCGAGATCAGTGCAAAGATCGGATTTTGTGAGTACGACGACCGGCGTGGCGCCGCAGTCATAGGCCAAAGCAACACCGCGTTCGATGCGACGGATGTTTGCTCCGCGATCCAGTCCTTCCGCGAGCAGGACGATATCAACGTTGGCAGCTACAGGTTGAGATTCTTCCGCAGCTCCGGGTCGGCGACGGGACAGCAATCCGACTCGAGGCAGTATGGATCGCACGAAGTGGTCGTCTGCCGTTGTGTCTACTGCGACCCAGTCTCCGACAGCAGCCGGCCCTTCTTCGCCATTCGGATCGAGCTGTTGGGCAAGAGCGGCGTGGGCTACGGCAGTGCTACGGGCCACGAGAACGGCACCGCGATCAACACGAATCACACGGCCAGCCTCAAGCGACTCGCTGTTCAAGGTTTTGAAATGAGTGTTCAGACGATCGTTCCAACCGAGAGATCTGAGTTCCAATGTCTTGCTCCTGAGAATCTAAGGGCACGCGCTACCACGCACCCGGATTGTTCAACGGGGCTCCGGGCCGCTATGGAACGGGCTGATGAAAGCGAGCCACAGGGCTCGAGCGTTCACCGCCTCTCAGGCAAGGGTCGCGACGAAAGTCTTCATACAGTCAGAGAAGATAGCACGTTCGTCCAACAGCTGTGTTGGACGAACCGCTATGCGGGACGAACGGGGCGGACGGCTATACGGGACAACGGATCGACGGCTTTAAGGCAGTGAGTCTAAGTAGCGGGGTGCCGATCCTCATCGTCATCCTGAACGTCACCGTCATCGAATATGGCCTTCGCCAAGGTCAATCGATCGGTAGATGCTCCAATTGGCCTGCCCGTGAATTGCCAAGTATGACATTTTGAGGTCATAAGGGCAGGGCTCACTACAACTACTCTGAATCTCAAAAGATCATGAATGGCACGTTCCGCCGAACGGTAGATTCTCCGAAGTGCCTTGGCTTTGAGTTTTTCGGCCGCATAGCCGTTCGTTCGGTATGCCCGTCGACCCGTTGCCCCGTTACCCCGTCCCCCCACCCCCACAGCCGTACTAGAATCCTCTTGATGGAGAACACCATGAAAAGACCTCTGATCGCAGTTCTCGCCCCTTTACTCTGCTGCTCATCACTCCTCCTCGCCCAAGAAACTGAGGTCTGGCCCGGCGCGGATGAGAAGACGCCTTCGCGTTCGGAATATTTCTCTTGGATCAACAACACCAACGAGGGCGCAACCGAAGAGCAGACACTGATCAACCTGGAATTCTTCCGGTGGATGCACGACGAATACGGCATGCAACTCGACATCTATGCTTTCGACGCCGGTGCCATCGATGGCAAACGTTTTTACGGCAAGATCGACTCGGAGCGCTTCCGCGAGCAGTTTCCAAACGGATGGGGGCCGATCTA
The DNA here is from genome assembly GCA_024229275.1 of bacterium. GTDB lineage: Bacteria > Acidobacteriota > Thermoanaerobaculia > Thermoanaerobaculales > Sulfomarinibacteraceae > JAAESQ01. The sequence goes on along the minus strand of JAAESQ010000132.1, from coordinate 13,668 downwards.
TGAGGCAGCAAAGGCGATAGGCACACGACTCGGCGTGTGGGGCGGTCCCGACGGATTCGGGGACTCACCAAAAGAAGAGGCGGCGCGTACCGAACAGATGGTCAGCCTGTGTCGCGATCTTGACTTTGCTCTCTTCAAGTTTGACGCCGTATGCGGGCCCTTACGTCCCGAGAAAGAAGATGCGTTTATTCGCATGATGACCGAGTGCCGCAAGCACTCACCAGATCTCATTCTGCTCAACCACCGCCTTGGCCTCGAGCGTGCACAGGCTTATGCAACCACCTTCTTGTGGGAAGGGCGAGAAACCTATATCGACGTCTTCGCAACCAACCGGATGACTGCACCGCATCATCGCGCCGACGCCATGAATCGCGGTCTCGTTCCGGATTTACAACGCCTTACCGAGGACCATGGCGTGTGCCTTTCGTCATCGCTCGATCATTGGGACGACGATCTTGTTTTACAGGCATTCAATCGCGCGCTGATCCTCTCGCCACAGCTCTACGGCAGCCCATGGTTGCTGCGCGACGACGAGCTGCCCCGGCTGGCGCGAATCTTCAATCTCCACCGCAAGTATCGCGACATCCTGGTCAACGGCATGGTTTTACCCGAGGACCACTTCGGCCCGTCCGCCGTTTCGCGAGGCGACGCCTCGACGCGCCTGATCAGTCTTCGCAACTTGAGCTGGTACCCGGTGAGCTACCAGATTCCACTCGACGGCCGCATCGGCCTTGAGGGTAAGGACTCTGTCTACGTCCGCCGCCTCTTCCCGACCGAGCGTATTTTCGGCAGCTTCCGTTTCGGCGAGACGGTCGAGGTCACAATTCCACCGTTTCGCGCTTATCTGCTATTGGCAACGAGTGCCGACTGTGACGAACCCGGAGTCATCGGCGCCGATTTCGAAGTCCTGAGAAATGTCCCGAACAAGCCCGTCCAGATTCAACTTCTCGGCGAAACAGGGACCACCGCAGGCATCACCCTCGCGGCGGGGCAGAGCCGCTACGGTTCCGCGCGACTCAGCGGGCGCAACGCATCGCAGTTGCTCAGTGGCGCCACGCTTGCGGTTGCGTTTGACGGCCGCACACTCGAGAAACCGATCCACCGCAAACTCGCAGAACTCGAGGAGGTTGAGATTCCCGCCGACGCCGAGGCGCTCTATGAAGCCACCATCTTCGCCGCCGACAACAATGCCCTCGAGATTCGTTCGCTCAAACGATCGGGGCCGACGACCATCCCACAGGTCGAAGCCGCACGCGATGCAATCTTTAATCAGGAAGTGTTCACCGAGCGAGGAATCTGGGATCACAATCTTTTCGACGATGACCTTAGCACCGGTTTTTGGCCGTCGCGTAAATACCGCGTTGACCAACGAGTCAAGGGAGGCTGTTTCCGCCTCGATCTCGGTAAAGTCATCGATGGTGGGCTCATCGTGCTCCATGTCCCAGATGACTACTCCCTGCAGCCGATCCTCGCAGATGAGGGCAATTGGGTCGAGGTCTCCACCGACCTGAGAGAATGGCGCCGAAGGCTCTACATGGCCGGGACCGAGATGACAATAGACCTCGATGGCCCTGCACGCTATCTACGCTTTCCAGTAACCGCAGATCGCTTCGTCGAGATCACCGGCACCCAGAACGACCGATCGCTGGATCGCTCCAACTGGCGCGCCTCGAACCTCTTCGCCCATCCTTCCCAGATGGAACCGGTCAAAGTGTGGCACGGCCGCGTACTACTCGGCGAGGCTGTCCACGGCGCCAAGCTGGCCGTTGCCATCGAGGGTATCCACGGCGCCGAAGGCGCCTACGCAGCGCTCAAGATCGGTGATCGGTACGTCGGCGCGCCGGATCGCGCTGCTGCCTACCCATCCAATACGTGGGAGTATGTCAACGCCAAGCGGGATCGCGGCTACACCTATTACTTCCCAGTCACCAAGGACATGGTCGGTCAACCGATCGATGTCTATGTGATCGGCTACGATCCGGAACACACGGGTCTTCGTCCAATGGTCTGGCACGCTGTCGATCCCGTCCCGACTCAAGGACCACTGCTCGAGTTGGAGTGATCGTTCCGCCGAGCACGTTGGCAAGAACGTGGCGGTTCGGTTCAGCGCGCGATCCTGAACCCGATGTTGGTGCCCGTGTGCTCGGGGGGAAAGCCGCCGCGCACCGCCGAGCGGCAGAGGGACAGAGCGCTGTCCGAATCGCCACCCCGGAAGACCCGCAGCGAGCCAGAAGCGGAACCGGTGGGATCGATGACCGGCTCGGCGCCGTAGACACCGTAGAGGTCCGCGACCCACTCCCACACATTGCCGTGCATGTCGAAGAGCCCGAACGCACTGGCCTGCTTGCGGGCGGTCGGCTTGAGTCCCCACGGTCCCACGAGCTGGTTGCCGCACCACCAGACGAACCGGTCTGCGGCGAGGCACTGCTCGCACTGGTCGCCGCAGTCGAGGGCATCACCGAAGAAGAACCGCGTGGTCGATCCCGTGCGGGCGGCATGTTCCCATTCGGCCTCTGTGGGCAATCGCATTGTGCCGGTACCTGACGGGCCGTTCGCCGACAGGAAGGCGTTGAGCTGGTCGAGAAAGCCGTCTGGTCCGGCGATATCGTCCCATGAGACCGAATGTGCCGGCTGGCCGGGCTCCTCAACGTCAACACCCGATGGAAGCGTCCCGGTCACGGCCTTCCACTGCGCCTGGGTGATCTCATGGCGACCGATGAAGAACGCCTCGGTCAGCGTCACCAGGTGCGCCGGGCCTTCGTTGTCGCGTCGACCACGTTCGGTCATCGGCGAACCCATGATGAAGGCCCCCGGGGGTACGCGGACGAGTTCCAGAGGAACTCCACCCGGCAGGATCGTTGTGACAGTTTCGACTCCTGACGGGTACGGGGCGCGACGCGCCGGGATGAGCATTGGGTCGCCAGTCCGATTGTCGACGACCGTGGCATAGGCTAGGAATGGTGATGCCGGGTGTACCGCTCGGACGAGGGCGAAGCCGTCGTCGACCCCGACGCCCGCGATGCGAAGGACGATCCGCTCGATCTGACGGTACTCCAATGGTCGCAGCAAGAACGTCTCAGATCCCAGCCGCATGCCGTCGGCTCGGAACACCTCGACGAGAACTGCCGTCGTCGCGCGCTCGAGGTTGACGATACCGATTGCGGTGCGCCTTTCAGTGTCCGGAGAGACTGATTGCGAGACGTGGAGGAGGTGTGCGACCTCACCTGGCTGAATCGTCGCATCGGTTGTGAACGCCTCGATCAGTTGGCCCACGCTACCGTCGCCACCGGCCACGTTGGAGGTACGTGCCGATGCGACAACGCTCCCCGAATTCGTGGAAATCCGGAGCGCTGCCACGCCGTCAATTCCAAACAGTGTGTGCAGAACATCGTCGAAGACGGCCACCGTACCAGCTTCCAGAGTGGCGCCGGTGGTGGCCGGTTCGCTGTTGTCGCGATCTCGTTCGAGGGCCTCGATCGTCACCGCCGCGACCTCAGTGCCGGGGTTGTAGACGACAAGGCGCGTGCGCCAGTCGGTGCCGTTGAAACCGTGGATGTGCGCGACACCGGGGATCACCAGGATCGACTTCGACACCTCCGCGCCCCCATTCGGCACCGATGACAGAACTGCGCAAACGGTGACTACGAGAAGGCGGCGAATCCAGAGCAGGGGTGACGGCTGGAGAATCGATTGTGCACGAATGTCCATGACAGCTTCCTGTACCGGGAATAGGAGGTTCTCTGTCCATCTCGAGCGTAGCACAGGGCTGCGCCTCGGCCCGTACGCCCCCGCACATTCATCCACTGACGTCACGACAGCCCAGTAGGTGGTCCAGTGGCTGTACGCCGGTTGGGTGGTAGGCGCGTCCCAATCGGGTGGCCCTTGATACCCCTCGTGGAACTCTCACTGGTTGGCGAAGTCTCACTCTTCAGCAAAACCGCCTAAGGAGGAATCATGGAACTGAAGCGAAGGCCCGGCCCCTCTGCCGATCTTTTCACTGATTCAATCGCGGACGTCTCATTTCTACTCGTCATCTTTTTCATCGTAACCTCAGTGATCACGGCAAGCCGCGGACTCGACCTCGCGATGCCGGAAGAGGAGGAGAGAGCTGAGGAAGTCGTCATGGAGGAATCCTTGGACATCCACGTGACCTCTCGCGGTGGAATCGAAGTCGACCAGCAACAGATGCAGATCCACGAGATCCTGCCCTACATCAAAGAGCGGCTGCAGCTCGCGCCAGACAAACCGATCATTCTGCGAACCGACGCGGATGCAAGCTACTTCCAGATGATTGGTGTCCTCGATGAACTCCGCCAGTCGAAGAAAAAGATTGGAATGGAACTCGACAACCTCGTTATCCCAACCCTCCGAGAGCAGAGTGTCTACTGGGAGTGATCCGACTCGAGAAAGTGACTCTTTCGCACGCTTTCCCAGCCCCAAGGACGGCTACCGCCCGCCTCGGACAACCGCGGGGACGAGCGGCACCATCGCCCGAACGAGAAGCCAGGGTCGACTGTCCATTCCATGTTCGGCGACGATCGCCGCAAACACATCCGGTCGACTCGCCAACGTCGCGATTAGTTTCGAGATCCCCTTCATAGAGTGGAGGCTGGCCGACCCGAGCAAGTTCATGTCGCGGGTCAGAAAGCACGTCTGGGTATCCGTCGCGGCAGATGCGTCGTTCGAATCCCTGACCGACTAGCTCCGACCACCCCTTCCGGCCGGCGGCATGTCCTCACCAAAGAACTCGACCAACCGAGCATTGACCACTACCGGAGCTTCGGTGCTCATCATGTGACTGCTATCCGGGAGGATCTCAACCGTGACTTTCGGTATCGTCCGTTTCGCCCGGCGCGTCGAGGTGGCGAAGGGCCGGGAAGACCGCCGAGGGCGGTAGCAGGTCTAGCTCTGAGCGCGGGGATTCTGAGCACCCTCTCGAGCATCAGAAAAGGAAGCGTCAGATCGTCGGTGAGAAGTGCAGGCCAGCACGCGAAAAGCACCGGGTTGAGTGTTTTGAGCCTCACTCCCTTGGAAGTGGCTCTACGGTCCGAGGGTCCTGAGATCTGCGGTCGACCACCGATCCGTAGATTGCGGCCGGACCGATCGTGTCGACGTACAGGGCAAAGATCTCCGGTTCCATACAGACCGTCAGTGGACTCTGTGTTGGCTCGACGTGCATATGCCGCCAAGTGGCCGGCGGAATCTCCAACGTGAATGGCAACTGCACCTCTCGGCCGTCCAGCACCAGGCGAGTCCAACCAAGCTCCGGTGGCACGTCGAGGATGATCTGGACCGGCTCGTTACTCGGATTGACAGCACCGACATATGCGTCGAAAGCGACTGGACCGCAGGCGTTTCGGTGCCAAACCAGAGATGGCAGCAGTTGATAGGCCGTGTCGGGGAGATCGGCCACAGGTACAGCCTCGATTCGCTGTCCAAAACCTGCCAGCAGATCGGTGCCGCCTTCTTCGGGTGACGCCGTACCCTGGTGATTGACGATGCGGCTTGAGACGCGAACGGGACCGGTGACCACCAAGTTCAGCGCTCCCACTGCATGTTCTGCGCATCCCAGGCCGAGTCCGACGTGGCCTGCGGACCACAAGACCGACGACCGGGGAGGAACGACCTTGAACGGCGTGACAGCCATCGGACAAGGATCTGCCGGTTGGCGCTTGCCGGGAAAGAAACGGCCAAAGTAGACCGTGACCTCATCCGCTGTCGGATTCTCAAGGTAAAGTTCTGAACTCCAGCGATTCCCATTGAGTCCTTGAAGATCGACAACGATGAGCGGTAACAACAGGGTCTCGTCTGCCATTGTGCTTGTGGTCGCCAGCAGCAGAGAACATGCAACCAGAACCGTCAGTTTGAGCTTCATTGATTGATTCTCCTTTCTGGGAGCTAGATTCATTGAATCTCGAAATCCGCACCGACAACACGATGTTGCCGAACGGGGACAAGATGTCCAAGATCGAGGACGTTGACTGCATCGCCGTCCGGAGCGAAGTGGTGTCTGGAGTATTTGTTCGTGGCATCTGACCCTCGCTACTATGCAACAGGAGTGCCAGGGTCGCCGGACGTCTCACGAACCTCCGGCCGCGCAGTGTTTCCGGAGGAGGCAGAGAAGTGTTTCCTGAGCCTCGAGACTATCGGCCATTCCCTCGGCTGAAACCTCTGAGTGGCTCGATCCGAAGCGCTCGAGAATCTCGAATGCAGACTCAGAAAGCGGGGCAAGAGGCAGCTGATGATCTCGCAGATAGTGGATCAGTTTTAATGTCTTGAATCCGTCGAACCAACGATGAAACTGGGCTTCGAGTCCTTCTGAGTGAGGCGCGTTCCGCTGCAGGCGCGGCCAGATGTCATCAAAACGCCTGAGCCTAAGGAACTCCCCCAGCCGGGAGGAAATCTCATCGGCACCGTGAAGGAGATCCGCTGCGTCGTTCTCGAGGCCGCAGCAGATCAGGTTCAGCCAGTCACAGAGAATCCTGTAGCTCTCCGGGTGGTACGTCGTTGACCCGTCAGCCTCACCTGAAAGATGCCGGCCAATGGAGGCGCCGGTCCCGAAGGGTACGCGGTCCGAGGAGCGGGCAGAGGGATGGACGGTCGTGCTGTCGACCCGAGAAACACCCCCGGTCTTGGCGAGTTGCTGCAGAAAGTAGAAATCCTCGCCAGCCTGACGCCGATTCATGCCGCCGCATGCGACGTAGGCGTCACAACGGGTCACGATGGTGGAGCCAATGGTGGGATACGCGTATGGCGAGCCAGCGGAACGCAGGCCGAGTTCGTGATAGCGCAGGAAGATTTCGTAGCGGACGATCGCCGCCCGACGCGACGGGTTGGCCGGCAAGCAGTGCGCGTAACCCACGACGGCAGACCAACGCCCAGCTGCGTCGAAATGTCCCCGCACCTCGCGCAGGTAGTCGTCTTCAACGATAGTGTCCGCGTCAAGGCAGAACAGAAGGCCTTTGTCCACAGAATTCGCGGTCAAGATCGCGAGACCACGGTCGAGACCGATCCGGCGCGCCTCCCCTACCCCCATTTCAGGACCGATCTCGCATCCCGGACTGGAGGCGTCAACATAGGCAAGGCGCAAGAATTCAGGATCGACCCGGGGGTCGGTCGCCGGAATCCGGCCGTGAACGAGAGCGTCGAGGTGACCCAACGTACGCTGGTTGTCCTCCACCTGACCGGGCCTGGCGTGGGGCTCGGCACGGTTGTTGACAACACAAATCACCAGGGTATGCGCCCGTTCCTGCGCGCCGTTGCGACCAAGGCTGGCCAGCGTGTGGAAGAGCCGATCTTCCTCGGCCAACACTGGAATCACCACCACTTGGCGAATTCCGGACAGACTGCCAGAGACCATCTGGTTCTGCCGAAACCCAGCGCGTTTGCCCAGAAACCGGCGGGCGCGATCGAGGGTCCGCTCCCTACTCACGCGTGGTCTGATCTGCTGACCAGTCCTCCGCAGCTCTCGATCACCTGTAGAGCTTGGTTGACATTGCCTCGTTCGATCCAGTGAATCTCAGTCCCCCTCCGCTGCATTCGCCGAAACCACGTTTCTTGCCGCTTGGCAAAACCAATGATGGCCGCGGCGAGCTTCTGTCTGAGGTCGTTTTCGTTCTTTATCCTGCCCCTGAGAAAATCGGACACAAAACGGTATTCAAGCCCCAGGAAGTGAAGCTTTTCCCACGACACGCCCTGATCGTGGAGGTCTCGCACCTCGTCTATCAACCCGTGCTGGAGCCTCGAAGCTAGGCGCTCACGAATTCGACTTCGCAACACCCGTCGATCCCAACGCACACCGAGAACCACCGGCTTTCTCTCGGGCCCGGGCTCAGGCTCGTGGTCTGCTGAGTACCGTGCAATCTCAATCGCCCTCACAAGGCGCTCGCGGTCTTCCAGGTCCGTCGTATTGTGCACCGGCCGAAGGACCTGGAGCCGACGCACCAACGCCTCATTGCTCAGCGGCTTCAAGCCCTCTCTCAGGGCCGGGTCGGGAGGCACGTCCACCATTCGACAGTCGTTCAAGACAGCATCGAGGTACAGACCGCTGCCTCCGACCACGATTGCCGGTATCCCACGCACCTGAAGATCTTCAAAAACGCTGAAGAAGCGCTTCTGGTACTCAAAGACGCTGAACTCGAAATCGAGGCCGACCACGTCGATCAGGTGGTAGGCGACAGCAGGTCCGCCCGAGGAATACTCGTGCAGGTCTTTCCCCGCTCCGATGTCAAGGCCACGATAAACCTGCCTCGAGTCCGCCGACACGATCTCGCCGCCCAACTCCCGCGTAACTTCAACTCCAAGTCGCGTCTTGCCGGAGGCCGTAGGTCCGAGGATCATCAACAGGTTGTTCGCCATCGGACCTCCGACTTCATTCTAGCCCGCATTTCCCACCAATCCCTACTGCGACGACCGATACACCTCACCCTGTCGTGCTTTTCTCAACTCGCCCTTCTCAACGCACCGTAAGTGCGCCTGCGAGGGATAGGAAGTTCCTTTCGCGCAGCTTGAGCGTCGCACGTTGTTGAGGAGCTGATCGAGTCCGAAATCGGTTCCGAGTGGGTCGACCGATGCTTCTGAGGAGAGTTCGAACGAAGGACCCAGGGCCGGACAGACCCCCTCCCAAAGAACGCGCCCTCGCGGGTGTGAGCCGAGCATAACCTTCCCGGCCCCGACCTCGCCATCAGGTCACGACGCAGCCTCGAGCGCCGGGTCTCCGGGCGGGCCGCGGCCCCTTTCGGGCTGGGTGCGCCGGAGATGCCTGAGGATCTTGTCGATTACCTGCAGGTCGATGATGATGGTGTATCCCAACTCGTTTCCACCAAACGTCCGCAACGCCGAGACAGTTCAGCTGATCGATGTCATGCCGACTTTTCTGGGCGTCGCCAACGTGTTCAGCCTCTGACTCTACTCCTTCCCTTCCTCTGGTGTTGCACAGCCGAGCTGCAAGACCGAAGGGCCAGTGGCTGAAGATGCAAAAAGCTGTGAAACTTGAGATCAGATCGGTTTTTAACACGTAGTCTCTTTGGAGAGAGTCATTGTCTCGAGGTATCTGAGGAACCAAGGAGGAGTCGATGTTAGTGAAAACGGCGCACAGCGCCGCTGCAATCGCACTGGCACTAGCGGTTCTGCTGTGTGGAGGATGCACTCAGTCGAAATCGGCAGTTGTTCATGAGGTATCGGGACCCTACCTGGGCCAAGATCCTCCGGGGCTTACACCCGAAGTCTTTGCGCCAGACATCATTTCGACCGATGGCGACGAAGGCTGCACCGCCTTTCTCGACAACGGTCGGGTATTCGTGTTCAACCGCAGTACTCAGGACAACGACGACTGGTCCTTCATCCCCATCTACGTCATGCAGCTCGGGGATAACGGATGGAGTGCAGCGGCGCCGGCCACGTTTCAGGAGAGCCGTGACGACGATAACTTCACCGCGGCCCCGGACGGCAAGAGCCTGTACTTCCAGTCCCACCGGCCGAGCGACGGTAGCGTCGGCCCGACTGAGCACGTCACCATTTGGAGTGTCACCTGGGACGGAAGCGGTTGGTCCGAGCCGCAGGTGATGATTACCTTGGAGGGTGAATCGCTTATCGGGGGATACCCATCAATCACCAGCGACGGCACCCTGTACATCATGAGCAGCATGCGTGAGGGCTACGGCAAGGTTGACATCTTTCGATCACGGCTGATCGACGGAAGATACGGGCCGGCCGAGAATCTGGGGCCGCGGGTCAACAGCCAACACATCGACCTGGACTCCTTTGTCGCGCCGGACGAGAGCTACCTTCTGTTCTGCTCCGATCGCCCCGGCGGCCACAACGCGGGGTACGATCTCTATGTGGCCTTTCGGCTTGGCGACGGCTCTTGGGGTGAAGCGATTAACATGGGGGTCGAGATCAACACCGGCCTGTCGGTGACCCGTCCCAGCGTCACACCGGACGGTCGCTTTGTCTTCTTCTGCAAACACCCCGAGGGCGGCGATACGGTGCACTGGATCGATGCGAAGATCATCGAGCAGCTTCGAGCGCCGCAGTCAGAGAGTGCCTCAGAGGAGTAGGCGCGTTGGGTGAAGGGGGAAAGAGATGCGCATCGCTATGAGGGCGGCAGTTTTGGTGTTGATGATGCCGGTGCTCTACCTTTTTGGGGCAGCAACTGAGAGTAGCTTCCCCGTCGTGACGGGATCGCGTTTTGGGCAGCGACCACCGAGCCAGGACGCGGCGCTCTTCATGGACGGTGTCATTTCCACTCAGGCCAATCCACAGATGAACGCGGCACTCAGCAAGGATGGTCGAGAGTTTCTGTTCTGCTCCCGGCATCGTGGCAGCTGGGCCATTTTCTCGACGCTATCACCCGACGGAGTTTGGTCCGAACCAACGAACGTCGGTCCCCCCGTCAACACTGACGCCGGCGAGAACTACCCATCGGTGGCCGCCAATGGCAATATCTACTTCTTCTCTTGCCGCGAAGGCGGGTTGGGTGCGGAACCATGTCGTAGTGATCGTTGGGGTTACCTCGGACGTCGAACGCGACCTCCCTGACCGACTAGCTTCGGCCACCCCTTCCGGCCGGCGGCATGTCCTCACCAAAGAACTCGACCAACCGAGCATTGACTACTTCCGGAGCTTCGGTGCTCATCATGTGACCGCTATCCGGGAGGATCTCAACCGTGACATTCGGTATCGTCCTTTTCGCCCGGCGCGCCGATCTGTCTGGATCCCCGATCGGACCGTCCTTCCCTCCGAGGATGAGCAGTGTTGGTGCATTGATCCGCGCAAGCTCCTTTTCCGAGAGCTTCTTGGGAGGTGCGACTCTGACTCTCGACGCGCAGTCCATCGCCGCGCGCAAGTATTCGCCGTAGGTCTCCACAGCTGCCGGGTGGTCACCAATCGCCCAATCGATCAGGCGTTCCTTTTTCCCCTCGGTCGGGAACAGGGCCAACGACAACAGCCGGATCATCACCTTAAGAGTGACCGGCGGAATTCCCATCGGACCGAGCAGCGCGATCCTGTCCACTCGCTCGGGGGCATGGATAGCGAGGTTGAGTGTGATCCACCCTCCCATCGAAGAGCCGACCACATTCGCCGCTTCGATTCCGAGGCCGTCAAAAACCTCGGTGAGCCAACTGCTGTAGGCTCGACCGTCGCGCGGATAGACTTTTGGATCGTCGAGGGCACTCTGCCCGAGATCGCCAATGACGTCGATCGCATAAACGCGATGATCGCGAGCCAAGTCTTCAACGTTGGCGGCCCACATCGTCGCACCGGCGCCGAAGGCATGGATCAGGACTACCGGCGGATTCGCTGCATCTCCACAGGCAATCACGTGTGTATTGCCGAAGCTCGTGGCAACCTGAAGACTCTCATAGGACACCGGCCACTGTTCAAGCCTCGCCTCGTAGATCTGCAACACCCTCTGCTCGCTAGCGACAGCCCGATCAACCGAAGCCGTCGAGCGACAACCAAAAACAAGTATCACAAGGACAACCAAGACAGGCACACACAGGATCATTGCAGCTTTCATGACTAACCTCCTGGAGTCGCGATCGTGCGGGCGAAGAAATTAACGTGCTCCGAGATGCGTCGTTCGATCGGAGCTGTGTCCTCCCCGTCGTACTTCGCGATCGAGTACTCGTAGACGAGGGCAAACATGGGGTAGTGGAACTCAGCGGCAAGAACCCTCGGATCGAGTTCGCTGATCCGGCCGGTTTCGGCCATGCGGGCGAAGACTCGCTCCCACGTCAGCAGCGGGCCTCGTATCAGCCTGTCGACAACGATCCTCCGAGCCCGCTGATTGGAGAACTGCTCGGTAATCAGAATCCTGTAGATGCGCTCGAATCTCGCAGTTTCCATCTGCCCTTTGAAAAGCATGAAGGAACGTCGCAGAAACTCGTCCACCGAAACGGCGGCGATCTTCTCGTCTATCTGTTCATCCGTCAGCTCGAGTGTTTGGTAGGCTCGAAGAAAGGTATCAAAGATGACGTCGAGTAGCTCGTTTTTACTGTGGAAGTGGTTGTACAGCGAACTCTCCTTGATACCAACCTCTCGGGTGAGCTCACGAATTGAAACCTGCCGGAATCCTCTGTGGGAAAAGAGCTTGATTGCCGTGCGCAGGATCTTCTCCCCGGTTGGTCTCAGCTCTGGACCAGACGGTGACGATAGTCTGTTGGGTTCGAGACGAGCTTCATCCACGTTGACGAAACCTCCTTGAGTGTTCGCAGTAAATAAACTAACGAACGTTAGTTAGTTTGTCAAATCAACGCCCAAAGAATGAACCAGGGCCACCAACCACTCCTTTCAACAAAGAGTTACGGTTGCCGAAGGTTGTGTTCAGCGAGCGCGTTCCTGAATTGACTGGCACGTGAGGCTCAAACCCCCGTGCTACCATCGCAAAGGGATCCAAAGGAGAGACAAAAATCGGAGATCGTGAATGATCATCATCACCGTCACTCGAAAGGGCCATGACCCATCGACAGAACGGTTCGACAGGGCTCAAATCCGCATCGGGCGCGAGCCGGACAACGAACTCGTCCTCGCCTCTCCGATGTGCTCCCGCTACCACGCTGAGTTGGTACTCAAGGACGGCATCTACACGATTGCAGATCTCGGCAGCACCAACGGTCTGCGCATCGACGACTCAAAGGTCTCCGAGGCGACGATCGAAGACGGGCTCGTCATCGGCATTGGAGACTTCACGCTAGAGTTCACCTTCCCCAAGCAAGAATCACCAAAGACGATGCTGATGGAGGTCGGTGGCGATCGCACGATGGCCATGGAAGTTCCGGCAGCTGCTCCGGTGGTGCTGTATATCCATTATGTTTCGGGTGGTCAACCGCGCAACGTGAAAATCGCGAGCGGCGTCGAGTACGTGATCGGAAGGTCAGCCGGCACCGATATCATGATCGAAGACCGCAATTGCTCTGGACGCCACGCACAGATCTTCAGTCGCGGAGTCGAGTTCTTCGTTCGCGATCTCGAAAGCTCAAACGGAACCGCAGTCAACGGTCAACGCATTCAAGAGGCTGCTATCGCCGCCGGCGACAGCATTACGGTCGGAGCGGTGACACTTTCGGTCGATGCTGAACCGCGCGACAGCGTCGATGACGACATCCTTCTCGCACGCACAATGGGCAATGTACCCATTCCCCATCCGCCCCCCTTGCCCTCTATGGAGAGTGCCGGCGACGTCCGTCTTGCTGTCGCCGATCGTCACCACGAAACCCAGGAACGCGGTCGGCGCATGATTTGGATCGTCGCCACGCTGGTTGCCATTGCTGTAGTCGCAGCTCTCGCGGTCAAGGTGTCTCTCGAAATGCAACCCGAGGGAGTCTCGTCTGATCCGACGACTACGGTAGCCACCAGCGACAGCGAAGCTGTCACAGTTCAGGTAGGTCGAATCGCCACCGAGGAACTCGAGTTTACCGTCACCGGCGCTGGTTCCGTCACCCCGCAAAAACAGGTCACCGCCAGTGCCGAGATCGCTGCCCGCGTTGTTGAGACGCCGGTCAGCGAGGGCCAACGCGTGACACGGCGCGATGTCCTTGTTCGTCTTGACGACACCCAGATCCGGCTGCAGTTGCAGGAGGCACGCTCCGCAGTATCATCTGAGCAGGTCGATATTGCGCGTGCTGACTACGAACGCAAACAGCGCCTGTTCGACGACGGCGCCGC
>JAAESQ010000131.1 GCA_024229275.1 bacterium | reverse complement strand
CCATTGGACTATCGAGGAAGATCGGCACTTCCGGCACCTCCTCCTCGACGATCAGTTCATGCAGCATGTAGAGGATCTCCTGTGTTCGATCAACGGCAAAAGCAGGCACCAGGATGATGCCTCCACGATCGATCCCCTTCTTAACCTCCCGGCATAAGGTATGCCGCGGATCGCGAGGGTCGTGAGTACGGTTTCCGTATGTCGTTTCGACAAACAACACGTCCGATCCCGGATAGGACACTGGCTCTTTGAGGATCGGCACACCAAATCGCCCGACATCGCCGGAGAAGTAGACCGATTTGCGCTCTCCGCCCGAAACCTTCGACTCGAGTTCGACGGCAGCCGCACCGAGGATGTGTCCTTGACGGTTGAACTTAAACCGAATTCCAGGGTGAAGCTCAGTCCACTGGTCGAAACCAACCGGCTCTAACATCTTCAACGCCGCCCGTGCATCAGCAACCTTGAATAAGGGCAGCGCCGGCTTGTGCTTGGAAAAGCCCTTCTTGTTGGCGTAGCGCGCCTCCTCCTCTTGAATATGGGCAGCATCCGGCAGCAGTACCCGCAGCAGAGCCGCTGTGGGTGCAGTGCAGTAGAT
>JAAESQ010000130.1 GCA_024229275.1 bacterium | reverse complement strand
TCGACCTCACGCGTGCCTATGAATCACAGGTTGATCCCCGGCTCAACTACGAGCAAGCACTGGAGATGGCCCTGCTTATCGGTCGTAAGATGGAATCGATGAACAGGCTGCAGGCCTGACTATTCCCTAGACTGAGCGATTCTGCCGGATGAGATGTGCCAATATCTTGATGTAATGGTGCTTGCGACAAGCGGAGGCGTACCCTTCGGTACGTCGAGCATTGGCGCAAGTGTCCAGGGCGCAAGAGATTAGTGCAGATCGCCGGTGAGAATCGCTCAATTTAGGTATTCATCAGAGGTCGAAGCGAAGGCCTTTTCGCAACTTGCTGGGTATGAGAGGATCCAAACGTTCAGCGCGCCCCAGACACGCTGCACCGCTGGAGATCGCTCATGAAAATCCCGTTCGAGCCTTATCGCAGCCGTATCATTGAACCACTCACGATTACTACAGAAGCTGAGCGCTGTAGATACATCCGAGAAGCAGGCTACAACCCGTTCTTGCTCAAGGCTGAGCATGTGCTCATTGACTTGGTGACCGACTCCGGCACCTCGGCTCTCAGTGTTCGACAGTGGTCGGCAATGCATGGAGCGGACGAGTCATTCACGGGATCTCGCAGCTTTCACAAGTTCGTAGATGCCGGCCGAAAACTCTTCGGTACCCGGCATGTCATACCCTGTCATCAGGGCCGTGCCGGCGAACATCTTCTTGCCAAATCCGTGGTACGTCAGGGCGATGTCATTCCTGCGAACACGCACTTTGCCACCACTCGCGCAAATTTCGAGGTCGCCGGTGGCCGAGCCATCGATCTTCCTATCGCAGAGCAGGGACACCCAGACAGTGACTACCCATTCAAAGGGAACATCGACATCGGAGCGCTAGAGCGCTCTCTCCTCGACGGCGAGATCTCCCGCATTCCATTTGTACTGCTGACTGTCACTGACAATGCCGGAGGAGGACAGCCGGTCAGCCTCGCCAATCTGCGAGAGACGAGCCACCTATGCCGAGCCCATTCAGTCCCCCTGTTGCTTGATGCAGCGCGCATTGCAGAGAACTGCTACCTGATCAAGCAGCGGGAGGCTTCCGAACAGCAACGCACCGTAAGAGCAATCGCAGACGAGGTCTTCACTCTTGTCGACGGGCTCTTCATGAGCATGAAAAAGGACGGTCTTGGCAACTGCGGGGGGCTGATCGCGGTCAATGATGACGAATGGGCCGAAAGGATCCGCGCCAACCTGCTGATCAGCGAGGGCGTCCCGTCAGCCGGAGGACTGGCCGGCCGGGATCTGGAGTCGATGACCGTCGCACTCGATGAGATGTTCGACGATGCTCACCTCGAATACCGAATAGCTTCGGTCCACGCTTTGGGCCAGCAACTGGTCGATGCGGGGGTACCCGTATTGCGTCCATTCGGCGGCCATGCCGTCTACATCGACGGGAGGCGATTCTGCGATCACCTTTCTAATGAGCAGTTGCCCGCGTGGTCTCTCTCTGCAGCCCTGTATGTCGCAAGCGGGGTGCGATCGTGGGAGACAGGCAACGTCATGCAGGGCCGCTTTGAGGAAGAAACACAACAGTGGTCGTGGCCACGCCTTGACTTGCTACGACTGGCAATACCTCGGCGGGTGTACACGCACTCCCAGCTCGAATATGCCGGCCAGTCGCTCATTGAGCTTTATCGCTCCAGAACTGAAATCTCTGGACTGAGGTTTGTATATCGCCCACAGAGGCTTGCCCAGTTTGTCGCAACATTTGAACCGGTTTCTGATTGAGGCGAACTGACCTCAAATTGACGAAGTGAATCGGGCCGGCTTAGGTCTCCAGCGTCTTCTTTTCTTACTGAGCATTTCTACACCACGTTCGCGGCGGAGACTCATGGAATGACAATGGCGCTAAAAGGTTGTCATCCTGAGCATATCCACGCCGATCCGATGCTGACTCGTGGCATGACAGCGCCGCCCCAATCGATGTCATCCCGAGCGAAGTCGAGGGATCTCCCGTTCCAGTAATGATCGCCTTGATTGCGGCGAGTTGTTCGGCTACATATTGCTGATTTCAAGGGGAGATCCTTCGGCTCGCAAGCTCGCTCAGGATGACAATCTTGGAAGGCTTTGTCTTTGGGGGGCGATCGTCAACTGCGCTATTTGGCGATCCCAGGAATCACTGACAGTGGATCAACATGCTCGCCGTTGTTCCACACTTCTAAGTGAAGGTGCGGGCCGGTGGATCTTCCCGTACTCCCAACGCGAGCGATGACTTCGCCCGCCTTGACGTCCTGCCCTGCAATCACCCCGAGTTCACTCAGGTGATAGTAGCGAGTCTTCCATCCGTTTCCGTGGTCGAGTACAACCACAGTTCCGGCACCTCGAACTGGTTCATAGTCCATCGTTGAAACTTCGACTAATCCGGGCGCGGGAGCAACAACAGGAGTACCGCTCTTCGCAGCCAGGTCGATTCCCTTGTGGAAGACTTTCGTATCGTCAAATGGATCCCTCGCCGGACCATAGGCCCAACTGAGACGGACATCAGTGAGGGGACTCTGAAAATCCGGAGCGTCATTGCTATTCACAGCCGAACCGGCCAGCTCAGCCGAGACGTCGGGTTCTGCATCCGGTAGCGATGCAGTGTCTCCTGATGGGACCATCACAGCCCCAACCAAAATCGCTGCAACTATTGCAAGCAAAGACCTGGGGCGTCGCCGATTCTGCCGATCGAGTATGAAACGAATGCGCACCGCGATTCTCCTTTGTGCTGCAGAGAGCGTGGGAGCTTCAACTTTCTGCAGGTCTAACTGGAGCACGTTCAGGAGACCTCCCGCATAGCTATGGGCTGACAGATTTCGTGCTGAGACAACCGTGGCGTCGCAGAGCCGCTCACGCTCTTGATGTAGCCGTGAGCCCGCCAGCCAAACAATAGGATGAAAGAAGTAGAGGGCTTGCAGTCCAAGCTGGAGATTCAGCCACAGGCTATCCCACCTGGCAACGTGCGCAATCTCATGGGCGATGGTTGTTTCAAGTGCAACCCGATCTCGACTCTCTACCAACACCCGCGGCAGAAAGATGACAGGCCGGAGCACTCCGACGGTGAACGGCGAAACGGCGGCCGGTCCCACGACCAACCGAATAGTCCGTCTCACTCTCAGTCGAGCACACCACCAGTCGCACAGCTCACTCAGTTCGAGATCCTCTATTGGATGAGAAGCAGCCAAAGCGTTCTGGTAGGGACGGCGACGGTACGCTTGCAGAGTTAACACACACAAGACACCGATCATCCATAGAATCGCTAAGGTACTTGCCCAACCTGCAACTGAACCGGACAAACTCTGTCCACGTGGAGAACCCAACAAGGCATTTGCCATCAAACCATCGCCAAGTGAACCCAACTGCCCGTATGTAAAACGAGTAGATTCCCCAGCTTCACCCAGAAGTAAATTCATGAATCTGTCCAAGGTGAATGGCTGAGTGAGACTTGGAGGAATCACCAAGCGCAGGAACACCAGGCTCCACACGGCGTACTGAACCTCCGGCGCACGTCGACGCAACAGGATCGACACTAACAACCCAACGCCACCTATCACCGTCGACTGCAGGACCAACTGACCGGCTGAGGCTAATATAGTCGCCGAAAGGTGGTCTCCAAAAACCAGAGTCTCGCCGGTCATTTCCCGACTCCAGCACCATCTAGCAGTGCCCGCAGCTCTTCGATCTCTTCCTCACTCAGTACCTCACGTTCAGCCAACAGACTGACAACAGCGACATGGTTGGAGTCCATCACATGGCGAGCAAAATCACGAACGGTGCCGGCGAGTCCGAAAGCCCGAGAAATTGCCGGTTCGTAGATGTGAAGTCCATGGAACGGCTTCTTGGACACAATTCCCTTACCGACCATGCGTTCGATCGTTGTTCGGGTGGTGGAATATGCCCAACCCAACTCATCGGCAACGACATCGTGGACCTCTCGGGCACTCAGAGCACCACACCGCCAAAGCACCTTCATGACCGCGAGTTCCGATGGTGCGAGCGAACGGATTTCTGGATCAACCATGAATGTCTCCCGTGACAGCTTCGGTGCTACATTTGTAGCATCTTCGCTATATTTAACTCACACGGAGTGTACTGTCAAGGGACCGCGCAGATGAGGAGTCACATGCCCAGGCTCTCAATCTCGACTATTCCGGCTGTAACTTCGTCAAGCGCATTGAGATACGAGTCCTTCGTCGCTTCGTCCGCGAGTCGATCGAAGAGCGAGTTCATACGCAGCTGGACAACTCCCGAGCCGAGATCGTACAGGTAGACCCTTCCCTGGATCGAACCCTCCTGCGACTCGCGAGCGACCCTTACCATCGCCTCCGGCAGATCAACCGCAACCGCCGAAAACACGGTTTCAGAGGCTTGCCGTAGTGCTCTTGGGTCAGCAGCTACGAGCAACACTCCCGCGTCTTTCGCCGCAGTCAGAACACTGGGGTCGGCCGACTGAGCTGTGTACAGGGCCACCTTTACTCCACGTTGGGCCAACTCGCCCGGAGCCTCCGGACCATTCGCCTCCAATAGCTCAGTTCCGCGTTTCACAGTCCGAAACCCTGCAGCGTATCCATCCTCCAGATCATCGAGCCAGTCGGGTCCGCTACCGTGAATCACTCCAATCGGTCCACCCTGACCGATATTCGCCGCTACGACTCCTGCGATGTATCCTGCCCCCTTGAGGTGGAATCCAATAGACGCAACATTAGAAGCCCGCGCGTCACCCGGGAGGAGAACGAAGATGCTCTCAGGATATGAAGCTGCTTCCGAGAAGAGAACCGGCTCAAACGCGTTTCCTATGCAGAACACGAGGTCGGTACCCAAATCGCCTTGGGTTCGAATCATCTCGCGCCTCCGCTCAGGTTCCGCATTGTGAACGCGATATACATTCGCTTGTAACTCTCTCTCGATGCGATGAAGGCCAGCCACCGCTGAGCGATCGAGATTATTCGGTCGTGGACTGCTGGTCAGCACGGAAACCCGAAAGCCATCTGGCGTGACAGGTTCGTCGCTAGGGCAGGCACCGAGTATGGTCGCGGCCAAAACGATCAGCAACGCTCGTAACGGTAGAGTCGCTCCCCGCCAATGACCGTCGCTCTCGGATCGACCGCATTCTCCTCCGTCTTTCATCGTTACCTTCTTCCACTGCCCTGTGTGTGCAGCCAAACCCAACACCAGGCTTTGGGTGACAGAACCTGCTCAGACTGGATTCGGGAGATCAATGAACTCCACCTCCAAATCGAAGTGTTCACGAATCCACTCTCCGAGAGCCCGGACACCGAACCGTTCGGTCGCGTAGTGACCCGCCGCGATGTAGTGAACGCCATCCTCAGCGGCTTGATGCATCACCCATTCTGTCGCCTCTCCGGTGATGTACGCGTCCAGATCGGCCGAGACGGCCTGATGAAATTCGCGCTCCGCAGCCCCGGTGACGATTCCGACGGAGCTGACCAAACGCCGGCTTCCTTCGAAAAGAAGCGGCTCCCGCTCGCAGGCTGCAGTCACAGCTTCGATCAGCTCCTCCAACGGCACCGCTTGCGGGAAAACGCCGCACACACCGACAGCCACTCCGCGGTGGCTGCCAAAAGGCTCGAGATTCTGGAGCCCAAGGCGAGACGCAAGCTGGGCGGCGTTGCCTAACCGTAGGTGGCGGTCCAGCGGCAGGTGATAGGCTGCCAGCGAAATCCTGTTCTCGAGAAGCAAACTCAGTCGATCTCGAAGACTCCCAACGATGGGCGCAGCTTCGCTTTGGTTCCACAACAGACCGTGGTGGACCAAGATCAGATCCGCCTCATGATCGATGGCTCGCAAGAAGAGGGCTCGCGAAGCGGATACCGCCGTCACGATGCGTTCGACTGACGGACGACCTTCCACCTGCAGCCCGTTCGGGCCGTAGTCGTCTATTGAGTCACCATCAAGGAGATCGTCGAGGGCTGCGATCAAGCGTCGTAGGTCCATAATTCGATGTTAGCGCACCTTGTGAACGCTGACGTGACATTTGGGCCAATGCCTTTGAGTGTGTACACTCCCCTCTCCTGGAGGAATCGATGTTTCGACGGACAGCAATTGCCCTCATCGCCGCACTTCTCGCCTTCTCCTCAGCCCACGCACAGACGACATGGGAATCCCGTATCCATGCAGGCGAGTTGGCATTCGCGCAAGGCGATCAAGAACGTGCCGAAAAAGAGTTTCGCGCTGCCGTCAAGTTGGCACAATCGTTCAGGGCAGGCGATCCACAGGTCGAGACTAGCTACGAAAACCTCGCCCGACTCCTCGCACATCAATCGCGCCTCGACGAGTCACAGCCGGTCTATGAGCTCCTCCTTGCCGCTACCGAACTTCGCATCGGTGAATCACACCCTGACCTCCTCGGAACGTTGGCCGCTCTTGGGCGGGTCGCACTCGGGGCTGGAGATGTGCCCACAGCCGAAACAAGCCTGCGAAGGTACGTCACCATCGCGGACGCAGCAACCGACCCGGATCCTTCGCCACTACGGGCTGTCCTTGCTCTGCTGGCGCGCATGGCAACTTTGGCGGAGCGCCACGATGAAGCCGTGGAACTCCAGCGACGGGTTGCCGGCCTTGCCCTGCACGATCCTATGCTGGTTCCCGGAGAGAAAGCACACTACGTCGAGACCCTCGTCCAGGCCGAACTCACGCACGGCAACCCTGAACTTGTGCTCGCTCTCATCGAACAGGCCGCAACTCTGCGCAGCCAAGATGAAGATCCTGTCATGCCTGCCACAACCTGGGCACGTGCCGCAGCCGCCGCGGCGAGCGCAGCTGAGCCCTCGATAGCAGAGGCGGCGGCCGAGCGCGCCCTCCAGCTCGAGGGCGATCTCAAGGCAACGCGAATGGCCCTTCAGGCTCTCGCCGACGCCTCGTGGCTTCAGGTCCCCGGTTCGCAGGCGACGGTCGCTGAACTCATCGGCGTTGCGTCGGACAGCGAGCTACTGCAACAGGCGGATCAGCGCACGACTGCCGTCATGGAATGGGACAAGTCACAGGCCACCGACAACGCTGCCTACGCGATCGAAAATGCCCGCCGAATATTCCTGATCAAGGTATTGCGCGGCCAGTTCTCACAGGCGGCCCAGCTGCAAAAAGAGAGGGTCGCGAATCTCAAACCCGTCGGCGGCAAGGCGCTCACCAAAGCGCTGGAGGACCTATTTGCCCTTCAGCATGCCTCTGGAAAGGTGGAGGATGCACTCGCCACCAATGCCGAGATCACTGCTCTGCTCGAGACGCAGCACGGCACCGTGCATGCCAGCTTAGTGCCTGTGCTGGAACGCCAACTCACCATGCTGACAGACCTCAAACAAAAGAAAGAAGCTCGAGCCGTAAAGAAACGCTTAAAGAAGCTCCGCAAATCTTTGAGGTAAGTCCGTGGCAAAACCGGCAACACTCATCGACCTCTCGCGCAAGCTGGCGCAAGCGGTAGACGACCTGTCTTTCTCCGGGGATGTCACCCACGTCTACAATCCACTTCGTTATGCCAGTTCTATCCATGAGGCCTATCTCAAGCGCTACGGCGCCGGCACAGGCAGGACGCTCATGCTCGGCATGAATCCCGGGCCTTGGGGAATGGCTCAAACAGGGGTTCCATTCGGAGAGATAGCTGCGGTACGAGACTGGCTCGATCTCCAGGGAGAAGTCGTTCGGCCTCACAAAGAACACCCGAAACGGCCCATTCAAGGACTCGCTTGCACTCGGAGTGAGGTCAGCGGGCGCCGCCTCTGGGGCTGGGCGAAGGATCGCTGGGGATCTGCGGATCACTTCTTTCGCGAGATATTCGTTGCCAACTACTGTCCTCTGGTTTTCATGGAAGAAAGCGGTCGCAACCGAACTCCTGATCGCCTGCTACTCGCTGAACGAAAACTCCTGTTTCAGTACTGCGACGAATCGTTGCGCGATCTTGTGCTTGTTCTTCAAGCGAAACGCGTAGTGGGCATCGGACGCTTTGCCAGATTGCGCGCTGAGGCTGCCCTCACTGACACCGGAATCCCGGTTCACGAAGTCCTCCACCCAAGTCCCGCCAGCCCTGCAGCCAACCGCGGATGGGCCGACCAGGCGACGCGACAGCTCGAAGAGATCGGCGTCCTTTAGCAGCCTGTACCGCATTGTCCTGGAGTCCTGAGGGAATGAAAGGCAAAGAGTGTGCCAGGCCAACGCGGCACGGCCTGCTACTGACGGGCGGTTTCTCGTTTGACTCGAGTTTGTTGGCACGGACAAAGGGCTTCCTGTACGAAATGATCAGAGCAGAGTGCAATATTCGGCGGCGGTGTTCTTGAACGGCAGTTCCAGGTCAGCAGCCGAGCAGTGGATTTTCCTGTGAACAAAGATCTTCGCCTCCGGCTTTGGACATCTCCGTATCGCTTTCATCTTTCATCATTCCGCTTTCATCATTTGCTCGACAACCCAGAAACCCCGCCTTGCGGCGGGGCCCCGGAGGAAGGAGTTTGGGCTGTCTGCACCCTTACTACGAAGCCCGCGCAGTAAGTGTTGAGGATGCCTTCAACAGGACAATCTACTGCGCACGAGCCCGCAGAGAGACGACCGTTGCCGGCTTGGAAACCGAGATTGAGTTTCGCCTGAACTGAGCGATTCTGCCGGATGAGATGTTCCAAGGTCTTGATGCACTGGCGCTTGCGACAAGCGGAGGCGTACCCTTCGGAACGTCGAGCATTGGAGCAAGTGTCCAAGGCGCAAGAGGTAGGAACCGACGCCCGGCCGAAGGCCGGTAGAGCCGTGAGGCTCCTCATCCGAAGGATACAGCGTGGGCTGGGGTGCAGATCGCCGGTGAGAATCACTCAGTTTAGGCTAGGATAAAGAAAACCAATCACGGATTGGCTGCTAAAACCGGAACGCGGGAGCAAATTGTGGATCGTCGCATTGGCCATTATCAAATCGTCGGAGAACTCGGGCGCGGTGGCATGGGAGTCGTGTACAAGGCACACGAAGAATCTCTCAATCGCTTCGTCGCGATCAAAGTGCTAGGCGAACACCTCGCGGAGGACGAATCATACGTTCAACGATTCGTTCGTGAAGCGCAAAGTGCCGCCAAATTGAATCATCCGAACATCGTTCAGATTTACTCCATCAGCAAGCATGAGAACCAACACTTCTTCGTCATGGAGTACGTCTCCGGCACGAGCCTCCTGAGCCTCATGAAGAACGAAGGCAAGGTTGAGGCCCAACATGCCGCAACCATCATCCTGCAAACTGCTTCCGGACTCCATGCAGCACACAATCAAGGGGTCGTTCACCGCGATATCAAACCGGCAAACCTGATGATTGATACTCATGGCATCGTCAAGATCGCAGACTTTGGTCTGGCGTTACTTGGCGACGGCGCCTCCCGACTCACGGCCACTGGCATGTTCATGGGCACTCCCGGCTATCTGTCTCCGGAACAGTGCATGAACGAGGATATCGACAAGCGAACTGACATCTACTCCCTAGGAGTGACGTTCTACGAAGCGCTGACCGGCGTAATGCCTTTCAAGGCCGACAGCCCGTTGGCATTGATACGGCAGATCGTGGAAGTCGAACCACCGGATGTAAAGCAACTCAATCCTGAGTTGGACGAGGACCTCCAAGCGATTCTAGCTCGGATGATGGCGAAGGACCGGAACCGCCGTTTTCCCGATTGTGGCAAACTGACTTCCGCTTTGCAGAGCTACCTGGGAGCAAGCGGCGCCGGCGATCTCCCGCCGATCCTGATCGCGTCGTCAGGTAGCGAAACTGCATCGGAGCCGCCGGGCGCCTCGACCGAAGCAGCCCACGAAACCTCGCCAACCCGTCTCGAGACAACTCCAACTGTTGCCCTCGATAGCGGAGAAGGCCTGCCTCCGACACCACCGCCCGTGCCAACGCCGCAGCAGCCTCCGACAATTGAACCGGATCCCGGCGTGGACGTTGAGACTGAAGTCATACCGCCAGATCGACGACGAGGCCCCGTATTTGCCATCGCAGCAATCGCGGTGCTGGCTGCTCTTCTCGGCTCTGCGGCAATCATGTGGCAGTTCGGATTTCTCGGGCCTAAAAAGGCGTCCGAGGAGTCACCTGTCGCTGATGCTGCCATTGTAGAGGCGGAAAGCAACGCATTGACTCAAACGACGACCCCCCTCTTGGATGACCAAACTCCAATTCCGACCGCGGCGGCGACATCGTCTGTCACAGAAGACGACCGAAGCGTTCCCCGGGGCTCAGCATCACCCGAAAATTCAACGACGCAGAGGGAAGACCAGCGCTCCATCGGCACTGCCGATGCGCAAACCGAATCGATAGAGCCACCTTCTTCAACCTTTACGAGGACGGACCGAAACGAACCGTTGGCCCAGCCGCCAACACCGACACCAAGACCACGCGGAGTGGCAGTAGTCAGCGTCGGTGAGCCACTGCTGGCGGGAGAAGCGGAAGCCCTTTTTGAGCAAGCGTTTGCTCGTGCCGGCATTCTGACGATCGACGAAGACGGTCTGCCCGAGGTCTCACATACGTTGACCGGAAACACCGATCCCTCTCCCCAGGTTCTGGTATCTCTGCTGCAGCCCCATGCACGGCACCTTCTTCTGATCCGTGCCGAGTATCTCGGTGACCGACCACTTCAGTACATGGGCCGATCCGACACCGCGTTCCAGTCCAGGCTCGTCGTGGTGGCTATCGACTTGGAGTCCGGCACCCCGATTGGACAGGGATTCAAAGAGAGACTCGAATACACCCATGTCAACGTGAGACGGGTCCTGGGCAAGGCCCTACAACCGCGCGCTCGCAGCATCATCCAAAGACTCAACCACTGAGCTGAGACACTCGACCATTCAGCCAGAATGTTTTTTTCGAACAGACGCGCTCATTCATCTCCGATCGAATTCGCTCCAGGATCGGCGACGAGATCCGAATCCAACTTGTGTGCCTGTGAGAACCTTAGATATTCGATGATAATCTGTTGGCGATGCAAACGGTGCAGAGTCCGCGCCGGATAATGGTCGTCGACGACTCCGCGGTGCAGTGCGCCGCCTGGAGAGCGCTTCTCGAGGAGCGCTACGGTTCTCGAGCAGGTGTTGAGACCTATACCGATCCCATCGAGGCTGTTGGGCAACTCGGACCAGATGTTCACCTGCTACTCCTGGATTGGGAAATGCCCGAACTCGACGGGAAGGCCGTATTTGAATCTGCTCGCGAGGCCGGGGTCAATCCGAAGCGAGTTATCATCACCTCTTCATACCCAGCCAACCTACTCCATCAGGAATTTGACCACATGGGGTGCCTCGCCGTCATTGAGAAGGCGGAACCTGAGCAGCAGGCTGCCTTTATGATGATCCTCGACTCGATCATGAGGCGATAGAAGGGGGCAGAAAAAGTGAGGAGGTAGACGAGACAGGACAACCCTGCCGTTCACCTTCGAGCTTATCTTCCTTTCGCTCAGAACACCGCAGCGATCACCCAGACAACACCACCAATGAGAAGAATCGGGATAAGTGCAGCCAAACCGAGTCCAAGCACAACCGGGCCAAGTACGACCAAAGCGACGAGACCAACGACAAGAAAGAACAGACCCTTGAGGGCCACGAGCCCAATCGCTAGCGGAATCATCGCCACCTTGAAGACAATCTTGAGGATCAGACCGCAGACTGCCAACAACCCGAAAACAAGCCCTCCGACGACGAGGACGGCGAGTAGGCCGAGTAGCTCGAACATTGTCGTTCCTCCTGTCTAGTCACTACGAATGCAGCCGGGTTTTTGTTCTTCAATTGTGAAAACTGGCGCAAAATCAGAAAGAGCGGTGAACAAACAACAGGAGGATGCTGTTGACCAGCCACTTCTTTCTCACTTCTAGCTTCTCAAAGCGAGGATCGCGTCCCACTCGATTGGCAGGACCGGCTGAATCGAAAGCCGAGTTCCACGTTTCAAAATGATCATATCTCTCAGTTGGGATTCTGCTTTGAGTTCGAGTTTAGTGATCGGTGGATCAAAGCTACGAACTGCCTGAATATCAACCATGAGCCAGAGCGCCTCTCCAGGAGCGGTTCTCTGATCGAAATACCGACTCGACGGATCCCATGCGTAGTGATCCGGATAAGCAGCCGTTACCACCGTCGCGATCCCCGGGATCACTGGTGGCTCGTCCACACTGTGATAGAAAAGAACCATATCTCCAACCTCGACACGATCGCGGAGCAGGTTGCGCGCCTTATAGTTGCGAACACCCTTCCAGCAAGCCGTTCGATCCGGCTCTTTGACGAGGTCCTGCCAGGAGTAGAACCCAGGTTCGGTCTTGAACAACCAGTAGTCCATAGTCGTTCACTAGTGTACTGCGTCTGAAACCCATGCCAATGATGACCGGGCTATACTCCAGCGCATGAAACCTCTTCCTGGGCGCCTCACCCTAGCTGGTCCGTGGCTCCTGGCAGCATTTGCTGGTATTAGCCTTTCGCTGGCACTTCCCAGCCTCGCCTGGTGGCCTCTCTTAGCAGTCTTCCCAGGTCTTCTTCTCGAGTCGATCCAAGAAACCGAACGCTTTCGGCAGGGGTTCCTACTCGGACTTGTCGCCGGAACAGTTCACTGGATCGTCTCCGTACAGTGGGTTGTCCCCGTCATGAATCACTACGGCGGCCTTCCACTGGCCGCAGCCATTGCGTGCTTGTTGTTTATGTCCGTTATTCTAGGACTGAGTTGGGCACTGATCACTCTTGTTCTCACCAAGCTTTCGATACCGACGCGCATCCTGCTCTTTCCAGCGCTCTGGTGTGCCATCGACGCTTCACGTCAATTTGCACCCTATGCTTTCCCGTGGAACCCAACCGCGGCGTCGTTTTGGCGCACACCCGCGCTCCTTGGTTCGCTCCCAACATGGGGGGCCACCGGTCTCGCGTGGGCGGCGGTCGCATGCGGTTCAGGACTCTGGGCACTTCTGCGCCCTACGACTCGACGGCTGGGAATCGGCCTGATCGCTGTTGCGCTTTGCCTAACAGTTGCCTTCTCGCTGCTGGCTCCTGAGTTCGAAACCGAAGGAGGAGCACTCTCCGTTGCCGCCCTGCAGCCCGGAACGTCACTCGAAGAGAAGTGGGACCCGAATCAATGGAGAGAGATTGTCAACAACGTTTGGAAGCTAAGTCGGGCAGCAGCCGGAGATGGAGCAACGGTGATTCTATGGCCTGAGGGCGCAGTGCCCTTCAGTCTGGATTCCGACAGAACCTACCAGACACAAGTCGTTGCTCTGGCGCAGGAACTCAACGCATCGATCATGCTCAACTCGATCGCCTCAGGGGACAACGGCGGCACGATGAACTCCGCGTTCCTCGTAACTCAGAGCGGTGTCAGTCCACGGCGATATGACAAGAACAACTTGGTCCCATTTGGAGAGTACGTGCCGTCATGGGCGCGTCTGGCCTTCACAGAAGCGCTTGTTCGCGAGGTCGGGAGCTTCACACCCGGAAACTCGCATGAACCGCTTCAGGCAGATGTCCAGCTCGGAGTCGGCATCTGCTACGAGATTATTTTTGCGGACCTCATTGCAGCCCAAACCCGCGCAGGTGCAGAAGTACTGACCACACTGACCAACGATGGCTGGTATGGTTTCTCGTCGGCGCCGTCGCAGCACTTTTCGCAGGCAGTGCTGCGAGCAGCTGAGAATCGGCGTTGGGTGATCCGCGCCGCACTGACAGGGATTTCAGGGCTTGTCGATCCGTATGGGCGAATCGTACAAACACTCGAAATCGGCGAAACCGGCTTTGTCAGAGGCGAGGTCATGCCGTCTCGATATTTGACCCCTAGAACCCGATTCGGCGACTGGTGGGCTTGGGTATGTGCGGGAATGTGCGTGACATTCATCGCGATAGAGGTGGCTCGAAAAAGACGCCAAGGCAAAAACTAGGTTACCGAGCGTCGGATCCATCTGAGTCTGAATCTGCATCCGAATCCTGGTTCTTTCTCTGTTCTCTGATTCTGTCTCTGTCTCGGAGTCGGAGTCGGCAAACTGAATCTGTTATCGCCGCCTCAGGGCCATATTCGATGGCGATGACGATGACGAAGGCGATGCCCGTCGAAAGTGCTCGCATCCATCGGTGTCATTCGATAGGTGCAGTCTCTGAGACGCGAGGCTCCCCTCTAGGTCGCACGACCACACTGCAGTAGCGTCAGAATCAGAGACAGGTATCAGATTCAGAGTACAGTCTGGGGACCTTCACTTCGGTTAGGCGTCGCTTGGATGGATGAGGCGCCACGTCATTGCCCGGACTTCGTCAAACAGGTCAGCAGCCTTCTTTGCTTGAGATGAATCGACAACTCCGGCGCCGCTGAGGAGACGAAGGAACGTATCCACCTCTTTCGCCGAACCGTAGGCAATTCGCCAGTGATTGAACCGATCTCTCCCAAACCGCCCGTTGCCTTCACTCAGGTTTGCTGCAACTGAACTTGCGGCCCTGATCGCCTGGTCGGCAAGCGATTTGAAGGGGGCAGGCACTCTTCTCATCATTGCAAGTGTGATGCTGGCTGCTTTAAGGGAAACAGTGTGAGCAATCAGGTCGTTCTTGGGTTGCGAGTCATGCATGGTCACCTCCGTGTCGTTCATGACTCCCCCACACGCCGGTGAGACGGCCAGTGTCAAGGATCGCGAAGCGACCTTTGGCCTGCCTTGACACTGGCCGTCTCACCGGCTACTCACTCATCCTCATGAACAACCCGGAGTGACCATGCTTCGAAGCCAAAACGATCCGATGCTCAGAGACCCACACTGCCTCTGCCATCTGAATCTGTATCTGAAGCCTGAATCTGCCCCTGCCTCTGTATCTGTTTCTGCCTCTGTCTTCTGAATCTGTTATCGCCGCCTCAACGCCATATTCGATGGCGATGACGATGACGATGACGATGGCGAAGCCCATCAGGAGTGCTCGCATCCAGCATTGTCATTCGATAGGTATGGCCTTTGAGACGCGAGACTCCCCCTGCCTCTGTCTCTGACTTCTGAAAAAGAAAAGCGACCCGCAAAGCGGGCCGCTCTTTCTTTTCCTTCGTTGAAACGAACTACTTCGTCTTCACCGGATCAGCGGGACGTTCCGGAAGAGTCATTGGATTCTCTTCCATCGCCCGGAGGACCTCTGTGATTCCCCGCTCAAGCTGTGGATCTCGCCCTTCGATGACAGATTTCGGATCGTTCTCAACCTCGATATCTGGATCGACGCCGTATCCCTCGATGATCCATGATCCATCAGGGGCGTTAGTCCCAGACAATGGCACGAAAACTGGCGCACCGTCGATGAGCGGTCCTTGACCGGAGATGCCGACTACTCCACCCCATGATCTCTTTCCGATCAGCGGGCCAAGACCTGCTGCCCGGAAACGATACGGGAAGATGTCACCGTCCGAAGCCGAGGTCTCGTTCAGCAGGCAAACTTTGTGGCCATGGAACACGGTATTGGGATAGGTTCCTGGATCCTCGCTGAGTCGACCAAATCGAGTTCCGAGCAGTTTGCTGTCCAGCCGCTCGATGATCCACTGCGAAACATTTCCGCCACCATTGGAGCGGACATCAATGACCATGCCTTCCTTGCGGAGCTGAGGATAGAACCACTTGATGAATTCTTGGATTCCGTTCCCACCCATGTCCGGAATGTGCAAATAGCCGACTTTTCCATCGGTGCGCTCGTTGACCAGGTCCCAGTTGCGCTGAACCGCTTTGAGATACAGCAACGGGGTCTCACCTCGCAACGGCTTATAGGTTACGTCCCTCGCGTCGTTAGAGTCACTCGTAGAACTCAGCGAAAGTACGACCTGATCGCTCTTGTGCTGCAGCAGCTTGTATGGATTGTCAGCCTTGGTCAGCTTGCGACCATCGATCGCCAGAACGTAATCACCAACCTTGGCGTTGACTCCAACCTCGGTCAATGGTGAGCGGTACTTTTCTTCGGCGTTGTTGCCTTCGAAGATCGCGGCGATCTTGTAGAGGCCAGCTTCGTCGTCAAAGGCGAACCGAGCACCCGGAAGCGCTACCGACGGCCGATCCGGAACCTCCCAGTCACCGCCTTGAATATAGGCGTGACCGACACTGAGTTCGGACACCATCTCACTCAAAACGTAATTAAGATCGGAGCGGTGAGCTACGTACGGCAGTAAGGTGCGGTACTGGTCGCCGATCGCCTTCCAATCGTAGCCATGCATATTCTCGACATAGAAGAAGTCCCTGAATCGACGCCATACCTCGTCAAAAATCTCCTCCCACTCTTCGGACGGCACCAAATCGACTTTGAGTCCTTGAGTAGAGATCGATTTCGGCTTGCCAGGTTTCGAGGAGATATCGAAGAGATTATATTTACCACTCTGGCCAACCAGGATCTTCTTCCCGTCATACGCCAGCGCGCCACCATCAACGTCTTTGGCCAATTCGGAGGCTTTTCGGTCTTTGATCGAATAAACATTGACCTTGACCGGCTCAGGGCTGCGACGACCGTAGAAGAACGGTCCAAAGCTGGCATAAACCAGATGACCCTCGACTGCGCTCAATCCATTGTAGTTGCCGGCATCGACAGGAACGCGAACGATCCGGTCACCAAGGCCGTCGAAGTCAATCTTAATCGGCTCCTTGTCCTTGTCATCAGCGTCGTCGTCCTTCTCTTCTTTGCCGTTGTCCTTCTTCGACTTCTTGTCGTCGTCCGCCTCGCCATTTTTGTCCTTCTTCTCGGCATCCTCGACGGTGACTTCATCACTCTCGGGCCCAAACGGATTCTCACCGTCTTCCTGCAGAGCAAGGGCAAAAATACCAGTTGTGCGAGAACCGGCGTAGTTCCACTCGATTGTGCTGATCTGAGGTGCATAGGCACGGTCACTCAAGAAATAGAGATATTTGCCCTTTGGATCCCACGCCGGCGAGTAGTCGTCGTTGAGAGGTCCCGTCACACGCGTCATATTGCGGTCCGCAACGCTCCAAATATAGATCGAGTTGAAGCCGCTGACATCAGTCAAACTGAAGGACAGGAATCCGCCTTTCGGCGACCACACGTAGTCGCGCAAGCCACCGCGCCGTTCGTCTGCGACCTCGACCTGTTCCTTGCTTTCAACATTGACGACGTAGAGCTTGCCATCCTTGTCGGAGAACGCCAACCACTTGCCGTCCGGGGACCACTCAGGTGCGTAGCGCATGGCTTCGCCGCCCTCGGTCAACTGCTCGGACTCGCCCGATCCGTCCTGGGCGATGAGGTAGACCTCATCCTCACCAGTCATATCCGAGATGAAGGCGATCTTGGAACCATCGGGAGACCAACGTGCCCACTTGTCGTGAGCACCGCTCGTCTGCGTCAGGTTTCGTGTCGGCCCCTTTTCGATCGGCACCGAAAAGATGTCGCCGCGGGCTACGAAGAGCGCTCGTTCAGCTTTAGGGCTGAGCGCGTAGTCTTCGACCTTGTCAGCTACCGAGACTCTTGACGGCCGCATCGCTAGTCCGTCGTTGGGCACCGTAATTTGAATCTTGGTGTTCGCATTCGAAGCAACATCATAGAGATTGAGTTCGCCATCAAGCTCGTAAACGATCGTGCTCTTGTTGTCCGAACTCGGCCAACGGACATCCCAAGTGGAGCTGTTGGTGAGCTGCGAAACGGATTCGGAGCCGACGTCATATGAGAAGAGATTCAGAGTACCGTCCCTGTCGGACGAGAAAAATACGGCGTCACCGATCCACATCGGATCGCGCTCAGTTCGAACACTTGCAGCAATCTTCGTAGCGTCGTGGGACGCCATGTCAAAGATGAAGAGATCCTGTGCCCAGCCACCCTGATAGCGCTTCCAACTCCGGAAGTCACGCCACAGCGGCGAGTACGCGATCTTTGAACCGTCGGGAGAGAAGTCACCAGCGCCTGCTGTCGGCATCGGCAGCGCCTCGGGTAGACCACCCTGAACACTTACGGTGAAGAGGTTACCTTCGCTCCGAACGCTGTCGGCATCCCGCAGAGAGCGGAAGAGCACTCTGGATCCATCCGGAGTCCAACCGTAGACCTGGTTGTCATATCCCCAACGCGGAGGCAGCGGGCCACGCGCAGGATAATAGGTGAGCTGGGTCGGCACTCCGCCTGTCGACGGCACTACGTAGACCTGCTCGTCACCATCGTACTGACCGGTGAAAGCGATCCACTCTCCATCCGGTGAGAACTTGGGGAACAGCTCCTGCCCGGCGTGAGCCGTCAATCTGACGGCCATACCCCCGTCGGTAGATGCTGTCCAAAGATCTCCTGCATAGCAGAAGACCAAACGATCACCAGAAACATCTGGAAACCGGAGCAGCTTCGTTTGAGCATCGCTCGTTACGGCCGTTCCCGCCACCAGGGCGAAGACCGCCAAAAAGTTAAGAAATCTAAAGCTCCGTACCATGAATCCTCCCTTCGCGAACGCAATCGTACACGGGATCCTACGTTGAAGTTCCAGTTCGGTTTTCAGTTCCCGATATCGAACAGTCTGAAAGGTTCCCTGAGCGCATTCTCATGCTACCCTTTTGCCCATGTTCGACCTCACCCGCCTAGTGCTAACGGCCATCGCGACCATAGGATTCCTGTTTTTCTCCGGGTTTGCCGTCGTTTCCCTCCGGGAGCACGAACGGCGAGCCGCCACGGTCGCTGCCGCGCTTGGATTAGCTTCGTTGGCACCCCTCTTGGTGGCGGTGCTTGCGCCACTACCAGTCGTTTTCATCACCCTCGTCGGTCTCTGCAGCATCGGCGCGCTGATACTGTTCTGGATCATGCTGCCGCTACCGCGAAAGATCCCCTCAGCAGGAGGAGACACGACGAGGAAAGTCGACGAGAGAGACGTCATGTTTTCCCGAGGGCGACTCGAGCCGGGCTCTGACGAGTTTAAGGCTTACTATGAGATGCGACCTGAAAACCTGGCCAGCGATGACCGAACTCGCGACCTCGCCGGCCTCATGTCAGACGACGCCGAGTTCGCCGACCCGATCGCATTCGAAGCCGCCCGTGCAAGTTTCAAAGTCTCCGAAGCCCTGCGGTATGAAGTCAACGGCCCAGTGGCGGACACAAAGATCGAACGGCCAGCTGCTGAATGGACATCGATCGTTAAAGGCCTCAGCACATACTTCGGCGCCGTGTCGGTCGGCATCGCCGAGGTCAAGCCAGAGCATATTTACAGCAACATCGGTCGAGGTTCCGGAACCTGGGGCGATGAAATCCAACTGGATCACAAGTGGGCGATTGCGTTCACTGTGGAGATGGATCATTTCACCGTCTCCCACGCCCCTCACGCGCCTATCGTCATGGAGTCCGCACAACAGTACGTGACATCTGCGGTCATCGCTCTTCAAGTCGCGACAGCCCTTCGAGCTCTCGGTTACCCGGCACGTGCCCACATCGATGGAAACTACCGGGTCATCGCGCCGCTCGTCGCTCGTGACGCAGGTCTCGGAGAACTCGGCCGCATGGGTTTGCTCATGACTCCCAAGCTCGGTCCGCGAGTCCGACTAGGCATCGTGACAACAGATGTTCCGCTTGTGCCCGACGGACGCCGCGACGACCGCTCGGTGCTGCACTTCTGCCAAATCTGCAAGAAGTGCGCAGATTGCTGTCCGGTGGGATCGATCCCGTCCGGGGATCGCGAGCCAGTCGAAGGCGGCGGCCAGAGATGGAAGATCGACGACGAAAACTGCTATCGCTACTGGGCAGTGGCCGGAACCGACTGCGGGACCTGTATGAGGGTGTGTCCGTACTCCCACCCGGACAACGTTGCCCACAATCTCGTGCGATGGGCGATACGCACCTTTCCTGGAGCCCGCAAGCCTCTTCTTCTCATGGACGACCTCTTCTACGGTCGCAAACCGCCCGCCCGCAAACACGAATCAGTAGGGACCTGGACGAAGGATTGACCAGAGTACAGAGTCAGCGGCAGAGTCAGGTTTCAGAATCAGAGACAGCGGGCAGGCTCAGAGGTCTGGACTTCGCCTGTTTTCTTACCGAGGGTCAGTCATTTGGGAACATCCTACAACCCGAGCCACTGCTTTCTTCAATGAGCGGGACACCCTTTCATCATTCATCTTTCCTGCACATACATAGATCACATAACATAAGCATGGCATCTCTTTCCTCCTTCCTCTATCCTATCCATCATGCTCACCTCATCGTTTGGGCCGTCTTCGTCGTCATTGGTGGCGCT
>JAAESQ010000129.1 GCA_024229275.1 bacterium | reverse complement strand
GAGATCGCTGAGATCGATAATGCAGTTGACATCTCTGTGGACATGCATGTGGCGGCAATGAGGATGGCCAAACCGGGAATGAAGGAATCGGAGATTGCTGCAGAGGTCGAACGAGTCGCGGTCGCGGCTGGAGGGAGACTGGCGTTTCCAGTAATTGCGACGATTCACGGCGAGACCCTTCATAACCACTTTCACGGCAATCGCCTCGCTGAGGGCGACCTCTTATTACTCGACGCCGGCGCCGAGACGACCATGGGCTACGGAGGTGACCTCTCATCGACTTGCCCGGTCAGCCCCTGTTTCAGCGAACGACAG
This sequence comes from bacterium, assembly GCA_024229275.1. Lineage (GTDB taxonomy): Bacteria > Acidobacteriota > Thermoanaerobaculia > Thermoanaerobaculales > Sulfomarinibacteraceae > JAAESQ01. The sequence goes on along the minus strand of JAAESQ010000129.1, from coordinate 1,024 downwards.
CGGACGATTTATGAGGTCCAGCTGGCGGCCTACGATGCTGCAATTCAGAAGCTGGCCCCGGGTGTTCCTAATAAAGATGTTCACTTCACCGCGTCACGAGTGATCGCCGAGGGGATGAAGGACCTCGGATTGATGAGAGGTAATATCGACGATGCTCTGGATGCCGGCGCCCACGCCATGTTCTTCCCCTGCGGAACGGGTCATATGATGGGCCTCGATATTCACGACATGGAAAATTTGGGAGAGGTTTACGTCGGCTGGGACGGCCAACCCAAGAGTACACAGTTCGGCCTCAAATCGCTGCGCCTTGGCCGCAAGCTCGAACCCGGTTTCGTGGTGACTATCGAGCCCGGTATCTACTTTGTGCCTCAGCTGATCGACCTTTGGAGATCGCGGAAGCACTGTGCGGATTTCCTCGACTTCGACGAGATTGACAAGTGGAAGGACTTCGGCGGCATCCGCAACGAGGAGGATTTCCTCATCACCAGCGATGGCGCACGCCGACTCGGTAAGGCCAAGCCTAAGACCATCAGCGAGGTGGAGGCCCTGAGATCGGTCTGACCTGTGCGGATAAGACCCGTGCATAGGTGTTGGGTACATTTACCGTTGTATCCTCGGCAACGACGGAGGTAGACATGGAGTGGGTCGCAGATAACATCCTGTGGTTGCTCGTGATCGGCTGGGTGCTGTCCCTTGTTATTGTCGGACGGGCTCTTTTCACCGTCTGGCGCTGGTGGCGCCCAAAGGTCGAGTCTTCACCCCGCGGCGGGCTCAGACTTTTCGGTGGGGTGCTTCTACTGGTCGCCGGCGGGTTCATCCTGTTCGTTACCAGCTCCGGTCTTCGGGCTATGGGACCGGGCCTGCTCGCTCATCGACAAATGCTCGGGGACGCGGCTCCGGATCTGGCATATACACGGGTGGAAGACGGCATCGCCGCTGAGTTGACCGATCATGAGGGGTCGGTGGTCTTAGTCAACCATTGGGCCACTTGGTGCCCGCCGTGCCGTGAGGAAATGCCCGATCT
>JAAESQ010000128.1 GCA_024229275.1 bacterium | reverse complement strand
TGGTCTCCGCTTCGCGCTGTTGTGGAAGATGGATGGAAGCTCATCGTTGCACCTCGGCCCGAACTCTACGATTTGAACGAGGACCCGCAAGAGTCGGTCAACAGGATCGAAACCGAGGGTAGTCGAGTCCAGCGGCTCAAGGTATTGCTCGAGGAAATCGAGAGTCAGCCATCGGCTGATTCAGTCACGAGCCTCGATGCTGAAACTGCGGCACGACTCGAATCCTTGGGATACGTCGGGGCAGGGAGTTACCCGGCGAACATTCCGGCCAAAGGACTGGCTGATCCCAAGGATCGCATCGCCCTGTGGAACCGGCTTGGTCAGGCGGTAGCAGCCCAGGAAGCAGGTCAGCTCACCACAGCACTGAAGGCATTCGACGAAGTCCTCGCTGTTGAACCGTCGAATCCCTTCGCCCTCAGCCGCTCCGGCGCCCTGCTGACATCGGGGATTCGTGATCCTAAGAGATTTCGGCTCGGCATCAGCCGATTGGAGAAATGCGTCAGGATCACTCCGTCTGATGCCGAGGCCTGGCGGGCATTGGCAGAGGCACATGTGGCCATCAGTGACTGGCCGGAGGCTGCGGATGCATGGCAGGAGGTCGTGAGATTGCAGCCCCGTCGCCGCGAAGCTTGGATTGGTTTGGCCAACGCACTCGGTCTCGCGGGTCGGCCGGATCGAGCGGTGAACGCCTTCGAACGACTGCTTGAGCTGTCACCCGACGACTCCGAAGTCCGCGTTCGTTCTGCCTTTGCCAAAGTTGCGGCAAAGGACATCGCAGCAGCAGTGACGGACTTCGAGGTAGCAGTGCGGTTGAGTGGCGATGACTTTCATCACGCAGGAGCTCTCGGAATCCTTCTGCAGCAGCTCGGCAGAGAATCCGAGGCGTTGATCTGGCTTCGCCGAAGTATGCCCTCAGAGGGTGATTTTGTTGCCTCGAGAGTCGCTTTGGCTCGCTTGGAGGTTCAGGCCGGTCGGACCGAGGCGGCCCGCCAAGCCATTGCTGAGGCACTTGCAGTCGATGCAACGGTGCGAGACAAGGTACTTCAAGATGCAACTCTCGCGGACCTGTTGCAGTAGGTTCTCCTCAGAGACAGCGGCAGAGACAGATGACAGGGGCAGGAATCAGCGACAGGGACAGAAGACATAGGCAGAGACCAGCGGCAGGGATCTTCCTCCAAATTTGCTGAACTGACCTTTCTGAACCACAATTCGCTCAGCGAATTGAATAGTTAATCTCTTCGTGCCGACTTAGCGGTCTTCGCGTTCTTAGTGGTTCAAACCTCACGTACTTTATGCTTGGCAATTCAGCTCCAATCCTCGACGAAGGACGCTCCCCATGTCATCCTTGCATTGATAAGACTTCGTGGAGGCCACTGTGAGTACTATCGATCCGGCCCTGCATCTTGTTGAAGCAGCCCAGCTTTGGGTGGCGATCGCCGCGACTCGACGGACCGTCGCTGATGAGGGTGGCGATAGCCTGGAATCTCTCGGCCAAATGCTGGCTGCAGCCGAAAGCCTCGAACGTGCGCGCGAGAAAATCAACGAGGCGATAGACCTTTGGGGTAAGGCTGGGCTCGATAGCGAGCATGAGAACGTACAGCAAGCCGAGGCGCTTGCCGCCAAGATCGATACTGCGGCGAGCGACCTCGACAACTCTTTCGGTCAGGCGTGTTCGCGGGTTGTCGTTGGGCTAGCGGACGAGGGCGATCTCGAGGAATTGCTTGAAGCACGAGAACTCGCGGCTCTGAATCATGAACGTTTGGCAGCGGGCAAGGGACTCGCCGAGTTGACCGATCTGCTCCCCGGTCATGGCGGATGTGGCTGCCACTGAGCTGAGTCCGGTGCGGGTGATCCTATGAGGAGACTCTCCCTCTTACAATGACTCACGACATGAACGACGAAACCATCGGGAACGAGAGTGACGGCACGATCGAAGGTGTGATCGGTCGCACAGTTTTCGAGAGTCCGGAGAGCGGCTGGATGGTGGTGCGTTTGCATCTCGACGACGGATCGAGTGAGACCGTCACGGGAACATTGACCGGCCTTCGCGACGGCGACCGTTTGAGGCTCACCGGGAAGTGGGCAAAGCACCCCAAGTTCGGTCGCCAATTCGAGGCCGAGTCCTTCATTCACATTCATCCCACAACGAAGCTTGGATTGCAGCGTTTCCTCGGTTCGGGGCGCATTCGCGGTATCGGAAAAGAGCTTGCGCGTCGCCTCGTAGAGGAGTTCGGCGTCGATACGTTAGAGATCATCGACAAACAGTCGGAGCTTCTCACCAAGGTGCGTGGAATCGGCACGGAACGGGCTCGACGAATTCGAGAATCATGGGAGGAGCATCGTAGCGTACAGCAGATCATGGTGTTTCTCGCCGGGCATGGGGTCTCGCCGAGCATCGCTCTGAAAGCACATCGGCGATACGGTCCTCAGGCTCTCGACGTGGTCCGAGAGAATCCGTATCGACTCGCCGGAGAGGTCTTCGGCGTAGGCTTTCTGACGGCTGACAAGATAGCCCAGAGTCTTGGCGTGGCGGAGGACGCTCCACAACGCCTCGAAGCCGCTCTGGTTTACAGTCTGCAAAAGGCTGGTGTGGAGGGCCACGTCTTTCTGCCGCGGGATCGCCTGATCTCTGTTGGCAGGCAGCTGTTGCGCAACGACGAGTTCAATCTCGAACCTTCCATTGAACGACTCAATCTCGAGAGCCTGGTTGTGTTGATCCCGAGAGCGAACGATGAACCCGCAGTCTACCTCCCGCGTCTGTACAAGGCAGAGGCGTCTATCGCTGAGAGTTTCTCCCTTCTGCTGGCGACGCGTCACGAGAGAATTACGAGCGACACCTCGGCTGCCATCGAGTGGTTTGAACGCAACAATAACCTGGTGCTTGCCGCACGACAACGTGAGGCACTCGGTGCGGCACTCGACGGCTGGGCGGTTGTTATCACCGGGGGCCCAGGAACGGGGAAAACGACTCTCATACAAGGTCTGACACAGATTTGTACGAAGAAAGAGGTCAAGGTCCTTCTTGCGGCGCCAACTGGTCGTGCAGCAAAGAGGCTGGCTGAGGCTACTTCGCAGCCCGCCAAGACCGTCCATCGCCTTCTTGAGTTCAATCCCAAAACGCGTGAATTTGCTCGCTGCAGACAGCACCCCCTAGACGCTGACGTTGTAGTCATAGACGAGGTGTCGATGCTGGATGTCGAAACCGCAGCCCATCTGTTTTCGGCCGTTCCGCCACAATGCCGGCTGGTATTGGTGGGTGATGCAGACCAGTTACCTTCGGTCGGGCCAGGAAACGTGTTGGC
>JAAESQ010000127.1 GCA_024229275.1 bacterium | reverse complement strand
GACGCGGTTCTGCGTTCTATGACCCGGAGGCGGCTATGGCTTCGTGAATTCGTTGTAGGGGCACTACAGTCAATCGATCATCCAGCTGATAGCTCTCTGATCCTGGATAGACGACCCAGAGATGGTGCAGTCCGAGGTCTCGGGCGGCAATTCCCATTGAACGGGTGCGTCCCGGCGCATCCGAGAACATGAACTCGAATCCATGGCGACGTCCTCCGATGGTTAGCATCAAGTCGAGTTCAGCCCCCCCGTGTGTAGCCCAGAAGTAGGCATCGCTCGTTGCAAGCTCTGCCAATATGTGTTCGATGGCGAAGCCCTCCCATGAAGCACCCAGTTTCGGATGACCCAGGGCCTCATCCCAATCCTCGAGCCGTAACAGTGCGTGCAGGAGTCCACTGTCACGCAGGTAGATCTTCGGTGCTTTCACCTGACGCTTCTTGAGGTTCTCGTGCCACGGCGCGAGGATGCGCACCATGAAGGCACCGGCAAGTATGTCGAGGTACCGCCGCGCCGTGGGCTCCGAGAAGCTGAGTGATCGCCCGAACTCAGCGGCCTTCCACACCTGCCCATGGTAATGAGCGACCATGGTCCAGAAACGGCGTAGAGTTTCCGCTGGGATGGAAATGCCGAGTTGGGGAATATCCCGTTCCAGGAATGTACGCACGAAGCTCATACGCCACGAATAGCTGGCCGAATCATCAGAAGCGAGAAACGAACGAGGAAAGCCCCCTCGAGTCCACAAGACCTTTTGCTGATCGACACCGACTTCGCCAAGCGAGAATCCACCAAGATCGACAAACCCAACTCGTCCGGCAAGTGACTCGGACACTCCTTTCACCAGAGCCGGTGAAGCGCTACCAAGAATTAGGAACTTGACGTCAACTTCAGGTCTATCGACCAACACTCGGAGCAGCTCAAAAAGCTCCGGCTTGCGCTGAACCTCATCCAGAACGACCAGCCCCGTGAGTTCCTGCAATACCGTCATCGGGGCCGACAACTTCTGAACATCGACCGGATCTTCAAGGTCGAAAAATGAGCACGGTTCGGTGGTTGCCGTGAAAGCTCGCGCCAACGTCGTTTTGCCGCACTGGCGCGGCCCTAAAAGCGCGGCGATAGGATTCACACGAAAGGTGTCCTTGATGCGCTGCAAAGGAACTGGGCGATCTATCACCCAATCACTTTATCATGAAAAATCGAAGTACAACTTTGGATTTTCATGTTTTATGAACCCCTTTGAATCACCGCGACGAAGAAATGCTCCCAATGCTTATTACTACAAGACTTGTCATCCCGACCGAGCGTATGCGAGTGGAGGGATCTCCCGCTACAGTTAGCAATCTATTGAATTACAACAACATACATACTGCTGATTTCAACGGGAGACCCTTCGACTCCGCTCAGGGTGACAAAGGATGGGACGGCGCCAGCATCCATGGCCTCGAGATCCTTCTTCAGCAGTCGAACCGCTTCATCTAGGTAGTAGCTGTCGCTGGATCCAACCCAGATGTTGAGTTTGCCACGTAGCGAAGGACCGATCTCATCCCAGCGCTCAACAAGGATGCGGCGCAGATCGTAGCGCGACCAAAGTTCGAGGACCTCCGGATCGATCGCTCCGGTAGTTCGATCGATCAGCTGGCGAGGTAAGCCGTCCTCACCAGGACGACCAACCACAGCTTCAAAAGACACCTGTTGGTCGGCACCCTTGGCGACAAGTCTTCGCTGTTCCGCCTGCCACGTCGTGGTCACGACCTTACTGATGTGGTGGTCACGCTCGCCCGGTCTCGGGGAACCGTCGTCGGCAAGGAAGTAATTGGCTTGCGGGTCGTAGAGATCGAGACCCTCACCAAGGGCGCGGAAGTCGACGAACCTTTGAGACATCGGAAACCCGTCGATGTATCCTCGGTGCCGTGATTTGATGTGAATATGATGCAACCTCCGCCCAAACATCGAACGTGCAGGTCGATCATCGCGGCTGCTATGTGCTTGCTCCTGCCGCTGTGCGGTTGCTCATGGATCAGACAACAGGCGTCGCGCTATCCGGCCGCGGATGTCGATGCGATCTATCGCACATCTCATCCGAACACCAAGCGCAATCCAGTCATCTTGATTCATGGCTTCGCCGGCGCCAAGATTGTCCGCTCCTCTGACAACGCAACGGTTTGGGGTGCGTTCTTCACCGAGGATGCTCCACTCCCTTCGAAGCCGGAAGGTTTGCGAGCACTGGCCCTCGACATCGACACCCTGCCCGACCCGGTCAACCACCAGGATCTACTCCGCATCGAAGATGATTCACGCGCCACTGAACTACTCGAGCATGCACGTGCCGGAGCCTTGGTCACCACACTCGACTATGACGTCTACGCAGGAATCGTGGAAATGACGGAACGTGCCGGATACGCACCCTGCCGAAGCATCTACGAACCGGCGACAGTCACCAATGAACCAGCGTGCTTCACGTTCTTCTACGACTGGCGCCAGGACACGGTCGGCAATGCGATCGCGCTCGGCAGCTTCGTCGAGGAGGCTCGTCGCCAAGTCGAGCAAGCACGAACTCAGCGGAGGATCGAGAGCCCCGACCCAGTGAAGTTCGACATCGTCGCTCATTCACTGGGAGGACTCGTTACCAGATATTTCTTGCGCTACGGTGCCCGAGACGTTCTCGCGGAACCTATTCCTCAGATCACATGGGCCGGAAGCGATGCGATCAGCCGTGCCATCCTCATCGCTCCTCCGAACTTCGGCGCCATGGAGGCGCTCGTGGATCTCGTTGAAGGTATCGACTACCCGGTCTTCAACTACGAAGCCGCACTGTTGGCTACCTATACGTCGTTCTATCAACTACTCCCCCGCGAACACCATCCATTGTGGCTTGACGATGTCGGAAATCTCATTCCTTTCGAGTTCATGTCAGCCTCAGTTTGGCGTGACAACGAGTGGGGTCCGTTTGCCAAAGATCAGAAGCGCCATCTCGAGGTCCTGTTCCCATCTTTGACGTCGGACCTGGAGCGAGCCGACCGTATGGCTGGCTACATGGACGCGGCGTTCGAAAGAGCCAGACGCTTTTCCTTGTCTCTCGATCGCCATCCTGACACTCCATCCCCCACCCCTCTGATCTTGTTTGCAGCGGACGCCGAACCTACGCTCGCGAAAGCACTCGTTACGTCCACGAAAGATGGCAAAATTCGCCTCAAGTTCAAGAAGGACACCAGGAAGAGTGAGCCGGGAGATGGCAGGGTGACTCGAGTCTCAGCGCTGGCCGACGAGCGCGCCGTGGACGGATCGTTCGGCTGGCTGAGTTCACCAATCCCATGGAGTCAGACCTTCTTCCTCACCGATGCCCACCAATCGATCCTGCGCAGCCCTACTTTTCAGAACAATCTGTTGCATCTGCTGTTGGATACGCCACCAGAGCCGTAGGCGAGCAGAACAAGGGGGCGAGCTCCTCTTCGCCATCGCCATCCCAATCCCCATCGAATCACGGGCGCCAGAGTTTTCGATGGCGATTGCGATGGCGAAGTCGATGGCCAGCGCGGGTGCCCCGCAAGCGCCCTTCTCCGAAGCCGAGGGCTTTGACAAGCAGGACTCCCTATCCTCATCGTCAGCGCTATCGTCATCGTCATCGTTTTCCTCACGTGCCTCCCCCACACGATGACGATGAGGATGACGAGGACGAGGGCCAGTGCGAGTGCTTTGTCATAGGACCTCCTTCGAAGCCGTCGACATTCGGAAAGCGCGGACTTCCTATCCCTATCCCTGTCGCCATCGTCATCCTCATCGTCATCGACTACGGCATGGCCGACCGTCGAGCGTCAGATTCTCCCTGCGCGCTACCCGTGCATTGCCCGGTACGAAGTTTTGAGGATTCGAGGTTCTGCGACTGTGGAACGATCCTGCACCTCAAGAACTACGTACCCGG
>JAAESQ010000126.1 GCA_024229275.1 bacterium | reverse complement strand
GGACAGGCGCCAGCGCAGCAGTAGCAGGTCACTCTCAGCGAAAACGGAGATGAAAGACGATAGAAGTGAGACGTGAGAAGGAGGGTGTGTCCTGCGCTGATCCTTTCTTCCGCTGACCTCTTTCGTCTAACAACTATCTTCTGATGCTTCTTTGCTTTCGGTTTGAAGATCGGTCGTTGCGATTTCGTCGGCGATTTCCGACAAGCTTGAGGGCACCCCGCGCTGATCCTCCGGGAGAGCCCACTTCTTGATTTTGACGGTTTCCTTCATGTGCTCGATCACGTGTAGGCTGATCTCTCGAGTGAGGGACTCCAACTCTTCGAGTCCTGGGCCTTCGAACAGTTGGTCAAGCACTGCGGAGGCAGTGGCTTGAACGGCTTGGGTACCGTCATCGCTGTCCAAGGTAGCGCTGATCGTTTCGAGAGTGGTGTCAAGGAGGATCCGACCGATTCCGGTGACAATGGGTCTGAGCACGGCTTCCGGGAGGGGGACCGCACGCAAAGCCTCTGTTTGGGCGACGGCGGTTTCGAGGTTGATTTGCAAGAGATCTCTGAAGCTGGCGATGATCTCAGGATCGATGAGAAGGTTTCGAATCTGGCCAACGACCACACGTTCGATTTCTACGCGCCTCGTTCCGATTGTAGATTCAATGATGCGACGATGTGTTCCGTCCTGTATCTCTTCCTCAAAGTCTCTAAGGATGCGCAACGCGACGCGGTCTGATACCTCCTCGGTGATGATATTGGAGATATAGGCGACGGTGCGACTTGCGGCGTCTTTGCCGATCCGACTTAACTTGGATCGGCGCAAACGCATGTACATCGATACAGCGCGTAGCAGACGGAAGGGACGAAACGCAGCGACTGGGATGAGCCCGAGTACGTCGTACCAGTTGAAAATTGGAAAGAAGAACCACCTGGCATAGGTGCGATGCCGAATTGCGAAGAACCAGCGGATGTTGAATTCGAGCCAAAAGACTACGAGAAACGGGAGGTCGATCAGCCAGAAAAGGTTCTCCAGCTTTCCTGCGAGGTTGAATTCGCGGTAGTAATTCACCTCAAGGCCGGGACGGATTCTTCGGTCGAAGAGATCAAACCTGAGGTGAAGAAGCTCTGGTGAGCCGGACCAAAACTGCTCCGCAGCATGAGCCGCGATCGCGGGGTCTCGCAATTCAGAACTGGAGTGTGTGGTTTGCCGTCCAACGGCGACGCGAATGACCTCGAGTTGGCGTGTCTGGCCCGAGCGCTCAAATGGGTTCTCGTTCAGAACTCTGGCCGTGAGCAACTGGAGGTTGACGAGGTGTTCCTGCAAGCGCGTCGATTCGGGATCCAGTCGCAGGAGTTTTTCGGCGGCATCGGCCTCGAGAATCAGTTGTACGGTGAGCGGATGGGGCTCGATACCGCGGACTCTGTCGTAAGCGTTGGTGACGATCGGAACGTATTCGAAATAGATCGGTCGAAGAAACAGGTAGGTCAAATCAAAAACGATCAAGCTCAGGTTGATGAGCGCGATCCAGACCATGAACAGGTCCCACAGCAGACGCAGAGTGAGTTTCCTGTCCTTAATCGTGATGTTACCGAGTCTGAACAATTCCTGCTTCCTTTGCCAGCCCATTCTATCCCGGGTGAAGCCTGTGGACGGATCCGTACTCAATAACGCTGAAGCTGAGTTTGAGGTTCAGGAAGATCGATGCGGGACGAACAGCAGTACGGGTCAAGAAAAGACCAGCATCGTTTCATTTTCCCGGCATAAGGTGAGAGGTTTGTGCAACCGAGGTGCTCGTGAAGTTCGAACCACGAAGGACACGAAGAACGCGAAGAGGAAACTAAGAATGGTGGTTCTTCGAACCACAGTTTTCTATCGTGGTGCTGTTCTAGTCCTCTCTCTGTTTCCTCCGCGTGCTCCTGTTCAATAACTCACGTGTCTCTTAGTGATGAAATATCTTCAGTGCAATGAGGTGTGACTACTAAGTCAGAGCAACCTTCTTGCGGTTCGAAGAACCGCCCGTCCTTTCTTCTTCGTGCTGTCTTAGCGAACTTCGTGTTCTTAGCGGTTTAATTCTTCTGTCTTCCCGTATAGCCGTTCGTCCCGTTCGCCCCGCATAGCTCCCCCTGGAGGTTGTACAATCCCCAAGGCCTGCCGATGAGACAACGGTACGGCCACAGGAGGTTGTCATGCCGGTGCTTTCCGAGAAGTCTTCTCTGCTTCAAGCCTCGCCGATTCGCAAACTCGCGCCGCACGCCCGCGCCGCCGAGGCCAACGGCACCAACGTCATTTATCTCAATATCGGTCAGCCCGATATGCCGACTCCGCCTGAGATGATTGCCCAGCTTCATGGCTTGCCCTTGACGCGTCTGGCCTATGCACCCTCCGAGGGCATCGCCGAAGCTCGTGAAGCCTGGAGCGCTTTTTTTCGAAGCTGGGACATAGATTACGCGCCGGATCAGATCCTGGTGACCTCGGGTGCGAGTGAGGCGATTACTTTCACCCTTTCGATAGTCGCCGGTGGCGGCGGCGAAGTTTTGGTCTTCGAGCCGTGCTACACCAACTACCTCAGTTTCGCCGCGCAAGCCGATGTGAAGATGGTGCCGATCACTTTGCGGGTCGAGGACGAGTATCACTTCGAAGAGATCGAGCGCCTCCGTGCATGTGTGACACCCAAGACCAAGGCGATTCTGCTTTGCAATCCGTCGAATCCGACAGGAACGGTCTATACGCATGCTGAGCTCGAAGCCGTAGCCAAAATCGCGGTAGAGAACGACCTCTTCGTCATTTGCGATGAGGTCTATCGAGAATTCGTTTTTGACGGAGGGACGGTTCGCTCGTTTACGGAGTTCAACGAATTGGCCGATCGCATCATCGTGGTCGACAGCGTGTCGAAACGTTTCAATGCCTGCGGTGTGCGGATCGGATGTATGGCTAGCCATAACAAAGAGATCATCGATGTCGCACTGCGTTTCTGTCAGGCGCGACTGTCGGTCGCGACCGCCGAACAATTGATGGTGATTCCGCTGCTTGAGAACGGACGTGAGTATTCGGAAAGGCTACGCGGCGAGTACGAGGCTCGGCGTGATGCCGTTTTCACTGGTCTCGCGAAGATCGGTGGGGTCAGCCCGCATCGAAGCGAAGGCTCGTTCTACTCTATGACCCGGCTCCCAATAGACAGCTGCGAAGACTTCGCAGTATGGCTGCTGAAGGACTTCTCCTATGAAGGAGAGTCTATCTGCCTCGCTCCAGGAGAGGGCTTCTATGTCACCGAAGGACTCGGGGTCGACGAGGTGCGGGTTGCTTTCATGTACGACGCCGAAACAATGGCGCGCGCGATGAACGTTCTGAAACACGCCGTTGAGCAGTATCCGGGGAGAAAGGCGTAGGGCGGAAGGCAGAAGACAGAGACAGGGGTGTCTCGCGTCTTAGAGTCCCCATGCATCGTATGACACCGATGGATGCGAACACCCGCGATGGGCATCGCCTTCGTCATCGCCATCGTCATCGAATATGGTGCTTGGGATGAGATATTTCCGCGACCGCGACCGCGACCGCGACCGCGACCGGATCCGGGTCCGGGGCAGGGACCGGGACGGCGGCGGTGTCAGCGACGGCGACCGGGGCAGCGAGTTC
>JAAESQ010000125.1 GCA_024229275.1 bacterium | reverse complement strand
GATTAGAGACAACAGAAAGCACGTCGAACACCTGGAAGTCCTCAACCGGGAATTGACCCAGGTGGTGGATCAGCTGCGCGAGGACGAAGAGGCGGCGCGAATGCTGCAGTCACGGATGCTGCCGCCGGGGGAGTTGCCCATTGGGCCCTACCTTTTTCGGCAAAGAGTCTTTTCGTCCTCTTATCTGAGTGGTGACTTCGTCGACTTTTTCAGTATCGAAGGCGGGGAGGCAGGATTCTACATTGCGGATGTGTCCGGCCATGGTGCGGCATCCGCCTTTGTCACCGTCATGCTCAAGACCCTCTTCGACCAGTATCGGGAGCGATTCATCCGGGAGGGCGAGGAGACGCTGCGTGACCCGGCGGACATGCTGAGTCGGTTGAATCAGGATTTGTGCCAGCTCGAGATCGAAAAGTATCTGACAATCTTTTACGGGGTGGTGGACTACCGGTCGAATCGACTGCGTTACTGTTCCGGCGGCCAGTTCCCGGCGCCGCTGCTTCGCGACAGTGTCGGCCTCACGATGATCAACGGGCATGACGAGCCGGTCGGCCTTTTCGATGATGCGCTGTACACCAATCACGAACTCGATCTGCCCGATCGCTTCCTGTTGATGCTGGTTTCGGACGGCATTCTCGAGCTGTTTCCCCGTGACACCGCCCGCAGCAGGGTGAAACTGTTGATGGGGGAGATCAGCGGACCGGAAGCGGGCATGGAAACCCTCGTCGAAAAGTTCGCTATCGAGGAGAGGAATGGACTGCCCGATGATATTTCGATTCTGACTCTCTCAAAGGAGTGGTAAGCAATGGCCGAAGGCAGGATTCTCCATGGCAGCCACGAAGGCGTGCAGGTTCTCCGTTACCAGGGGGCAGTCCGTTATACCCTTTGTCCCGCACTCGATGCGCTTATTCAAGAACGGCTGAAATCAGAGGAACTCAGGGGTTTCGTGGTCGACCTGACAGCCGTGGACGCAATAGACAGTACAAATCTGGGAATTCTCGCCAGACTGACCGGCATGATGCAGAAGAGAAATCTACCAAAGGTGACGCTTGTCTCGAATCGCCCGGCGATCAACGAGGTCGTCGAGGGCATGGGTCTGGAGAAAGTTTTCCATATGGTTTCCGAG
>JAAESQ010000124.1 GCA_024229275.1 bacterium | reverse complement strand
GGCCGTGGAGCTCCACGACCAACTGGCCGTTCTGCTCCAATTGCTTCGCGAGGCGCTGCGGTTGTGCTCTCCCGGTGGGAGGTTGCGCACGGTCGAAGGCGTTCGCTCGGAGCTGACGCTGCTGTTTCAGATGATCGAAGGACTCAACTGCGCCGCTGTTACCGACACGCTGAAACCCATCAAAAAGCATATCGATGACATTCTGGTCCCTTTTAAACAATCGGAAGAGATTGATGCGCAACTCCGTGAAGTGGTTCCTGGCGATGTCTTGGGTTTTCTCGTTCTGGCTTGGCATCATGACCATTTCTTCCATCAATCCAGATCCAAGCAAAAGCGGTACCATCAAGCGGAACGGGATGAATGGCTGTCTTTCGCCGAAAGTCTCCTTGGTGATGATTTCGAACCGTTCAAAGCGCTGGTTTTCGAGAAGCTCGAAACCATCGTGCGGGCCTCCTCGCTGGTCGAGATGGTGAACTCCCTGATTCGCCCCTATCTCGACAGCTGCAAAGGACAAATCACCCAGGGTGCCTTGAATCTGATCATGTTCTACCATAATCATCGTCGCTACAAAGGCGGCAGACGAGCAGGCAAGGCCCCCCTCGAACTCCTGACAGGGGAACGCCTGCAGGCGGAGTGGTGGGAGCTTGTCATTGAGCAGCTCAAGATGGAGGAGAACACCGAAGACCACGGTGCCCTGCCATCGAGACCTGCGCATCGACGCATGTCCGACGACGAGCGGCGCACGGATCGGCAGACGACTTCTCCAGACCACGCAACCTTGGAACACATAGGCGCTTCAGAGAAAGAGTTCCGACCGGCGGACGCTGAAGCAGCCTAGTCGTTACAGCTGGAAAACTCGGCCACTCGAGAACTTTTCTCGAGTGGCCACACTGTGCCTGAATCCAGCGATGTTCAAGGCGCAACCAACAAACTG
>JAAESQ010000123.1 GCA_024229275.1 bacterium | reverse complement strand
GGCAGCGATGGGACCGAACGTTGCTGGAGTCATTGGGTCGGCTGTTGCGGCTGGTGTGTTTTTGGCGCTGCTTCGATAGCAAACAAACGCAAGACAATCAATGAGACGCCCTCGCTTCGTGCGAGGGCGTTTTTCTTTGGCACGGCGGCAACAGATTCAGAGACAGGGACAGATTCAGCAGGCAGAGACAGAAACAGAATCGGAGTCAGAAGACAGATTCAGAGGCAGAATCACAGACAGATCCAGGGGGCAGCGTGGGGCTCTGAACATCGGATCGTCTTGGCTTCGAAGCATGGTCACTTCGTGTCTTTCATGGGGGCGAGTGAGTAGCCAGTGAGTCTGACGGAGTCAAGGGCAAGCCGGCGCAGGAACGCCGGTCGTTCCGACCCTTGACACCGCCAGCCTCACCGGCACGAGGGGGAAGCAGGAAAGACACGGAGGTGACCATGCAAGACTCGAAACCGACGAAACAACTGATCGCTCACGAAGTAGCACTAGCCGCAGCTGGAATGACGTTGGCATTGGTGAGAAGGGTTCCAGCGCCTTTTCGGTCACTGGCTGACCAGGTGATTCGAGCCGCAAGTTCCGTGGCGGCAAATCTAAACGAAGGAAACGGTAGGTTCGGTCGCGATCGTTTCAATCACTGGCGTATCGCGTACGGATCGGCAAAGGAAGTCGACACCTTTCTTCGCTTGCTCAGTGGCGCTGGGGTTGTTGATAGCACCCAAGCGAAGCGGGCTGCAGATCTATTCGACGAAGTCCGAGCAATGACGTGGCGGCTCTTGCATCCGAAGGAGTCATAAACAAATAGGAAGTCAGGGGCCAGCATCGCTCGCTGAGCAGGTGTTGTGACTGTACCTGACGCTGAATCTGTCTCTGCCACTGTGTCCTTTTCCGGGACCGGGACGGGGACTGGGTCCGGGGCAGGGGCCGCCGCGGCGTCAGGGAACCCTGTCACACCTTGGATTGAATCAAGCTCCAGGTCCTGGCGATTCGCTTCGCGAATCGATACGACGAAGACCGAGCAGACTCCAATGCAATCACTTCGAACGTATGGCTTTGACGAGCTGGCGCCTCGGTCGTCAGCCTTGAGTGTGTGATCAGCGAGTTAGTGGCTGGGTCCAGCGGGCACGATGTTGCGAGATCCAATTGCGATCAGGCGACGATCTCCGTACATCTTTGGACTTTGAAGCTAGGCACCGATGAAGATCGCCAAAATCGTCGGTCCTGGCACTCGGAAACTCCGGAGCAGTTTACAGAAGTTTTGTGGGCCTGCACTGGTTTCGTGGGTGTTCTGGCCTGACGGGTTACCGAGTCTGCCTCTCCCCGGCGACGATGTCTCTCTTGTGGTAGTGCCAGATGATCAGAATCATGATGCCCATAACCAGGATCAGCGGGAAGGGTATAAGCGCCAAGAAAGCGAAAGTGAGAAGCACGCCGTGCACGTCATAACGCAACATGTCGATAATTGCCCTGACCAGGAGCACGAGGTAGACGACCACGGCGCCGACGAGCGCTAGCAGAATCGGGATCACAATGGCAAGATTGCTGGACACATTGATAGGCATCTCTTGCACGGTCACCTCCTAGTTGGCTGGTTCAGCTCTCGATTATTCCCTCGAGCGCTCGTTCGAGATTCGCGCCGCCATCTCTCAGAGCCTCTTTAACCCTCCCACCGAACATCAATGACATCCGGCCGAGGTTCATTCGAGAAACATGGATTTCGGCGGCATTTGTTTCGTAGATGCTCACGGCCGTCGGCATCATCACGGCCATGGGCTTGTAGACGTCACTCTTCATGATGTCGTACCCGCCCTTGGGATTGCAGAGGTACACGTTGACCGCCTTGGTCATGTCCGACAACCCCGTTTCACAATAGTGCTGCTGTAGCTCGAAGCGCCATGGAACATCCCACCCGACGCGAATGGCACTATCGCGGATCATCTTCACGGTCTGCTCGAAGTCGTGTTTGCTTCTGCTGATCTTGAACATGAGTGTTTTCATCGCGTACATCGTCAACCTCATGGTCTCTCCCTTTGCGTACCGCGCGGGTACCATTGTCACATTTCACCTGGTGCCAAGCGAAGTTGAGTGCCAGGCCCAACGACTTCTGCACTTGCCCATCCACCGCCACGTATCCGCTCTGAACTAGTCACCGCTATGACCACTCCGAATCAACTCCGAAGCAGTTTGCAGAAGTTGGTGGGCCTGGCGCCTTTCGCGGCGCTGTCTGGCGAAAGTGGATCGCTATCCGTCGGCGCCGTATAGGTGCCTGGCACTAACAATAAGTCCGAGCGATGACGTGGCGCCTTCTGCATCCAAAGGAGTGTTGAGCCAGCTGAGTTCGGCCGAACTCACAGAGTGGGGAGTCCTCAGTGACTCCGACTCTGAATCTGTGACTGAAGCTGTCTCTGAGGACTGACACTGTCTCTGCCACTGTTTCTGGACGGGGACGGGGACGGGGACGGGGACTGGGGCAGGGGTCGCCGCGGCGTCAGGGAGCCCTGTCACTTCTTGGGTTGGATCAGTCGCGAGGTCCTGGCGATTCGTTTCGCGAATCGATGCGGAGAGGACCGAGCAATCTCCTATGCAATCACTTCGGAGGTGTGGCTTTGACGGGGTAGCAACTCAGTGATCAGCCTTGAGTGGGTGATCAGCGAGTAGGTAATTGGGTTTAGGGGTCGTGATGTCGCGAAACGCAATTGCGAACAGACGGAGGTCTCCTCATGTCTTGGGATCTTGGAACTGGGCCTCGATGAAGATTGCCAAAATCGTCGGCCCTGGCTCTTCAAAACTGATGCAGGTTCGTGCCACAATACTCCATGTGGGTCTCCTAATCTTGGGCCTCGAGCCCGTTTTGGATTTGGCGAGCATTGTGCTACGCCGTTACGGAGACCG
>JAAESQ010000122.1 GCA_024229275.1 bacterium | reverse complement strand
GTCGTTCTCGCAAGTCCCGAAGAATCCGAAGAAGATGCCGATCGGCTGTACGAGGCCGGGTGTTCCGACGGATCCATCAGTACCTCAGGCGGAGTAACGAGAATTGATTTCCATCGCCAGGCACCGAGCCTGGAGGAGGCAATTCGGTCGGCAATCGGCAATATTCAAACCGCGGGGTTTCACGTGGCCCACGTTTTGATTGAACCGTGTTCGGCGACAATTAGTCCTTCGGTTTAGCGACAATTGGAATTGCGGGGCAGGAATTCGAAGTTGAAAGTGTCGTTGCCTGAGATTGTCAGCGTGACTTCTTCGTTTTCGCGGCTTCGACTCGGAAGCTGGGTACGTTCAGTTCGATGATCACGCTGTGATGGACTAAGCGATCGATGGCGGCCGCTGTCGTCATCGCGTCCTTGAAAATTTGGTCCCATTTGCTGAAGGCAAGATTGCTCGTCAGCAGGACGCTGCCACGTTCGTAACGCTCCGCCAGCAGAGTGAACAGGACTTCCATCTCCTCGCGACTCTGCTGAACGTAGCCCAGATCGTCGACAATCAGACCCTCGAAGCTCGACAGCTGCTTGATCATTTTCGGCAGTCGCAGATCTCGTTTGGCGATCAACAATTGCTGTACTAACAGGCTGCAGGTTGTGAACAACATGCTGTGTCCCTGGAGAATCAATTGTTCCGCCAAGGCACACAAGGCGTGACTCTTCCCCGAGCCGGGCTTCCCAAACAGCAAAACATTCTCGCGGCGTTTCAGAAAGGACCCGTCGCGAAGTGCCTGGAGCTGTTGAGTCACATGCATCGGCAGTCGATCGAATTTGAAGGAGTCCCACGTTTTGTCCGCCGGAAGTTTCGAGCGGTTCACCAGACGTTTGATACGGCCCTCCCGACGCGATTCGCATTCCAGCGTCACCAGTTCCGAGAGGTACTCCAGATGACTGAGATTCTCCGCCGCCGCTCGTCTGGCCGAATTCTGAAAGTGGTCGCGAAAGCTCGGCAGACGAAGTTGGCGGAGCTGTTCGGTCAGTTCGGATGACGGGTCGACCTTCGATTCGGTCGCCTTCTGTGACGGCGTCGTTTGCAGTGTTTTCCGCGATGTTCTCGACGCAGTCTTCGCGGACGTGTTTACCGGTGCTTTCGTGCGTGGCATCGTTCAAACTCTCCTTGTCGAACGTGGTGAGTAAGGAATCAAAATCAGAAAGATCCGGCGGCTCGACTTCCACGTCGGTCACCGGGCGAACATAGGTTGCATCCATGACGAGTGTACGGACTTGCTCGACGTCGATTGCTTCACCGGCGGCAATCAGATATCGGAGTGCATCCGCGACTGCGTCCTGACTTTCGTGAGCCGCCAGCTCCAGAATCTGTACGTACATTTTGTCGGCCACCTTCTCTGTGTGGTGTTTTCGCAGTATGTCCCATGCCATCCGAAACGCGCTGGTGGGAAACATTTCCTCGCGGTATCGGTAGTTTGCGAAGGCGCCCGGCTTGCGAACCAGCGAATCGATGATGTGGCGATAATTGATCGCCGCCTGGTGTTTTCCGACCAGTCGCGGCATGATCTGGACGACGTGTCCCTGATGAGTCACCGTGATCTGTTCGGCGGCCACACGCACGTCGACCGGCTGACCGATCAACCGACTGGGGACCGAATACGTATTGGTTCGCACCTGAATCGTGCTGCTTTTGGTGACTCGCACGCCCTGCAGCATGTCGTCCGTGTCGAGGCGTTCGTCGGGCAGTCTGCTGAAGCACGCTCGTTCTTCGGCGAATCGTTCTCGCCGATTGGCGTTGGCTCGGGAAATGATCTGTTCCACGAAACGCATGTACTCTTCGCGGCTGGAAAACTCACGACTGCCACGAAGCAACAACGCCTGATCGAGGCGATCTTTGATGTGTCCGTTGGCTGATTCGACATCGCCGTTTTCGTTGGCACACCGAGCGTTCGTTCGCTCCGCTTCGCAGTCGTAGTATTGCATCAACGTGGCGTACCGATCCGTCAGCGTCCTGCGACTCGAATGATTGCGCACGGCTGCCGCCAGCGAATCCGAACGATGCCGCTGTGGCACTCCACCGAATTCCCAGAACGCTTTCTGAATTCCGGCACTGAGTGCTTCAAAAGATTCGGAAAAGCACAGCGACACCGATTCTACATTGCTGTACGTCAGGACGCAGTGGTACAGTGTGTGATCGAATCTTGCGCCGGCGATCGTGACCCGCAGCTCATTGCAGACCGTGAAGTCACTGGCCGCCAGCCTTCCCGGATGATGAACCTGACTGAAGAAGACCGCCTTGCCTGGACCGTGAAGGCTTCGCCATTTCGCCACACGCCGTTCGAACGTTCGTCGAGTGGAATCGGAAAACCGACCGACGTAATTCTGCTGCAACCAGTCGAACAAGGTCTTCGCTTTGAGCTTCGGCTCCGCTTCCAGCCGCTGCTGCACTTCGCCCCACACGTCTTCGAACGGATCGACTCGCGTGCGGTAGTCTCGAGTCGCTTTCCGCTCAGACGGCAGTCGCTCGTCATCGCGGTACTTGCGCGCGGTTTTCTCACTCATCTCGGTCATCCTTGCCGAAGTGGTCAGCGTTCTGCCCAGCGTGAGCAGTCGCCGAAGCTCCTTGACGTGTCCATCCTTGATCATCGCAATCTCCATGTCATTAGGGAGTTACGATGATCGCACTATTTACAGATTACGGGAATTCTAATTGTCGCTGAGCCTCAACACTTGCGCCCCCCATACTTGTCCAAACGAGGCTCAACTAGGCACTTCCAATTGCCGCCAACCGGGAAAACTAATTGTCGCTACCCAAAAGTAGCCGTCGACCGCTTTCGGTGAAAGCCCTGGCCCCTCGAGCACGGTCCCGTAGTCCGC
>JAAESQ010000121.1 GCA_024229275.1 bacterium | reverse complement strand
TGCCTGCGTCATCGCTAACTCCGGGCTCCCATCCCGCATCGAGCCTCGGAGTACAATAGCAGCACACACATTGAATGGGAGGCAACACTGACCAAATACGATTTCCTCGACGGCGAGCGGATTCGCAAGGCGCACTCGGTCAGACATATCGAGCCGATCTTCCAGCGCTTGGCGACGAACCTGGCGCAGATCCCGGAGCTCCGATACATCAAGATCTTCCCGGAGCGGCTGGCCGCATCCAATGTCCTGTCCCAGGACGGCAAGAAGAACCCCGTCGTAAAAGTCGGAGGGGAAGGCATTGTCGGCGTCGAACTGCTGATCGATCGGTCAATCAAAGTCGTTCAGTTCTACGCACTCACGTCCGCCGTCAAGGGCTGTGGTCGGAAGATGGTCGAGGCGGTGATCGGTGCGACGCCGCAGACTGGTAATTAGCTGTGGTCATGGACTGGAGCGGGGGGTTCTGGCGAAGGATGGCACAGGAGCATCCGCAGCTTGTAGTGTTCTGACTCTCATGGCCAAAGCGTTGGATG
>JAAESQ010000120.1 GCA_024229275.1 bacterium | reverse complement strand
GCAGCGATGTCTGAGCAAGTGGAGAGCGAGCAGCCATCCTCGTTACGCCTTGTACGCCGGGACCAGGCGCAACGCATGGCCCGCTTCTACGTGATGCATCTGGCACCAACCCTCTTCGGCGGCTGGGATCTGGTGCGCGAATGGGGCCGCATCGGCAGCCCCGGCACCCTGCGCATCACCCCCTTCGAGACGTTGGAGGAATCCGAACGCGCCTTGCGGCGCATCGAGAAGCAAAAGCGCAAACGGGGCTATCTTTAGCGGTAGCGGCTCGGGAGCATAATCCGTTGAGCTCGCAAACATCTTTACGTCTGCCGATTGTTCGAGAGAACAGAAATGCCCCGTCGGCGCAGTGCCGGAAGTACGGTCATTTTTCTGAGACATCCAAGGGCCGTTTGCGGCCAGTTCCGGTCATTCGCGGAAACGTAATCTCGACCAGTTTTGCTTGATTTCAAACAGCTACTCTCGAGGGTTTCGGCGATTCGTTGGTCTAGGATGTGCCGGGCCGCTTTGCTCTATCCTACCTTTGGCTGACAGGGAATTGAGTCGTCAAAGCATAGCACGCAGTTTTCTTCCAACAGAAGCTTCAGGGCAGCACGCCCCCGATGAAGCAAAATCCGTGAATTGCTTTGCGATATGCCGAGTGCTGAAGATACCTCGCGATGTGTGAGCCCGGCGATGTCATGAAGTGCCACGACATCACGCTGGCGTTCCGGCAGGCGTAAGACATACTGTCTGATGCAGGAATCCATCTCGCGTTGGAGGAAATCATCTTCCAGCACCTCGTCGCTCCGAAGTACCAGAAGTGTTTTTAGATCAGAGACCTGCTTCGGCCGCCGAGCAGTTGCGCGGAAGTGATCGCGCATGACATTGAGTGCAATCGCACAAAGCCAGCTTGTCCGCGATGCATCGCCCTTGAACCCTGCCTCTGACTTGTGTGCCCGAAGAAGCGTTTCCTGAACGAGGTCGTCTGCCAGAGAAGGATCGCCGATGAGCTTGAGGACGAAGGCGTGCACAAATTCAACTTCGCCCGTGCCCCCTGCTTTGTGCCGACGCTCTGCAACAACCTGTTTTCGTGCCTGTTTCTTCGTCACAGCATTCCGACCTTGATCCGCCAATATCCTGTCTTGTATCCGTTATGACGTCTTTGACATAGCCCTTCGTCTTGGCATGGGCGCTACGGTTGACCTGAAAACCGATCTCGATGGCTTCCCGAGCATCATCCTCGGAGGCACCTGCCTTGATACACCACGACACATGATATTCGAGGCTTGGTCGGCAATTAACCGCTGCCGCCGCACCCACAGCGATAAGACTTTTGATCCTGCCATCCATGGTAACATATTCTCTAACGGTCACTTTGGCGGCCGCCGAGCTGCTTGCTCAGACATGAATCTATCGAATTCGTCTTGATCTTTGGCACGGCGGAGTCGCTCCAGGAATTGGGCGAACTCTCGCCGTTCCTCTTCCAAACGCTTCAGTGTCGATTCGCGATACTCGTCGAAGGCTGCGTTCCCGGTAGAGCTAGATTCGTGGTGCGGAGTATGCCAGCGTTTGAAGTCATCGCTTTTCCAGGATGCCAAATTTCCAAT
>JAAESQ010000119.1 GCA_024229275.1 bacterium | reverse complement strand
TTACGACTCGACATGATCTGCGGAATCTCACGATAGGCCGGGAGCAGGTTGTAGTCTTCCGCGTCATCTATGAGTTCACGCAGATCGACTCGCCAGGCACGGAAGTGAAGCTCGGACAGGTTGCGGTGAGTGATCTGGATGGAGCGATGGGCGATGCCATCGGCATACATGGACTGGATGCTGTAGCTTGGCGCCTCGATAGTTGCGACGATGTGGCGGCACTTCTGGCCGCCAAGGCTTTCAGGATGGCGATCGAGGCCAAGCTGGGCGGCAGCACGGGCACGCACCAGGGCATCCGGGGCGGACTCGGCGCGGAGGAGATCGGCGAGCTGTCCTTGCCCCATCGCCCACCAGGCGAGGCGGCGATCGAAGCGTTCGAGGCGTTTGGCGAGATCGCGGCGCAGCGAGAGCTTGTCGTCGGAGTTATCCAGGGCAACCATGAGTCGGCGGACGCGTTCGAGGCGTGCTTCGAGTGCGGCCTCATCGCGATCTGCCTTGGTGTGCCAGGACTCGAGATCGTCGAGCAGGGCGCCGATCTTGAGGAGCGGGTGGACGTCTGCTGCATCGAGGGCCAGCTTGCGGGACTGGCGGGCGTCCCCGGCGATCAAGGCATCTGCATCGAGACGGTAAACTTCGCCGGTTTGGCGGGGCGTCCACAGGGAGGTATCGACGAGCAGTTCGATCCACATGTAGGTCACAGCATCGCGAAGAGTGCCGCGGATGCGGGCCGGGTAGTTGTTCTGGTTCACGTAGCGGGAGAAAGCGCCGAGTGACTCACTCCCCCACTCATCGCGTTCACTCCAGATCTCGGTGTAGGCACTGTGAGCTTCGGCGACGATTTGATCCATCGTCCACGCTTTGAGGTCGATCTCTTCGGATGTCTCGACGCGCTCGCGCTGGCGAATCTCCCACGAATAACTGCGGGTGTAGGTTGCGAGAGAGTGGGCATACATGAGGTTGAGCACGGCCCGTGAGAATGAGTCGTCTG
Organism: bacterium; assembly: GCA_024229275.1. Taxonomy (GTDB): domain Bacteria; phylum Acidobacteriota; class Thermoanaerobaculia; order Thermoanaerobaculales; family Sulfomarinibacteraceae; genus JAAESQ01. The sequence goes on along the minus strand of JAAESQ010000119.1, from coordinate 2,846 downwards.
GCCAGTCAGCTTGCCTTAGTTGGCGGACGGCGGTTTCGTAGCCATGCAGCGCCATCCGAAGCTTCGCCTGTTCGATCAGAGCGCGCGTCCACTCGTCGGAAAGGTTGTTTTCGCTAGCGTCGGCGAGGATGACCTCGACCAACTCAAGCGCAGCTTTGACTTTCTGCTCTCCGATGAGCTTTTCGACTTGCTCCCAGTTTACGGATTCAGGGATCACTATCTCTCCATTATCCACGACCCCGACGGGTTCATCGCCCGGCGGTGATTGTCCTGAGCCGCCCGGTGATGCGTTGAGCGCACACGCGCCCGCTACGACAACGACGAGAAGAAATGACAGTAGGGGCAGGCGGACGGAGTGAAGTTGCGTTTTTCGCATAACAACAGTTTAGACCCGCCGGAGAGGCGAGAGTTCCAAGGGAAATGATGAAAGCGGAAAGATGAATGATGAAATGGGGGTCCGCGATGGTGGGAGGGCGGTGGCGGGGAAGGCTTTGCGGGGCGAACGGGCGAACGGCAATACGGAAGGACGGAAGATTTGAACCACGAAGGGCACGAAGAACACGAAGAAGAACAGTTGCGGTTCTTCGAACCGCAGGAAGGGTCCGCGATGGCGGGAGGGCGGTGGCGGGGAAGGCTATGCGGGGCGAACGGGGCGAACGGCTATGCGGCAGGACGGGGAGACGCAGGGAAGAAGACGGAAGAACTGAACCACGAAGCTCACGAAGAGCACGAAGAGGACGCGAAGAGAAAATGTTTGGACGGACAGGATCTGGCTTCGCCTGGCGGCTTGCGGCTTCGCAAAGCTACGCCGTCACAGGGCGCCGTGACAAGCGGGAGCATGAACGGGGGTGTGACGTATCGTCATCGTCTTCGTCATCCTCATCGTCATCGTGTGTTGAGCGGCTTCAGGAATACGATGACGATTACGATGAGGATGACGATGAGGACTGGGCCTACGCTACTGATTTACCTCTGAGATAGAGCCATAACTCGGTCTACGTTTAGACAAGACGATAGAACGAAGGATCTGAACCGCTGAGGCGAGGGTGGAAGCCTTGGTCGGTGGTCGCGAGCTGCGAATAGTAACCTTTCGCTTCTCCCCAGAGCTGCAGGATTCGCCAGGATTCGTTTCGAAGTGCGAGAGGTGCCGTACGTACCGGCGATCTCGCAGAGTGAGCGAGATGCAGGCGTACTTGTGGTCATGAGTGTCCGGGGAAAACTCGGAGGAATCTGTGTAAGTTGAGTAGAAAGAGGAATTGAGCAAGGGCTGAGGGTGTCGCCGACTTGAGCTTCGACGACCCCTGCTGTCACGATCCTCCGAGATTTGATCGGTGGGGAGTGGCAGATGTACGAAGGCAGTCTCATTTTTTCCCAGTTGATGGCACACCTCCCTCAGCACACCTTCAGGAGGTGTGTGAAGCGGTACCAGGGTGATCGCTATGCGAAGGGTTTCTTCTGCCTCGATCAGTACCGATGCATGGCCTTTGCCCAACTGACCTACAGGGCCAGTCTGCGAGATATCGAGGTGTGTCTACGGGCCCAGCAGGGGAAGCTGTACCACATGGGGATCAGATCCAAGATCTCCAGGAGCACTCTTGCTGATGCAAACGAACGACGAGATTGGCGAATCTACGCCGACTTCGCCCAGTCGCTGATTCGTGAAGCACGCCGGCTATACGTCGATGAAGACCTCGGATTCGAGCTTGAGGAAACAGCCTACGCCCTGGATGCGACGACCATAGATCTCTGTCTCTCAGTCTTCCCTTGGGCTCGGTTTCGCGAGAACAAGGCCGCGGTCAAGTTGCACACCCTTCTGGATCTTCGAGGTTCGATCCCTTCGTTCATACATGTAACCGACGGTAAAGTCTACGATCTCAGTGTTTTCGACGTGTTGGTTCCGGAAGCCGGGTCGATCTACGTGATGGACCGTGGCTATCACGACTTCCGTATGCTGTACTCGCTGAACCAGGCTGCTGCCTACTTCGTCATCCGCGCCCGGAAGGACCTAATCACCAAGCGGATTTACTCGAATCCGGTCGACAAGAGCACGGGCGTGCGCTGTGACCAGATCGTGAGAGCCAGCTCGATAGGTTCGCGACGCAACTACCCGGACAAGTTCCGAAGAGTCAAATACCACGACGTCGAGACTGGAAAGACCTTGGTGTTCTTCACGAACAACTTCATCCTTCCTGCTCTGACGGTGGCTGAGCTCTACCGATACCGCTGGCAGGTCGAACTCTTCTTCCGTTGGATCAAACAGCACCTGCGGATCAAGTCCTTCTTCGGAACCTCAGAAAACGCCGTCAAGACCCAGGTTTGGACGGCTGTCTCAACATACCTACTCGTTGCGATAATCAGGAAACGACTGGGGATCGAGGCCAATCTCTACACAATCCTACAGGTCCTCAGCCTCACGGTTTTCGAGAAAGTCCCTCTGGATCAGTTATTTAGATCTTGCGACTACAACTTCCCTGTCAAGCACCAATGCAAACAACTGAATCTATTCGACTAATCCCCGGACACTCATGATGTAGGATACGTCGCTGTCCACTCATCTCCAAATCATGCACTCGATGGCATGCAAGAGCCAAGTAGGCTTGGCGAAGCTGTCTAGAAGAGAGTAGGAGCATATAGGGGACACTGCTTAGTTCTTATATTCTAAAGATCTTCGCCTACGCTCGGAGAGAGGAGGCATCACGCGCTTAGCGAGATACAAAGTGACAGGGCAGGATGCTTGGTACCACATCCATTGCCGGATTTCGGGGAGACGCGGTGAGTTTCCACTTTCGGAGCCTTTGCCTACCAGAAAGTTTGTCGAGCTGCTGCAGCACTTCAGTCAGATCTAC
>JAAESQ010000118.1 GCA_024229275.1 bacterium | reverse complement strand
TTGCTCGAGGTGGTACCTCGATTCAAACGCAGCTGCCGGACTCTTGACCGTTGCTCTATCTTGGGTTACTGAAGTGGTGAACTGGCGTGGTGAGGAGTCATCAAAGTCGAGAAAGTAGCAGTTGAAACTCGAGTACTCGTCCAGGTAAGAGTACTCACCGCGCAGCATCTCACCAACGAAGACTAGGCTGTCTCCAGGGCCGAAGATGCCGTCCTGGCCCCCTTCGATGTGCACCGGCACGGATTTGCCGGCCGTGTGTAAGCCTATGCTCTCCGTCGGCCATTCTTGGGTTGGCAACCCTGTCTGTGTGAGAGTGTCGTAGCTGACCCTGTAGACTCCGCTGTTGCGAACATAAAGTTTGAAAATCGGATCAGCACTCGCCGGCAATGCCGATATCGACAACAGAAGTGAAGCGAAGAATAGTCTCATCAACCCCCCATACTCACCTGACGGAGTATAGGGTGAGAGTCTTGAATGAGTAAACCGTGGCGAGCGCTACGCCCTTGCTCGGAGTGCAAATTCAATCTTCGACATTAGGTTAGGTATGAACCAGCGGCCGACAAGGTTCGGGCCGGCTGGTTCATTCATTCCTTTAGGGAATAGTTCAGAATCTCGGCGGCGCCTTTGAGCTTGCGCTCCACATAGAAATATCGCCGGACTCGAGCCCGTCTGCGAAGACCAACCCATCCGCCAAAGTGGCGAAGAGTTTCCAAATAGCTCGACCTTTGAGCACACAGTTGAGCATGGCTTCCGAAGGTGAGGATGAGTGTGAACAGCTGGTACATCCTGGGTAATTGGGGACTCCGTCTCCGGTCGTGAGTTTGGCGAGTTCGCTGGCCGGGTTTGCTGTGATCCACTCACGGGCCCAATTGCCGCCGCCTGTGTAGTCGAGATTGTCCTGGAGTGCGAGATCCCAGTAGTAGAAACCGTCGGGATCGTAGGCTTCTATATCGGCAAAGTCGAAGAGTATTCGTCTGTTGTCTGCGCAGTGTTGTCGAATCAATTGGTTGTTGTAGTGGACTCGGTCCGGCGTCATGTCCTCGCTTTGGCCTTGTGCATGGCCGGTCATGAAAACGAACGCCACATCCGGGTACTCGGCGACCAAGATTTCCATGTTGTCGACATAGCGCTGAGCATTGTGCCAGTCAATACTGCACCACGACCACATAATGACATTGATGTGGACGTTCTCTGGAAGATCCAGGAACTCCCGTGTGCAAGTGACCCAGGGAGTTACGCCGTTGTCATCGATGTAGTCGCCTTGGCTGAGATCCGGAACATTGCACGGTATGCCGTAGTCGTCGAGGTCGAGTTGTCCCTCAATCTCGTTTTCAGACCAGGCATATCTGTCGCCGAAATCTGGATACGCCTCCAGAGCGTTCATCCCTGAGATGATCTGACTGCCGTGACTGGTGTGATTGTAGGCAATGTGGAGGTCTGCGACTGCCCTGTCGATGCTTGAGTCGGGTATCAGGCCAAGATTGGTCGATGTATGGTCGATGAGGATCTGGGCAGATGCTTGCGCTCCAGCCAGTAAAACGAGCAGGCATACACCTTGGACTATCCAGCGACGTACTGTTTGATCACGCATTGCTCTTCCCTTTCGTTTCCGTTCCTCGGTCTCTAGACGCGATAGGGTGGTTGCTGGCTGGATCATGTGACAACGCTCCTTGTTTGAGCGGCGCTGGATACGAGCGCCGGTGGCCGAAGAAAACTAACTATGGCGACGTACTGGTCCACGCTGAAGTGTCGCCGAATTCGAAGTCGTCACTGAAGATCATGCCTCCGTCCAGGATCTCGCCGATCTGTTGCCGCACAGAAATAAGATCGTCTGATACTCCGGTGTAGGTGTAGGTATTTGTAACGACAGTGGCCATCAGGGCGAGGACCGCCTCCCGACCGTTGTTCTGTTCGAGGAGTTTGAGGTATTCATAGTCCTCGAGACCATCACGGATCTGTTTGAGCCGGATCGTCGGAATGGGGATGTGTGTGGTTCCTCCGATGGTGTCGGGGCGTCCTGGGTAGAACAACGTTCCATCCCCGTTACCGGTGAAATAGTACTGACTCACCCACGCATCGACAGGTCGGTCATAGCAGTAGTTGACGTCATAGTAGAGCTCGCCGCGAATGTCATAGCGATAGCTCATCCAGGCCATGATGCGGTTTCGAATCGCGGTGTGGTCGATCATGTAGGAAGGCCAAGCACGGTAGCATTCAGAGTCGTTGGGATCACCGCATCCGTGACTCATACACGACTGGTACCACCAAAGGTCCTTGCCGGCAGCTACGAGGTCGTCATAGTCCGATCGTTGGTCGCCCTCATACTCCGTACTCCAACAGACTTCGTACGGCTTTCCGTGCATGAAGTTAATGAGGGGCACCCAGATGTCGATGTAGTCCTCCATGTTGTAGGGGCCAGCTTCTTGGATATCGGTGGTCACTAACGTGCGGAGATCAGGATCTGCCTCGTGCACCAAATCTGCGCGATCACGGATCGCTTGATAGTCGGCGGGGTCGTCGCTCGGCTCGTCAAGGGTGTAGTCGAAGAGTAAGTCGAACCAACCATTGCTACGAAAGTGCTGAGCAAAACCCTGCCAGAAGTTCACTTTTTCTTGGTTGGTGTTGCCAATGGTCGGAATCTGGACGCTCGTAACCCGCGCAGATTCAGGGCCGAAAGCGAGGTCACGACCATTGAAAAAGGTTCCCCATCGCTCGTCAAACGCAGGCCAGTCGATCGGATCGGCGTACAGCGACCAGTCTTCGATCAAGAACGTCGAAAGTGTGAGTCGGTGCATGAGACCACTTTCGAGGTAGCGTTGCGCGAGCGGGACAATGTCATCGTAGTGATCGTCCGGATTCTCGAAATGGCCAAAGAGCACTCCCCAACCTTCATATCCAAATGCGGTGGCGAGAGAAGAAGTCGAGGGCAACGAGAAGTCCCACACGGTAAGACTCAGGGTGAGGTTTTGCGTTGGGGCCGACGTGGAGTTGACCGAAACGACCCCTGAGTATTCTCCAGGTAGTGTGTTCTCCGGTACAAAAACATCAACCCAGACAAGCTGGTTTTCCCCCGACAAAACATCTATCGGGAATGCGTTTCTTTGTTCGTCGAAGAAGAGATCCCGTTCAGGAATCAGCCCATCGGGAACAGGGCCGGTGATGCCTTCATCGTTTGATACGTCGGTGATCATCATGTAGGCGGCGCGGGAGAAGTGAAATGTACTGGGTGGAAGAGTTGAACCTTCCGGGCCAGTCAAAGGCGAAATCGAAACCGTGACACCGTTCAGGGGTCCGTTGAGCACTACTTGGAATGACTCGTACTCATTGCGCGCCGCGTAGAGGTGGATCGAATCAGAACCCGCGTAGGGCGAGGTGGGCTGGATCTTCACAAGACTGTGTGCAAGGTTCGCCGTTGCGTCCGCTCCGAGAGGGAAAAGCAACGTCAAGAGAATTCCGGCCAAAACAATCTGAGCGTTGAGCCAGGGCTTCACTCTGTCCTCCTCGGCATTTCCAAGAATCGCGTAGAGCACTAGGCTAGCCACAAGGCAGTCAAAGCTCAGTGATTGTGATCACGCGCATGCTGGACTGATTCGACGGCCATGCACGGCTCTACTTCCTTGGGAGCATCCCCACGCCGCTCGGCGGTTGTGCCTCATGGCATGACAACGCCGTCCCAATCGTTGTCATCCCGAGCGTAGTCGAGGGATCTCCCGCTTCAGTTGGCAGACTGTATAGTGCTGTATTCGAGCAGTTTGCTTAGCTCGTTGGGAGATCCCTCCACTCGCTCGTGGCTCGGTCGGGATGACAGTCTTGAAGGGTTTTGTCTTTGGGAGATCCCGCGAACGGGAACAACCAAGCGGTCATCAGAAATAGGTCATAGCATTTTAATGCTAGGCTGGGATGGAAGGACTCAATGTCCGTTTCCCGAGGCAACCAGTATGGCCAAAGCAACGCTGAGCTATTTTGACGAATCCGGCAACGTTCGAGTGTTTCGGGCGGCCGGAGATTCGTTCACCATCGGCTCTGACGATGACTGCGACTTGACGATTTCTGGTCTGGGAACGGCCGCGTGCCGCATTTACCTGGCCGAGGGCGGCTACTACGCTCACGATCTCGGTGACGGTGTGGCTATCGAAGGCCGACCAGGTTCGGGCTATCTGCAGAACAACGACACCCTCACGCTCGGCGGCTGGTTGTCGCTTCGTTTAACACTCGAGTCGGAGAGTGTACCGAAATCGCCGCCGCCTCACCAGGCGGCAGCACCTTCGAGAAGCCGATCCGGTAGGAGTCTTGAGCCTGGCGCGAAAAGACATCGCCCGAGCACTGCCATCGTCCTCGGCCTTCTGCCAGGCGGCGGTCAGGCTTACAACGGCCAGCCGATCAAAGGTGCTTTCTTCCTGCTATTTTCGGCTCTGGTGCTGCCTTGGATTTGGAGCCTTTTTGACGCCCGTGTGGTGGCCGGCCGAATTGCGGCAGCCGGCGGGCGCACTGGGCGCGGAGGCCTGCTTTGGTTCTTCTTGCATAGCTGGCTTGTTATGAACGTGATGCTGCTGGCCACGATCGTGCTCACTCTGGTCGGAGTACTGCAATGACGTCTGGAATCCAAACGAGTCGCTTCGGCTGCCTCGGTTGCTCCTGGATGGGTGCCATGCTCCTGGGAACGGTCGTCATGGTTAGTGCACTGGTCTGGATCGAACCGCAGTGGATGCAGCGTGCCATATTCTGGCGTGAGCCAGAGCTGCCGCCTGAGGTGATCCTGATCCCGTCCTTTGGTTCGGATATTGGGAGTGACACGGAACTCCCCGAGACCAAGGTTGAACTCTGGTCCGAGTTTGCCAGCCAGGGCGCCTATGTTCCGTCGAGCGGATTGACCCTGAAGACAATCGAGGGCAGCGAGGTGGTGTTTCCTGCGGGCGCGATCTCGGACAGTCGACCGGTAGTCATTACTCCGGTCGTCCGTCTGCCGATAAAGATGACCGAAGGCAACGTCCTGCCCATCGGACCGATTCTCGACGTTGCCGTGGACAGCCAGGAACACTGGACGTTCGAACGACCGATCGAGGTCACCATCCCCTTCAAGCATGCTCTGCTGCCGAAAGGGTTCCCGGAGGGTCGGCCGGCGATCGCGGTGTGGGAGGAGGACCACTGGAAGACGTTGCCGACGCGTCATGATATTGAGCGCGGCGTGCTCACCGCAGAGGCGCCACACGGGTCGGTGATCGGGGCCGTCTGGCTCCTTACCAAAGTCGTCAACGTTACCGCAGGGGTGGCGGCCGGATGGGCGATTCTAACGAGCGAACCCGTGCTGACCACATACAAGCTTCTGATCGAGCAGGTTGACCTCACCTACAAGACCAAGAACTTTGCGATCCACTACATGGGTATTGATCCCGCGAAGATGCCGCCGATTGGTCATGAATACACCGACAACACGGCCTACAAGGGAAGGCAGCAGGGCTTCATACCCCGATACATCACCGATCTCGGAGTCTTTCTTGAGGAGGGCCGGGCCTGGTTGCCGGACATTCACATGAAGGTCAGCGAAGTATGGGTGGATCGTTGGGATGTCTTTGTGATTCCGCTCGCAGGTGCATTCGGTGCGACTTTCCTCGGCGGCCCTCTTCTCATCGACAACGACATGCGACCCGACGGTGAAGCGACTTTTCCCCAGCCCCTCGAGTGGGTGATGCGGCGAACCTGTATCCACGAGCTGATTCACGTGGGCCAGGATGATTACATGTCGAACATCGGCATCACCTTCCGCAACCAGACCTGGTGGATGGAGTCCACCGCCGACTACCTCGCGAACTATCTCCTGGAGGCAAGAACGGGCACTCCGGATCCCCTTCCGTTGTACTACATCAAGGAAGAGCGGGCGCTTCCATCCTCGGGTTGGGATGGGACGGATAAGCAGAAGTGGTATGCCTACGCCCGTCTGCTGAAGTGGATGGAATCCTACGGACTCGACGTGCCGGAAGCGATTCACCAGGTCAATAAGGCGGGAGACTTCACTGAGTCAGGTATCGATAAAGTGCTGAAGACGCTGACACCCAGGCTCGGACTTCACGACTACCACACCTCCTTTGCACGCGCCTTCTACCACACCAACCTCTGGACTGGAGAGATTACTGGTTTGCCCAGCGCTCGGGGCGTGCTCGACGCCCAGTCCTCCCGGTTCACCCGGTTGGCTACCGCAGGCAGACGCGCCGCGCAGATGAGGGTTTACGCCGAAACGACCTTGACGGAGGCCCCTGTGGTCTCAATGCTCTATCCGTTCTTTGCTCGCGGCCTGCCGGGATCAAGAGGGGCGCGACTTGTGGTGCAGGTGGAAGCGCCCGCCGGAGCGACTGACGTCTATGTGTTCTCGGCCGAACTCAGGGGCAACCCTACCTACGCCGGATCCCCGTCAGCCATCTCGGGCGAGAAGGCGCAGCCCACCGTAAGCCTCATTTCCTCACAACGGCTTGCATCAATTCCTCGCGAAGCCACAGACATCGACTGGATGTCGGTTATCGTCAACAATGGTTCCCTCACCGCCGGTCACGCTCCAATTACAATCCGCCGTTGGTTACTCCTGGCGCCTGCCTACGTCGAGTTCGCGCGTCTCAACGGCGGTCGTTACGCCGTAGGTTGGCATGAGGCAGAGCTCAAGACGAAAGGTGGCGACATAGCCTTCAAGGGATACGAAGTCTATCGTCGTCGCTACGGCGCCGCTGATTTTCCAGACAAGCCGATCAACTCCGTACCGATGACCGACGAATTCTTCGTTGACACACCCCCCGGTGATGGCTTCTACGAGTACACGGTGCGGGTGCGCGACGCGGTCGGCAATCTTAGCGAGCCGGCGCCACTTGACTCCGACGGTGACCCGTTCGTCGGCACATGGAAGGGAAAGCTGGCCTTGAAGGAGGGCTCAATTGCTGAACTCGCTGCGCGTATGATGCGTGCCGAGGTAGCAAAGTCCGGCGGTGCGGGGGGCGATGGTGCGGGAGTCGAAGCGTTGATAACCGGCATGAGTAGTGCGCTGACCGGCCTGGATTTCCTCTTTAAGTTCGGAATTCCGATGAAGTTTGAGGTTCGGGCGGAACGAGGTGCATACATTGTGCGTCCAGTCGAGGTGTTGGGTCGGCCACTCGACGAACCAGAGGATCTGCCTCTTGACCGCCTCGGTCGGTACACTATCGGGAAGTTGCCGACGACGCCTCAGGGATCACCAGTGCTACTCAGTCTTACCGCTAAGGATGAGGTCATCAGGACTTACTCCGATACTTTCGATGATCCCGAGATCGGGAGGATGCGATTCAGCCTGAAAGTCGCTCTCAAGCGCATTGACAGCAAACCGCCACTGAAGCCTAGTTTGCCGTAGCAACGCACTATTCGCTGAGGATGTGACGGGGGTTTGGGGTTTACTGTTGACAGTCGCTATTTTGCCAGATAGACCACGTGCTGCGGTCCCTCGAGTTCGGGTCGGAGCGTCTCAAACTCGAAGCCGACCTTGCGCAGTGTCTCTTCGAAACCTGGATCGGCTTCCTCGGTCCAAGCCGCGAAGATTCCACCAGGAGTGAGTGCCCGGCGGGTTCGAGCCAGAGCCTCGCTGCCATAATGCGGGTGGCTTGGATCTTTGTTGGCATCGAAGGTTCCTTGGTAGAGATCGAGGATAATAGCGTCGTAGCGCTGGGTGCCGTCCGCGGCAAGGCGAATATTCTCGGCCACATCGCCGAAGTGGAGTTCCACCCGTGAGTCATCCACCGCGTGGTCTGTGAGCACCGCGAGCGGTCCTCGACACCAGTAGGCGATAACAGGGTTCAACTCGACAACCTCCACACGAGCATCGACAGGGAGAGCATTCAAGGCTGCTCGCAAGGTGTAGCCCATACCGAGGCCAGCTAGAAGGATCTTGGGATCTCTTCGATTTGCGAGTCTTCCGCACGGAACTCGCCCCAGTTCCAGCTCGCTGAGGTTTGACTCCGACGTCATCAGAGTGAGGTGATCGACAGCGATTGCGAATTCAAGTGCGCCACGCTGCAATAGCAACATAGTGCCCTCGTCGATGTCCTCATCGTCAATAGTCTGCCACTCTTCGTTCACGTGCTCACTTCTACCCTATTCTCTTGAGAATTGCATCCTCTTGGAAGCAGATTCTTGGCGGCTGCGTTACTGACCCAAGAGAGGATCTGTTACCGTGACCGCTACTTGGAGATCCAATGAAGCCCTCTGATAACCCCAGATCGGCCGGAATGTGCGGCCGAACCAGGTCCGAACGATGGAGTTCCTGGCTCTTTTGGCTGGGACCATTGATGACGACGCCACTCCTCTATTGGCTCTTTTCAGAAATCAGCTTTGGATTCTTGGATATAAGGCTCAAGGGAACCGGATGGCGTGTCGATCTCCTCTTGCACGTCGCTGTAGCTTATCTACTATTGACCTTCTCTCGTAGGTTTTCCTTGTTTCTGCTGAGTCAGATATTGATTATGGGGACCCTATTCCTTGGGAGTTCAGTCAAGATCGCATTCTGGGGTTGGCCTCTTCGACCTGAAGATCTGGCAGCTCTGCCTGAATTGATTGGTATCGTCGACATTCCATCCAAGGTGATGATTCTAGGTCCGGTCATTACAGCCGTCGTTTTAGTGGTCTGGAACTTCCGGTTTCGCGCTGTTCTCGCTACGATCTCCTGTGTGGTTGTCGCTTCAATCGTTCTTTCCGTTGTTATCGCTCCTGCTCGTGTTCTCCATACCGTGGACAGAAATAACGAACACACCGAATGGAACCAGGTATCGAATTTCTGTCATCGGGGAGCGGCCCTTTATCTTGTCACGGAGGTCTGTCGGACCCGTTTGAATAGACCGGCGGCACCTTCAGAGTCGGATGTCGCGGTGGCCGTTGACTCTCTTCGCCATAAGCCGGAAAGTTTGGCGAATGTCACGGGAAGAAGACGAAGCCTATATCTGGTGGTACTTGAGAGTTTCTGGGATGCCTCACAGCTGGTTTCCGCTGAATTCGACAGACATCCCTTGCATCCCGACTTCCTCGACCTCTGGAACAGTGCTGGTAACAGTGTTGCACTTAGTGGCGAGTTTGGCGGCGCTACCGCCAATCCCGAGTTTGAAATCCTCTGTGGGATCCCCTCCAAAGGAGTGTTTCCTGCAATCGTGTTCAATAACTCGCTGACCAATGATGTGCCGTGCCTTCCTCGGATCTTGTCGCTTGCTGGTTGGAATGCAACCGCCTTTCACGCCAATGTGCCGGACTTCTGGAACCGTAGAATCGCTTACGAGCACCTAGGATTCTCCAAATACGTTTCGAAGTCGGACTTTGTCCTGAAGGATCGCAACGGACGTTTCTTGTCTGATGAAGCGTCACTTCATCAGGCCGAAGAGTGGATGGACGACCGCCCCGGGAGTGAGTCTCGATTTGCATACATACTGACAATCAGTGGGCACTGGCCCTACGATCTGGCCGATCGGCGGCCTAGGGTGATCCAGTCGACATCCGATATCCCAGAAGTCTCTGCTTTTGCGAATTCGCTCTGGTACAGCTCAAAGGAGCTAGTGGGATTCATTAACGAAATTCAGCGTGACGAACCTGATGCACTGATCGTGGCTCTTGGTGATCATCTGCCGAACTTGGGCGCCAAGTTGGAGGCCTTCAGGGAATCGAATTTGATATCCAAAGCATGGATTCCGGGGATGAGTCCAGTCGGCTTGAGGCATCTTACCGCGGTCCCATTATTGATAATCGACGGTGAGAACGGTCCACTGCCCATCGGGACTATCGCGCAGTACGAAATTCCGTCAATTGTCCTCGATCTTCTCGGTCTGGAACGGCCACCCTGGATGGATCTTTTTCTCCCACAGAGAGGTCGACATATCCGACCCTTTGGTGAGATTCTACTGATCGCGGATAGTAAAGATCAGTGGTGGGTATGTCGGGGCAATCCGGAGGATCAACACGAATGCGCCGAACTTGATCTGTGGATCGACGATGTCCGAACGATCGCGTTTGATCTGACGTTTGGTGACCAGGAGGCCCTCGACGATGCGTTGGTTCTCTCTGATCCTTCGGCTGGCGATGGGGATCTGCGATAACGCTGGAAGGGCGCTCATTTGGCACTTTGTAGGACTCGAGTATTTCCGTTCTACTCGATAGGCTTTTTGGGATCCCAGCCACCGATCGTGTCATCCTGAACGTCCTCTGAATCCATCGTGTAATACTTCGATGGATCGGGCCGGTCCTTTGAGAACCAGTCGATGAGTCGTGAAACGGCCAGGTAGCCTACGACGCCAGCCACCGCCAGTATCCCCCACAGCATCCAGGTCCCATATGCTTCCACTTTCAAGCTCCCTCAGATTGGTGGCTCTGCAGAGTCTGTAACTCAACGCCAGGGCAATCGGCACACTCTGTGATGCGACGAGTATAGGCGGCCAAGCAGCGAGGGCAATAGAACTCGTCGTCGCTGGACCGAGGCACCGCTGCTGTAGGGCTTAACTCGCGAAATCCATGTTGCGCGGCGAGTACCGGTAATCGTCTTCGGTACCATTCCAGGTACCAATCGGTGATTTCCAGAGCATCCGCTGAGAGTTCCTCCTCCCGGAGAGGGTGCGCGAGGTCGCGAAGCGTGCGAGCAACAAACTCTCGACTGTTTTTGGCGTCTTTCAAAGCCAATGCGATGGCTACTGGGTGGAAGCCCTGCAATCGGTGACGGTTGAGTATAGTTGCTGCCCTTGATGCCATAGGCCAACTGACGCACATGATGAAGGCTGTTTCGACGCGAGCCCACCGCTCCTCCGGGAATGTGCGCCGATGATTTCGGACGAACAACGAAACACTGAATAACACGGGAATCAGTATTGTCAGAGCGAGAGCGCTCAAGACCTTTGAACCACCAAGGTTTGAGAGAACGACTGGCGCTACAAGGAACATCAGTGCCAGCTGCAACGCCCCCAACCATCGGAGTGCGTTAGCTTCATATATCGCAGCATCTATCCGCTCAGAGATCGCAACCAGGTCCAGGGACGCATCCAAGAATCTGATGACTAACTGTTCGCGTTCCGCCTTTGGGGCAACGCGTGCGCTTTCGATGAGCTCAGCGAAAGCTGCTGCTGATTGCCGCAAGGGGAAGCGGAGGATCTCTTCGCCGTTCAGGTGTACTGCTGAGTCGCGCACTTCAGCGGACTGAACCTGCTCCCATCGCCAACTTCTGCCGCACTGGTCAGCAGAACGCCCCAGATTCGTCCATACGGCCTGATTCCAGAGTGTGAGACCGATGGGTGAGAGGGAGAATGAAGGCGGATTGACTTGAAGGCTCACTCCCATCGGCAGTGGCCATAGGGTCGCCAGGGCACTGCGGTGGCTGGCAGGCCACCCGCCGGTGCAACGAATCATCCAAGCACCACCTGGCCTCCTGCTCTCGATGAGGCAGGAGTTCCAGGGTAGCCACCAGAAGCATTCGCTCAGGTAGAGGAATGTCAGAAGCAGAAAGAGAGTCTGGATTTCGCTCAGGTCGCGATCATCCTTTCCTGGGTGGCTGTTCGCGAAAGACCGGTTCTGTTGAACACATCTACACTGAGCCTTTCTTCCTTGAGAATACCCGCGACAGCCAGCCACCTATGGCGACAAGACCGATGAGGATTGGTTTGAACAGCTTTTTCAGCAATCCAGTCTTAGCGAGTACAGCGGCGCCACCGCCGACGACCAGCCCGGTCAAGCCGTACTTTGCCAGCTTGTCACCTTCGCGAAACTCGGCATACTGCCTGCCATTCTGAAACTGGAAATCCGAGAGCATCTTCTGGTATGCCGGGGTAGTAGCTTCAAGAGCCTCAGGATCGCAGACAAGAGTGACCTTCATGACGCCCTCGCGGCCGAGAAGGCGAGTATTGAGGTTGGTGGCCTCTGAGCCGTCTCCCGAGCGAAGATCAATGGCCCATTCGAGGTTGTGTGTGCGTTCGTTGTATCGTGGCTCCATCGCCCAACCGGTGATGTCGAGGGTGTCATAGCCCATCTCTCGGCGTTGTTTGTTGGCGGCCTTTTGGCTCTTGAGCATGGTTTCCATCATTTCTTCAGCGTCTAGATCGGCCTTCTCTTCATCACTGACGTAGCCGACCTCGTCGAACTCGAAGACTGCGAACCAATCAAAGTTCGGATTCTCCTCAGTGATCAACGGGGCGACGAAACCGACCTCCTGATCCGACAGCAGGTTACCGAACGCCTGCATGAGTTCCTGAGTGCCGTCCGGACCAGTGAAGGCATAGCCCTCGGGTACGTCGATGCTGGCCTGGCTTCCCATTTCTCCGACCTCGCCGGCAGGTACCCACTCGATAGACTGCAGAAAGTTGTTCCAAGCTTCGAGTTGTTCAGCTTCCGTCGGTTCTTGGGCACCTGATGTAATCGCGACAAAGAGAACGAGTAAGACCATGCCCCAAATACGCGCTTGCATCGTGAGTCCTCCAGATGAGAGTAGGGTGAGAACAGAGTAGCCAGTTACGAAGATGAGAGCAACACTTGGCAGTGTATAAATGACTGTTGTGGGAGTTGTTGGCGATGCAACCTAGTCGGTCCAGGTAGCCGAGAACTCGGTCACAGGAGCGCCTTCTGTGATCGAGTCTCTTACGGTCAATCGTGGGTTGCTACAACCGCTGATGATGAGCGCTTGCTCCATCCAAGCCGCCATGCGTGCCTCCAACAGTCGGTCAGACTCGGGCAGCGACATTTCCAGGAGGGCGGCGCCATGGGAGCTGGCTGCGACCTTCATCTCGCCCGGACGCACCATGTTGGAAAAGATCGTGGTTACTCGCGTGAGGATGAACTCGGGTGAACCGAGCTTGATGAAGAAGCCATAGACGCCTCCCAAAGCAAATTCAGCGCTGGTTCTTCCGACCTCCCAGGCCCCATCCTCGGAGCCTTCGAAGAACAGATCACAGAGTTTCTGTGTCGGTTCGATGAACGATTCTTGAAGCGGATACCACCTGCTCAGCAGCACGCTCTCAACGATCTCCCTAGACGTCGGTGACAGAGCGGTGAGCCATTCGTCATATTGCGATGGGAATCGATTCTGGACGAATGTCGGGGCCGACTTTACCGATACACCCTTGATCTCCAAAGCGCCATCCTTTCGCACTCACCGTTCGTGGTCTTGCGGTGTCGGCGATCTCCAAAATGCGCTCCGCTACCCGCCGCCGGCGTTGTTTGCACGAGTTGTCGGACCAACTCTGAGCATACAGGACTCCGGCGATGGAAGTGGTTTCCAACGTAGTGTGCCGTTGGCAGTGGCGAACAACCGTCTTCGGATTGCATTGTGATCCAGAACACGGAACTTTCATCAGAAGACCTCTATATCTTTATCAGGAACGATAACTAGTCTAATTCTTATTTAGGGCGCCGTGAGGCGTCAGCAGAGGAGGTCCGCCGATGCTGCCTAGGAAAGATATGCCCATTCACCGTTATCGAAATCAGGCTACGCCTGAAAAACGAAGAGACCCTCAAGGTTCGAGGATGACACGCCGAGAGATGCTTCGTCAGCGTCCTTCGGCAGTTGCTCGGGTCCATGCAATGCGGCAACCGGATCGTATGAAACCTAGCGTGAGCCGATTACGAGCAATGTCGCTTCCGGATCC
>JAAESQ010000117.1 GCA_024229275.1 bacterium | reverse complement strand
TAAGATGCGGTGCACACTTCCCCTGACCGGCGCAGAAACCTCGCCGAGAACTTCCCACAGTCCGTTTCGCACAGTGAGGAAGCGCGCGAACCAAGCGAGGAGAGACGCCTCCTCGTCCGGTCTGAAGTGGCCGCGTTCCGTGACCGTCGCCAATGTTGAGCTGCCTGGAGTGCGTTCGTCCAGCTCAGAGGTCGAGTCGGCCAGCGACTCGACAGCACGGCGCATGCCTCTGAGGTGCTCCACGCTGCCAATGGTTGCTCGATCGGCTTCGCCGTTTGTTGCGACGGTTCGTTTTGTCATGGAATGATTCTAACTGTGGCGCCTGTAGGGTCTAGCCTGCACTTCTCACCAGTTCCTACCGTGACGACCGATACACCGCACCGTGTCGTGCTTAACGCAACTCGCCCTTCTCAACGCACCGCAAGTGCGCCTGCGGCGGACGAATCCAACGAGTTCAGCAGCTCGGCGGCAGAGTTCGCCGAGGCGAATCTGTCAGTCGGTAGAGGTCGCGAGTAGAGATAGCCCTGCGCGGATCTGCAGCCGTGAGAGAGAAGCCATTCGTGCTGCCAGAGCTGCTCGACACCTTCGACCACAACGTCAAGTTCGAGTTCCCTGCCAAGAGCGAGTATCGTCTCGACGATCTTCAACTCTTCTCCCTCGGGCGTGGTTCGAGCTACGAACGACCGATCCAGCTTGATCTGGTCGACCGGGAGATCGCGCAGATATCCAAGTGACGAGTGACCAACTCCGAAGTCGTCGATCGACAGGCGAATCTTGTTCGCCCGCAGTGCATGCGTTTGATCCAGAAGTTTGGTCGTTGGTTCAGCCAGGAGTCTCTCCGTGATCTCGAGCACCAGCGACGAGCCTTCGACTCCAGTTTCGCGCAGGGCTCGGGCGACTCGATCCGGGAGATCGCCAGGCTCAAACTGTCTGGGTGACAGGTTGACATGCAGCGCAACCGGCGTACCGGCGAACACCGTGCTCTTCCACCGTTGCATGGTGCGCAGGCCCTCCTCGATCACCCATGCGCCGATATCGACAATGAGCCCGGTTTCTTCGGCGGCAACCAAGAACTCGGCTGGCTGCAGTAGACCCGAAACTGGGTGTCGCCAGCGCAGCAGTGCTTCGAGCGCGAGCACCTCGAGGTTGTCGAGTCCGACGATCGGTTGAAACATCAGCTCGAACTCCTGCCGGTCGATGGCGCGGCGGAGGTCCGACTCGAGGCGAAGCTGGTTGAAAACACGGCGACGCATCGCGGCATCGAACGCCACGATCTGCCCGAGGCCGCCGGCTCTTGCGTGCTGTAGGGCGATGTCGGCGTCACGCAGAAGGTTTGTTCCCCAGCGGTAGCCCTTGCCTCCCAGCGCCACTCCAATGCTGGCGGTCGAGAACACCTCCTGTCCGCTGATGACAAGAGGTGATGAGACAGCTCCTTGCAAGCGATGGGCTATCTCCATTGCTTGATCGGGGCTTGAGACACGATCGAGAAGAACTGCGAAGTCGTCGCCGTCCAATCTCGCAAGAACTCCTGACGGGGGAGCCGTCTTGCGCAGCCGGCTGGCGACCTCCTGTAGAAGTCTGCGACCCGCCGTCCGGCCGAGACTTTGGTTCACGAGCTTGAACCTGTCGAGGTCGAGGAGCAAAACCGCGACGTGTCGATCGGTGGTACGTTCTGCGCGCGCAAACGCCCGTTCAAGCCGCGTGTAGAAGGACCGTCGATTCAGAAGCTTCGTCAGTGGGTCATGAGATTTGACGTACGCGCGGCGGAGAAGTGCGATCAATGCGGCGAAGATTAGGGCTGTGATCGTGGCGAGGGAACTGAGGCTGCGCCATAACGGCGGACGCACTACAAACTCGCCCGAGACCGCGGGCGGACCCCAAGGACCGCCCTCCCAACCCGAGCGAACGGAGAAGCGATAGCTTCCAGAAGGCAGGTTTGTGTAGCGGTACTCGGATCCGACAAACTGCCTGGGTCGCGACCAGTCAGCATCGTACCCCTCGAGTCGGCACTGGAAGAGGGGCTGTTCTCCTTGATGCAGGTTGATTGTGCGGAATCTGAAGCTGAGGTCGTTGATCCCCTGCGCGAGGCGTCGATCCTCGCCGACAGTGAAGAAATCTCCATCCGCCTCGAGGCCCAATAGCTCCGTGAAGGGCGCAGCCGGCCGGTTGGGTTCGAAGCTTCCACGGTAGTGCGTTACTCCTCCGTCGGTGCCGATCCAGATGTCGCCGTGTGAGTCGCAGATCAGAGCGCTCCTGTTGACATCGCCGCCAGACATTCCGTGGCGTGCGGACCTATGGCGGAGGGATTCGCCGTCCCAGACGAATACTCCGTCATCCGTGCCGCACCAGAGTTTGGAGTCTTTGTCGACAACGATGGCGTAGACGGGGCGATCGATTGCGCTGCCACCGAGGATGACTCGCCTCAACTCGCCGTGGTCGAGTTCGAATAGACCGGCGGCGGTGCCGATCCACGCTCGGTGGGCGTCGAGTGGCCATACGGAGTAGAAGTTGTTCGACTCTCGGCCTTCCGCGCCGGAAACTCGTATCCACGCGCCGGGGTTTCCGTATATGAGATCGCTATCGGTCAGAACGTAGATCGTTCCGTTGGGACCCAAGACGACGCGCCGTACCCCGGAGGTTGGTCTATCCAACGGGACAGGCTCGAATTGATCAGTGTCACTCTCGCGTGTGAATAGATGGGCCCCAGCGACAGCCCAGAATCGCCCGTTGGCGTCTATCTGAATTGAGAACGCGGCGCCGAATTCAGAAGCGATCGAGTCGACAACCGAAATCTTCGGATCGATCGAGATCTGTAGGAACCCAAGGTGATATGCGGCCGCCCAGATTGTACCGTCCGGTCCTTTCGTAAGTTCCATCACTCGAGGGCGGGTGCCCGCCCAGGCTGGACCGCTTTCTAGGGCCAGCGAACGCACTTTTCCGCTTTCGAGCAGAGTCAGTCCAGTATCTTGCCCGAGCAGAACCCGACCCGGGGAGAGTTCCAGCACTGACGCAACCTCATCACCGATGAGACCCTGGAGCGAGCCATAGTTGCCGAACTGACGAGTCGTGATGACGGCGAGACTCCGGTAGCCGGCGACCCATGCCTGTCCGCTGCTATCTACGAGCAGGTCATTGACCCCTTCTCCTGCCATGCCTTCTGCACGTCCGATCGGGGTGATCTCGCCTCTCGCGAGGTCGAGAAACGCCAGTCCGGTAGAGGTGCCGAAGTAGACTCCATCCGCTTGGTGGGCGCCGATGACGGCGGACTGCGTCGGCCACTCCACCGAGGTCAGTTCGAGGGTGTCATGAACGGTAACCAGCACGTCGTCCTGGAAGGAGCCGATCCAGCCGGCACCGAGCACCCACATTGGTTGCCGTATACCGGATTTGCGTACCGGTTCGCGGGACAGGGCCAACACGGTGCGGTGATCGTTCCCGATACGAACGGCGTTCGTCGTCTCATCGTCTATCCGGAAGAGGCCGCGATCCGATGCAAGTCTGAACTCGGATCCAAAGGACGTAATGTCGTTGAATCGGAGACTCTCTGGATGGGTGAGGTCGTGCCATTCACCACCTGAGAAAACCTTGACATCGTGATCGTGCAGCAGCACGGCGGTGCGCAATCCGTATTCGGTTGCGATGGCCGCGATGGCTTGCACTCGTTCGGGTGCATCGCTTTCGACACTCAGTACCGGAAGCAGGGACCAGCCGTTTGAATCGGAGCACATGACGCGCACTGGCGTCCATTGCGCAACCGCGCAGAATCCGCCGCCGCCGTCGAGTTCGACGGCTCCGATGTCGACTTCGGTCATTTGAGGGGGGAGAGTGACGTCCTCGAAAGTGCGACCGTCAAAAGTCGTCAATCCTCGACTGTGGCCAATCCACAGCAAGCCGCGCTCGTCCTCCATGACGGCCTGCAGATACGTGACTTCGAGTCCATCGGCGATGCCGAAGTTGTGAATCGGCAAGCGTTGAGCGAACGCTGGGGCACAGAGGGTGAAGAAGCACGCAACGGCTGTTGAAAGGCCTGCAATCGAACGAGCGGTGCGGTGTTGAAAGTTCGAAACTGTTTCTACGCGGCTCGTGGGCACTTCGGGATGTCGGAGGTGTCGAAGTGCAACGCGGGGCAACGATAGCATTCCTAGATTGTATCCCGAGAAGTACAGTGTCAATCTCAAGATTTGTTGAGTTGAGTCGTTTTGCAGGGCGAGTCAGGTTCGTTCACCCTCGGGATCAGTCTTACGCAGATAACGGGCCGCTTCCTCTGGTGGCGTGGGGTTGATACTGAAGCCGGAACCCCACTCGAAGCCGGCTACTCGGGTCAAACGAGGCACGATCTCAATGTGCCAGTGGAAGTCGAGTTCCAGGGTTGACCAGTACTGCGGATGGCCTGGACGTGGTTGCGGCGTCGGTGCGGTATGCAACACGAGGTTATACGGAGGCTCGTTGAGGAGCACTCTGAATCGCCGCAGCAGGTCGCGGAGGATTCCGGCCAAACCGGCCAGTTGATCATCGGTTGCAGATGCAAAGTCATGACCGTGCGACTTTGGCAGCAGCCAGGTCTCGAATGGATGGGCAGATGCATATGGCTCCAGGGCGACGAAGCTGTCGGTTTCGATCGCTATGCGCTCCCCAAGCTGGCGCTCATGTTTGACCAGGTCGCAGAATACACAGCGTTCTTTGCGTTCGAAGTGCTCGCGCGCCGCCTGCAGTTCGTTGACGACCTCGGGTGGAATGACCGGAGTCGCCAGAAGCAGTGAATGTGGATGGCTGAAGACCGCCCCAGCCTCGGCGCCGTGATTTTTGAAGATCAGAACGTAACGAACGCGGACATCGCGCCGGAGATCGCGGAGGCGCGCACGCCACGCACTCAATACCAGTTGAATATCTTCATGGCGCATGTCTGCCATCTCGAGGCAGTGCTCCGGGCCTTCGACAATGAGTTCGTGAGCCCCAACACCTGACACGCGATCGTAGATCCATGAACCGTCTCTGCTCAGCTCCTGCTCGACGCGAAGAGCGGGGAACCGGCTTGGTACTACCCGTACCTGCCAATTCGGACCACTTGAGGGAGGCGTATCGCGCGGAATGATCATGATCTCGGGATCGGTCAGTGCTTCTCGACCATACTCGAATGGGCAGGTCGTTATGTCCTGCTCAGGCGTTCCGCTCTGCGGGACAAGAAACTCGTGCGGACGCCTTCTTCTTTCGGGTGCGAGGATGACCCATCGTTTCTTCAGCGGATCGAAGCGGAGTTCAGACACTGGTGTCCTCTCTGTCGTGTGGTGCGGCTGGCGCGAGTTCGTCAACGAAATCGGGGATCAGTACAAGAGTCGCTCCGTCTGGAATTGCATCTCCATCGAGCAGAATCTGTAGGCGAAAGCCGAGCGTGGCCTTCCATGGGAGTTTGGTTTCGACGACTCGACCGAGACAATAGGATCCGGATAGATCCTCGGTCTGTGTATCCTCGCCGACTCGCTGCTCTATGAAGGTCCCATCCTCGGCTATCAGTCTGATCGTGAGGTGATGAGCTTCCACCACAGATTCCAGTGGTTCGGAGCCCTCAAGGATGACGAAGAGTTGGGTTGGGCTTGCCCACAGACCGATGCGATGTACAGGTCGAGGGTCCTGTGGCTCGACCCACGACGAGATGGCCCATTCGAAATAGCTGTCGACCTTCCCGTTGACGGAGGGAGGTTTCCAGTGATCGGTGACCGGAACAGGGACATGTTGCGTGGGGCTTTTGAGTGGTTTGGCAAGGTCTTTCGGCGGAATCACACCGGCAGCATCGCAGGCATCGCGGAGATGATGTCTGAATATACGGTCGTACAGCGGTGCTAGATCCGTTGGGTTGTCGTCGCCGAGCCACCAGAACCAATCAGAACCCTCAGCCAGGAGCGTGGGTTCCTGAATGTCGCCTTCGAGCGTGCCGAGAGACGAACGAACGCGTGATAGAAGATCCCATGCGCGAGTCTTCTCCGGATGGCCGATCCAGGTCGCAAACACGCTGTTGATCCAGGACCCCGGATGCAGCGACCTGAGTTCCTGAGTCGGTGACTCTGAGATGAGTTCGGCAAAAGTCCTCGGGCGAAGATGTTCTCCACTTGCCTTGAGTCCTTGAAACAGCTCCTTGAGAAACTCACCACCACCATCGACGTAATGCGGCCATGGGTTCTCACCGTCGAGAGCAATGACAATTGAGGCTTGCTCGGGCAGTGTGCGCGCGATGCCGTCAAGGTGATCCAGCAAATTCTGTGCTGCGGCTCGTTCGTCATCCCAGCGGCCATAGGTGAATCCGATTCGGTCGGACAACCATCGATCGCGAAAGAACAGGGTCGGTGGTGTTCCCTCTAATTGCCAAGGGGAATAGAGTTCTGAACTGCACCCGTTTGGAGTTCGAATTGGTCGACCGAGGCTACGTTCGAGAATACCTTCGTCCGTGACTAACCAACGAACGCCGGCTTCTCGATAGAGCCTCAGCGCATCTCGTGAGACCGAACCCTCGGGTGGCCAACATCCGATCGGTTCGAAACCACGACTGCGCATAAAGCTCAAGCCGACGTTGATCTGCGTGGCGCCGTCATCGGGATGCGAAAAAGGTGCGACTCGCGGTGCCGGTCCGGGGTGGCAGCTCTCAATAGCGATATCAGTGTCGATCAGTAGAGGGATTATTGGGTGTGCATATGGACTGGTCGCGACCTCTACTCCCGGCTGTTGTGCGACGTTGGAAAGCAGTTTGAGTACCGCCGCCGGCTGATTTTTCAGCCATGTCGAGATCTGAAGATGGTCCTGCGACGAGAAGTGGCGCCTCTTCTCGGCTAACGGGGCTAATTCAGGGTCGGCTTTGCCCTGTGCGCCGGCGTGTGTAAGTACGAAGAGGACCTGAATGTCGCGGAGGTCACCGACTCCGAATGTCGCGTCCAGCTGATCCTGCGGGCCGAGACTGCGAGATCGCTCAATGAGCCGTTTGAGGCGGGGAAATCTCTCGATTTGGCGAGGTGGCGAGTTCGGACACCAGTCGATTAACACGCGGCGCTGCTCCCAGTCGAGCTGACCCGCAGGCGTTGTCAGTGCATCGAGGACCGGATCGTTTACACGATCGTCGCGGTAGGCCTCAAGTTGCTCAACGAGGGTCGGAACGACGTTGACCACCTGTCCTGGCGCGTCTGTGTCCGCAATCGCTTTGAGCAGAGTGCGATAGCCCCCGCCAGCGTGGATTGCGACCCACGGCGCGTGGGAGTAACCGTCGCGTGTTCGATAGGACGGCTGGTGTAGATGCCAGAGAAAAGTTACTGTTGCCACAATTCAACCCTGCCGAATCCAACCCCAATATAGTCCTGCTTGTTCCAACTCGCTTCGGAAGACGGCTGTTTCCGCAGCCGCCTTTAAAACGGAGATCATTCTAGATTTCTTTTCTGAACAGTAGTCTGTCAAAAAGAAGGCTTCTCAGGCGCTACTCTACAGATATCTCTCGTCCAAGGAGAGAGCTTCGAAATCCTCCTCGGTAGCAAATTGCGCGATCTCGTCGTTGCCGCAAATCGTGCATTCCGCTTCCGTGGCGTGGTCGGTCTTCCACTCAAAGACGTAAACGGGACTCTCACATTCAAGGCAGATGAGGTAGTCGGGGATCATGGTTTACTCCTTTGACTTCATCACCATATAGGAATCATCGCTGACAGTGGTGTTCAGCGCAAGAGTCCAGTTTTCGAGTCGAGGTGGGTTTGGACCCTCAGATCTCGATACCGAGGAGATCGGCAAGCTGTCTTCTATCGAGCCCTTTTACCACCCGCTCGGTCGGAGCAACAACCACATCCATGAGGTCGAGCTTGGTGCGAATCAGTTCGTCGATTTTCTCCTCAATGGTGTCTCGCGTCACCAGTTTGGTGACAAGGACAAAGCGTTTCTGACCAATGCGGTGAACTCGATCCGTTGCCTGGTTCTCTTTTGCGGGATTCCACCAGCGATCGTAGTGGATGACGACAGAGGCGCCAGTCAGATCAATGCCGACGCCGCCTGCAAGCAGGCTTGCCAGGAGGACTCCCTCATGCTGGCCAGAGTTGAAACGTCGGATGATGCGAGATCGATCTCGGGTCTGTCCAGTGAGCACGAGATGGCGGATCTTCTTGTCGTCTAAATGCTGAGTGAGGTAGTCGATCATCTTGACGTACTGGGAGAAAACTACGACCTGATGGTCGCCGGCCAACGCCTCTTCGAGAATATGGTCGAAAACTTCGAGCTTCCCTGAACCTGCATCCTCCCATCCCTCCTCGCCAATGAGACTCGGGTGGTCACACAACTGCTTGAGCCGAGTCAGCAACGCGAAGATGTGCAGGTACGGAATCTCGCTGCTCTCGTCTCGGAGCTGGTCAGCGATCGCAGTTGTTTGCTGGGAGTGAATCAGTTCGTACAGGGAACGTTGTTCGGGTGAAAGCACACAGTAACGGATGTCTTCGACCTTGTCAGGCAGGTCTTTCAGGACTTGGCTTTTGAGTCGGCGTAATGTGAGAATCGAGAGCCTTTCGCGGAGGCGGAGCAGCTGGTGTTGTGTGGGGTTGCGGAACGACGAGCGGAAGTCATTCTCCGGCCCGAGAAAACCAGGAACGATCAGATCGATAACCGACCACAGCTCGAGCAGGCGATTCTCGAGGGGCGTGCCAGACAGGGCGACTTTAAAGTCTGCCGGGACCTTTTTGGCTGCTCGGGCTGCCTTCGTTCTGGGATTCTTTATACGTTGTGCCTCGTCGAATACAGCCACCTGCCATGATCTCTCGGAGAGTTCCGGCACGGATCGAAGCATGATGTCATAGGTCGTGAGGACAACACAGGTTGAGGAAGTTGTTTCATCGAGCGATCTGTCGGGACCATGGAAGATATGTGTCTTCAATCCAGGCGCGTACATGCTGAGCAGGTTGTGCCAGTGCTCGAGTACACCGCGTGGACACACCACCAGGAATCGACAAACCTCGTGGCGTGCGCGAATGTGGCATAGCAAACCCATGATCTGGTGGGTTTTGCCGAGCCCCATGTCATCCGCGAGCAGTGCACCGACTCCGGCCATGTAGCGGCTCCAGAGCCAGCGGACTCCGTCGCTTTGATAAGGGCGGAGCTGCGAGACAAGCCCGGGCGGAACACCGGGATCTGGGAGTTCCTCACCGTGCAGTACCTTGACGAGGTTGGCCAGCTCCTCGTCACCTTCAG
Source organism: bacterium (assembly GCA_024229275.1). Lineage (GTDB taxonomy): Bacteria > Acidobacteriota > Thermoanaerobaculia > Thermoanaerobaculales > Sulfomarinibacteraceae > JAAESQ01. The sequence goes on along the minus strand of JAAESQ010000117.1, from coordinate 7,121 downwards.
TGGTCGAGATTCCGGTATGCGCGATGAGTCGGATCAACGCAAGTCGTGAGCCGACCAGACCACGCTCTGCGCCACGTTTGGGTATCCGGAAACCTGCCTCAACGAAGGGCTCCATGTCGGGAGCACGGACAATCGAGTCCCCGATGCGACTGAATCCGATTGACAAGAGTTGGTAAGCCTGCATCCAAGCAACCGGTTGCTCATCGACCATGAAGCTCGGACGAATCCATACGCGCTGTCTGTCGTCAATGCTGATACGGAGTGCGTCCGGCTTCGGTGTGAGGGGCTGGCGGAATCCTGCCAAATAGCCCTGTGGGCTGTACCACGAGTGCTGCAGGAGTTGAGGATGATCGAGATTTAGGAAACGTAAGGCATCTTGGCCGGTAAGAAGAACCGAGCCTCTCCGGTGAAACGGCACCAGTGGAGTTGCCGGGTCGAGAATGCGGCAGAGGTAGTTACCAAGATGTGCCCAATGGCCATGGATGCGGTCTGCGATGTCCTCGCGAGCAAGCATGGATCCATCGGCCAGTCGATAGCTCGGGACGAGGGCGATACCCTTGTCGGTCCAGTTGGCGAGAAGGACTGGGTGAAGTCTGGCCTCCGAGAGTTCGAGGCCGGAGAGTTCTCCCTCGAGCTTGAGCCTGGGCAGTCCATGGAGCAGCGGTAGGGCGCCTGGCAGGACTTCGGCCGAAAAGACGACCGTTCGAAACTCTCCTGATGGAAGCTTGATTCGGATCTCGACCCCATCGCCAACCAATCGTGCCTTGGCGGTATTGGCTCTGTGAAGAGAGAGTTGAAGTTCTAGGGCGCCACGAAGATCGTCCCCGGTGAGATGACTCAGATCGATGCGTTCATCGCCCGAGCGCGCAGGGCTGACGAATGGATGTCGGGAATGAGCACGCCAAGCCGATCCTGGACCGATGCGCTGCATCGTTGGGCGAATGTCGAGCCACTGAAGGAGCGCCGCCACTCCGTGGGTGCAAACCGATGACTGCTCGCCGCAGGACGTACATCGGATTTCGAATCGCTTGCCACCTTGGCTCTCTGCCACAATGACCGTGCAGTCGGGGCCTTCGAGGTCGGCTTCTATTTCGTTGCCAGTCCATCGCACCGAGTTGATGCGTTTCTCCTGATACAGACCATAGCTCCGCTCTGCTTCACCGCGAGGAAGAAGGCTCAGTACTTCCCCACGATGGATGCGTCCCAGCAGGGACAAACCTGAGCTTCGAGAGGCCGCAGCCTCGCGATGAGTCATAGCCCTTGATCATAACAGGAATCGTGTCGACTGGCGGGTGACGTAAGATGAGCGGGAGGGGGTGGCCAGTGATTCGAGCTACAGGATGCAGGTGGTTGGGTCTGCTCGCAGTTTTCATGTTCAGTGCTGTAACGTCGAGTGCACAGACCGTGGCGCTACAACTGGAGGAGCAGACCCATTTCCTGTGGCAGGTGAAAGGTGTCGCCTGCAACGGCTATCTGCTTGGCTCGGTACATGCCGCTAAAGCTGATTTGTTCCCTCTTGACCCGGTTATTGAGGAGGCTTTTGTCGAAGCCGAGATCATCGTTTTCGAGGTTGACATGGCCGACCTGACAAGTGCGGCGCTCAAGATGATGGAGCAGGGGAGTCTGAAGGGTGATGAGACGCTTCAGAGCATTCTGTCTCCAGAGACATATGCAGCCGTTGATGCCTTTCTCGCGGAGCGCGGGATGAACATTTCCGGGTTTAACAAGGTGCAGCCTTGGTTTCTCGCACTGACAATGGCATCTCTCGAATTGCAGCGGGCTGGCTACTCGCCTGAACAGGGTATCGACCTCTACTTTGCCCGCCAGGCCTCCAAAATGGAGAAGCAGACCCTTCATCTGGAAACCATTGAGGAGCAACTTGACCTTTTTGCGGCGTTGATGGAGATCGAAGGCGATGAGTTTCTGCGCCAGACATTGCTCGAGATTGAGACAGTCATACCCCTGATGGATGACGTCTTTCAAGCCTGGAGTCAGGGCAGGGCTGAGGAACTTGAACGGGTCTTGCTTGGCTCCTTTGCTGAGTATCCCACGATCTACAAGCAACTCGTACTTGATCGCAACATGAAATGGTTGAGTGAGATCCGGGCGCTTCTGCAAGGCTCGAAAGACTTCATGATCGTGGTGGGTTCTCTGCACATGGTCGGCAAAGACGGATTAGTCGAGCAGCTTCGCGGCGGTGGATGGACGGTCGAACAGAGGTAGCTAAGATGCCGCACTATTTGCTAGCCACCGCTATACTGCAAGCCTAGTGGACGAGAGAACCGCAGAACCCCTCAAGATCGGATTCCATACTTGGGGACGGAGATGTCGGTGCGTTCTGTGTCGCGTCGCACGGCGTGTCCGACGTGGTTGGCTCCGCATGAGCCGACCTTGGCGTCAACACGGTGTGGGTCTCGTCTATCACCGCCTCTATGCACGACCGATGACAGGGAGTCCGGTGGATCCGCAGCGGGCGGAACGAATTCTGGCCTTCGTGGCACAGGAGAGGCTGATCCAGCCTGAGGAAATTTCGACACCGCGATTGCCCTCAGTAAAAAACCTCCTTCGTGTTCACTCTTCGGAATACCTCGAAGCGGTCCAGGAGACCGAGACACTTGAACGAATCTTTGGAGTCGAACTCGACGATGGAGACGCCCAAGCATTGCTTGAATTGCAACGTCTCATGGTTGGTGGGACGATTCAGGCAACACGCATGGTCCGGCGTGGATTCGACACCGCAGTCAACCTGGGTGGAGGATTGCACCACGCTCGAGCCGAGATGGGCGCCGGCTTCTGCATCTTTAACGACGTTGCAGTTGCGACAGCCCGATTGAGAGCCCGAGGGTTCAAAAGCACCATCCTTGTGATCGACCTCGATATGCACGACGGGGATGGGACTCGTGCAATCTTCGCTAACGATCCTTCTGTCTACACCTACTCGGTACACAACCACCATTGGGGAGAGGTTGATGCACAGGCTTCTACCGCGATTGCTCTCGGCGACGACGTGACTGATGATGCGTTGCTCGGGACCTTGGTCAAGACACTCCCGGAGGTGGTCGAGTCTGTTGATCCTGGTCTTGTGTTCTACGTCGCAGGGACGGACCCGGCGGCCGATGACGTGCTTGGCAATTGGCAGATCAGTGAGGAAGCGTTGCTTGCCCGTGATCGCTACGTCGTCGACCTCGTCAAGAATCGTTCGGAACCCGTACCGTTGGTTGTTCTCCTGGGTGGGGGATACGGAGACCGGTCATGGAGTTACACGGCTCGTTTCCTGTCGTGGCTTTTGACCGGGCGAACAATCGAACCTCCCGCGAACGATGATCTGACGTTGATGCAGTTGCGACGCATCCTGCGTGAGATGGATCCTTCAGCTTTCACAGCCGAACCCAGCGAAGATAACGGCTTTTCGTGGCGATTGACCGATGAAGACCTCGAAGGGATTTTGCCGGGCGTACCACGTCGTACTCGGTTCTTGCGCTACTTCTCTCAACATGGTCTCGAACTGTTGTTGGAGCGTGTCGGGATTTATGATCAATTGCGGTTGAGGGGATTCACTCATCCGTTTCTGGATCTCGATCTCACACATCCAGTTGGGCAAACGCTCCGCATTTTTGGCGCCTCCGACAAACAGGAGTTGTTGGTCGAGTTGAGGGTCAATCGCAGTCAACAGGCCGTGCCAGATCTTCAGATGTTAGTTATCGAGTGGCTACTGTTGCAGAACCCCCGCGCAGGCTTTGGCCCCTTCAGGCAGCCCCTGCCTGGCCAGAACCACCCTGGTCTCGGGATGCTGAAACAGGTTCTTGGCTGGTTGGTGGTCGTGTGCGAAATGCTCGATCTCGATGGTCTGTATTTCACGCCGTCGTCCTATCACGTTGCCACACAGAGTCGAGCGATGGTGCGGTTCGTCCACCCCGAGCATGAGGCACGATTCCGAGCCCTGAAGGAGTGCCTGCGGGAGGTGCCGTTGGCGGATGCCAGTCTTGCTGTGGATAAGGGTTTGGTGGTGGATGCTGCAACTGATCTTCCTCTCGAGTGGGAAGGTTTCCCGATGGTGCTTGCAGTCTCCGAGCGCCTCAAGGATCGACTGTTCAGTGATGAATACGAACAGCGGGTAGCGGACGAACTGGCGCGGCAGGGATTAAAGTATCGTCAAGTCGCCTGCGACCAGACGAAGGTCGAGGCGATCTCGGAGGGTGATGATGGCTAAGAACAAGTGGAAACACGCGCTGGTCGTCGGAGCGTCCTCTGGCATCGGTGAAGCATTGGCGAAACGCTTGGCCGACTCAGGGGCACGAGTGGCGCTCGTTGCGAGGCGCGAAGGTGAACTCGATAGAATCGTCGGTGAGATCAACGAACGCCACGCTGAACAGCCGGCAATGGCCTTTGTTCATGACGTGACCAAGGCAGATGAGGTGCCCGAACTCTTCCAGACCATCTCTCGAAAACTCGGAGGTTTAGATCTTGTCGTCTATGCTGCAGGTTTAATGCATCCGGTCGCTTTTGAAGAATTCGACTGCAGCAAAGACGTCCCAATGATCGAGACAAACTTAGTAGGAGCTGTGGCATGGCTTGGGTGTGCAGCGGAGCGATTTGGGAGGCTCAAACGGGGGACGATCGTCGGAATTGGCTCCGTCGCAGGAGACCGCGGACGGTGCGCCAACCCCGCGTATCACGCCTCCAAAGCTGGGCTACATACCTACCTCGAGTCTCTGAGAAACCGAGTCTCGCGTTTTGGGGTCAGAGTCGTTACTGTGAAACCTGGATTCGTGGACACAGCAATGACGCGTGGCATGAGTGGGTTGTTCTGGCTCATTTCTGCTGACCGAGCTGCTGAGATCATTCTGCGCAAGGCAAAGGGAAATGCGAAGAACGCCTATGTTCCGGCACGATGGCGGTTGGTGATGTGGGTCATACGATCGATTCCATCGGTGATCTTTCGTCGACTTAAGGTTTGAGCATGCTTCCGAGCGAACGTCTTGAGTGGGTCGAGGGTTGGGGTATGGCGGTCGGCGGCGCCGGATACGTCTATCGCCCGACGACGATTGAGGCTCTTCAGGAGATCCTCGCGTTGGCGAGGCGAAAGAGTGTGCCGATTGCGTTGCGCGGATCCGGGCAGAGTTATGGCGACGCGGCGCTTCGTCCAGAGTCTATCGTGCTTGACCTGAGCCGAATGAACCGCGTGTTGGAGTGGGATCCGGGTAAAGGAGTCATCGACGTCGAGCCTGGTCTCACGGTGAGCGGATTGTGGAGATATGCTCTGGGCGACGGCTGGTGGCCGCCGGTGGTAACGGGGACCATGCAGCCCAGCATCGGTGGCTGCCTGGGCATGAACGTACACGGCAAGAACAACTGGCAACGTGGGACCTTAGGCGAGCACTGCAAAGAGTTCGACCTGCTTCTCGCAAACGGAGAGGTCCGGACGGTTGATCGTGCCTCTGAGAGTGATCTTTTCCACGCAGTCATTGGCTCATTTGGTCAGCTCGGAATCGTGACCCGGGCCAGGCTTCAGCTCAAACGAGTACATTCGGGCCTGGTCGAGGTCAAGGCCGAGTCGGTACCGAATTTGAAGGCAATGCTGGAGAAAGTCGATCAGGCCAAGGACGAGTGGGAGTATGTCGTCGGATGGATCGACGGATTTGCGAAGGGCAGGAAACTGGGTCGCGGATTGCTCCACTATGCTCGCCACCTTGAGCTGGGTGAGGATCCTGTGCCCGCTCAAGGATTCAGGGCAGAGATTCAGGATGTGCCAGATACGCTCTTCGGTGTTGTGCCAAAAACAATCATGTGGAGACTCATCAAACCGTGGAGCAATCGTCCAGGGATGCGATTGATCAACTTGGCGAAGTTCTTGATGGGAAGTACGTTGCAGGAGGGCGCATGCTACCGTCAATCTCTGGCCGCCTTTTCATTCTTGCTTGACTATGTTCCAAGCTGGAAGCGCATATATGAGCCCGGTGGGTTGATCCAACATCAGTCGATGGTGCCGTACGGTGCGGCGGAAGAAGTGTTCTCGCGCCAACTCGAGCTTTCGCAGCGTGCTGGGTCACCGTCATTCCTGGTGGTGCTGAAGCGTCATCGGCCCGATGATTTTTTGCTCTCGCATGCGGTTGACGGATATTCGATGGCGATGGATTTCCCCGTCTATGCGTCGCGCAAAGACCGGCTTTGGAAATTAGTACGCCAACTCGCAGAGCCAGTCGTTGCGGCAGGTGGGAGATTCTACCCAGCGAAGGATGCCGCGATTCCTGCAGATCTCTATCGTGCAACTTTCACCCATGGCGAACTCGATCGGTTATGCGAGTTGAAAACAACCCTGGACCCGGATCATTTGCTGCGTTCGGCGTTTGCCGACCGCATGCTGTGGGCGTCGGATCCATGAAATGGCATCTGACCATTTGTCTTGTTGCGTCCATGGCCAGCGCAAGCACTGCGGTTGGGGTCGATCGCGATCGGTTGCTCTACCACGCGGAGAAACTCGACGGAACAATCCTGCTGAGTCGGGGCGCTGATACCCAATTCAACCCTGCGTCAGTTGTCAAAGTCGCGACGACAGGATGGGCGCTCGAGAGATTGGGACCTGAGCATCGCTTCAGGACTGTGGTTGGCTATCGGGGTGTCCTCGAGAAGTCCACCGGCGTCTTGACAGGCACCCTCGTGGTACGCGGCGAAGGAGATCCAGATCTTCAGCTCGAAAACCTGTTCCTGATGGCCCGGAAGCTCAATCAACTTGGGATCCGTCGGGTGTCGGAAGGGCTCGAATTGCAGGGGGTGGTGACGCTGGGTTGGGAGCACGGTAGTGAGGGAAGGATCTCGGATCCGAGACGTCGACGGATGGAGATGGCCCGCCGAGTGCATAACGCCTTCGATCCGCGGCGCTGGGATCGTTCGACACGAAACACGTGGAAGGGATTCTGTGCCCGAAGGGGGATGAACGTTGGCTCCGCCCCGTCCGTCAGAATCGATGGTGGCGCAACCTGGGCTGAGGCGAGCGATTTCCACGAGGTCGTGCATCACCTTTCAAACCCACTGCCGGTCGTGCTGAAGCGGTTCAACGTTTACTCCAACAACGACATCGTCCGCATCGCTGATTATCTCGGTGGTGTTGTTCGACTCGAAGC
>JAAESQ010000116.1 GCA_024229275.1 bacterium | reverse complement strand
GTCTGGCAAGATGATCCAGAAGCGGACGCCCTATGACTGGGCCGCGGTAACCGACCATGCCGAATACCTGGGCATGATGCCCCTGCTGCTGGACCCGAACAGCCCGCTGCAAAAGACCGAGATCGGCAAGCTGATCTCGAAGGGTGACAAAAAGAGTGGTGAAGCGGCATTCCAGCAGATCATCACTTCGGCAACCATCAACAAACCGATCGATTACCTCATGGACCCCAAGATCATGAAGTCCGCCTGGCAGAAACAGGTTGACGCAGCCAACAAACATTATAAACCCGGCAAGTTCACCACGCTGATCGCTTTCGAATGGTCGTCGCAGCCCAACTCCAAGAACCTGCATCACAACGTGTTCTTCCGTGATGACACCGGACCGGAGCGAGTCTTCTCGGCTTTCGATTCCGTTCATCGCGAAGACCTCTGGATCTACCAGGAGTATCAGCGCGCCATTGGACACGAGAATTTCTCGATCCCGCATAACTCGAACGTCTCGATTAGCGGGTTGTTTGTGCGGCGCACATCGATTGGCAGTCCGTTCGATAAGCGCTGGGCGTATCGCAGCGCGGGAAATGCGTCCGCCGTCGAGATCGGGCAGACCAAGG
>JAAESQ010000115.1 GCA_024229275.1 bacterium | reverse complement strand
GCCACGGTGAACTGGGCGTTCAAGGAGGCGGGGCATCACGCGGGGCACCGACGCCACAGCTCGATCGCATGGCGCACGAGGGCGTTATGCTCAACGGCTTCTACTCCGAACCTTCCTGTACGCCGACCCGCACTGCCTTGATGACAGGACGACATCCCGTACGCACCGGTCTGACCGATGTGATCTTTCCGGGCAATCCCGCCGGCTTGCACCCCGAAGAAGTCACCCTTGGTGAACTCCTATCCAAGGCCGGCTATGCCACGGCCATGTACGGAAAGTGGCATCTTGGCGAAGGTGAAGAGACCTGGCCGCACAACCAGGGATTCGATGAGGCGCTCTTCGGACTGTACAACGCCGCACCTTGGGCGTGGAACACAAAGGGCGACAAAAATTTCTGGAATAACGAGAAAACGCCTGAGTTCTTCACCCGATACAAGCTTAATGGATTGATGGAGGCCAAGAAAGGCGAGAAGGCTCGTGAGGTCGCACCCCTCAATCTCGAGACCTATACGACCGTCGAGGAAGAGACATTCAAGCGGTCCGTGGACTTCATCAAGCGCAACGCCGAGAGCGAGAAGCCCTTTTTCATTTACTATGCATCCCATTTTGTAAGCATGTTCACCTCTCATCCGGACTGGGCCGGCAAGTCAGCACAGGGGACGCACTCCGGCGACCAGTTTATGGAGCATGACCATTATGTGGGGCAGATCCTCAGGACGCTCGAGGATCTGGGAATCG
>JAAESQ010000114.1 GCA_024229275.1 bacterium | reverse complement strand
CCCAGGGCGAATCCGTCAAAGGAATGCTCAGACAACCGTTCACTGCACTCTCGCCGCAGGTCCTCGAAAAGTGAACCCTGTTGAATAGCAAACACACCACCACACCACGAGCCTTCGCTTGATTCTCGCAAGTTGGTCGCCGCTTGCAGCCCAGCCACCGCCCATCGCACGCTACGGTCCACAGAAGGGATTGTAGTGTTCCGGTCCACGGGATATGGCAAGCACTCGTCAAGAACCATCGCCACATCCACCCCAAGTCGCGCCTGGGTCTGAATGACATTGGCAGGTGTCAAGCGATGCTGGCTCCCATCAATGTGGGAGCGAAAGGTCGCTCCATCGTCATCAAGAGAACGACGCGCGGCCAACGAGAACACCTGATAGCCGCCGGAGTCGGTCAGTATCGGTCCATCCCAGGCCAAAAGCCGGTGCAAGCCACCCATGCGTTCGACCGCGTCGATACCTGGGCGCGTCAGTAGATGGTACGTGTTGGCGAGTACCATCTCCGGACCCAAGGTCTTCAAGTCCCAGGCCGAGATGCCTTTCACTGTACCTGCCGTTCCAACCGGCATGAACGTCGGTGTCGAAACAGGCCCGTGAGGCGTCGTCAATTCCGCTGTACGTGCTGTTGTATCAGAGTCCCAATGCGCAATCTCAAACGGCAACATCGCCGATCATCAGTCTGACGCTATTGCGCTCACGTCAACGAGCTCAATCGCAACATCCTCTCCCAGCTCAAGGGCGAAGATAGAGTCTGCGAGAACAGGATTGAGTTTGAGGTCGAGGAACTCATAACGGGTCGAGTCGCCATCGACTTCGTGATACTCCACAACTACTGGAAGCAAGAGGGTCCGGTCAACCTCAATCACAACTGACCGAAACTTCTTCTTGAGCACTGAATGAGTCGGCCTCATCGTAAGCCGGTAGTTGGCCGGCGCCCCCGGATCGGACAATGCAACAGAGAATTGTGAGGTCAGCTGATCAAGAGGTTGGGCGCCCGCCAGAATTCGCACGAACTTGCGTTGGCGGCCTGAAATCTTGACCATTTCCGCTCGACTCTGCTCCGGTTGGAACGTCGTCATCGTGTCATCGGCAAAGACAACGACCATCGGTTCGGGAGAGCTATAGTCCCACCGCACACGGTCCGGCGCCATGAAACTAAAGCTTCCTCTAGACTCAATTGGCTCGAGGAGAAGATCGCTGGATTTCAGCAGTACAAACCTCGAACTCAACCCCTCGAGTGACCGTTGCTGTTCGACCACTGCATCGATGAGGGCATGGACCTTCTCCCCACCCTTGAGTGAGTCGAGGCTTGAGGCCACTGCATCATTGGGTGCTGCAATCGCAGAGTTGATGCCAAAGACACCGAAAAGGCCGAGAATCAAGAGAGAAGCGGATGAAATCGCAAGACGTCTAAATACCATAGCGGAGGGTACTCTACCATATGGTAGCCGATGCCGGCAGCGCCGGCTTTGGCTACCAGGCCTTACGGGACGAACGGCTATGCGGGTCAACGGCAGGATCTCGAATGCTCGGTGTATTTGCCTTCGAGTAAGCGCACTGCTTGACCAATGCGAACTCGAGTTTCGTAGACCACAACAAGCGCCAGGCGGGTGTTTGTTCTTGGGCACCTCAATCGACAAGAGTAACTCAACGACAGGTGCTGCAATCGTCCCTGCCATCGCCCTATCGGCTGAGCGATCCCGCCATATTGCCGCTGCCCGCCATTGCCGTCCTGCCGTTGGTCCCGTATAGCCGTTCGTCCCGCACAGCCTCCCTACTCCTCCCGCTGCGTCACCTCGTAGGCAAGCTGCGACCGCGACAACACAACTCGCGTGTCTGGCTCAACCGAAGTCACCAGCCACACGTTTCCACCAATGACTGAATCCCTTCCAATAACGGTGTCTCCTCCGAGAATCGTGGCACCGGCGTAGATCACGACGTTCTCCTCGATGGTCGGGTGCCGTTTGGCGCCTCGAATCAACTCACCACGTTCATCCTTCGGGAAAGAAAGGGCTCCCAGGGTCACTCCCTGGTAGAGCTTGACTCGGTCAGCGATGTCGGTCGTCTCGCCGACGACTACTCCTGTCCCGTGATCGATAAAGAAATGGCGACCAATGCGCGCGCCGGGGTGTATGTCGACACCGGTTTCGTTGTGGGCAAACTCGGTCATGATACGGGGTACCAGCGGAACCTTGAGCCGATACAAGACGTTGGCGATTCGATAGGTGTAAATCGCCTTGAAACCCGGATAGGCCATGATGATCTCGACAGGACCGCTGGCCGCCGGATCACCGTCATACGCGGCCTCGACATCGTCCACAACCGTCTCGAGAACCGACGGCAGCTCACTCATGAACTTGAAGACTACTTCGCCGGCTCGGTCCTCGGCTTCTGCGGCCGACGGCATCTGTTCATCCGACGGCATCAGGAACGCTTTCGTCACTTCGCGCCGAAGCGCCCGAGCAAGCGCGTAGAGCCTGTCACCTAGGTGATAGCGAAAGTTCCCTCGATAGAGCTCCTGTTCACCAAAATACCCAGGAAACAACACCTCTTGGCAGGTCCGAATGATCTTGATGACTTCCCGCTTCTGAGGAAGCGGATTCATCGACAAATGCAACATCTTGTTGCCGCGCGTCTCGACGCCTTCGACCACCTGCTCGATCATGTCGAGCGTCTGTTCCCGCAGATCTGAGCGACTCATCTCATCCTCCACCCATCTGCACTGAATCGGTGCACTCCTCGCTCACTCACCCACACTGCTACTAAGTCATTCGAGACGGCTTCAAACGGATTCCAGGAACGACCACAACTCGATTCGTGCGCCATCTCCTGGCTCAGCATCATCCTCTCGAGGCGTGCATCATCGACCAGTTTGACCGTCTCTGCAACCATTACTCGATGCAAACGACGCCTTTCGGCGAGTTCGAACAACAGGTTGCTTCCGGCAGCATTGAGAAACCAGGACTCGCTGATCGCGTCGGCTCCAACAACTACTCCCGTTTTGATGTCGCGATCGTCCAACCACCTCGAAGCGGTAGCGTCAGGCTGAGACACTACAGTCAACCCTTGTGTCGCGAGCCACTCGGCTTGATCCTGCCCCCGTCCGGAGGGACTCCCGTCGAGCACAACAACTCCTCCGCCCCACCCACCGTTCGCAAGGCCAAGCACGACCGATGCCACCGCAGACGATCGTGACAACGTTACCAGCCGCATACAATCCTGGAGGACGGGACCAGCGTTCTCGGCCAGCTTGTGCGGGAGTTCAATTATGAGCCTCTGCCGGTCAACCAACAGCTCTTCAGCATCTGCAACTCTCTTACACGAAAGAATATCGCGCGAAAGGGCTGTGAGATTCGCCATTGCCGCCTTTGCGTCGCACAACTTCCGAGCACCACCGTGCAGATCGTCGAGCCTCCAATCGGCCCGAAGACTCAGCAACCTATCGACGAGAGCTCTCTCGATCTCGCTCGCGCCAGACGCGTCATCCGAGACCGCGGCATCAAATGCATCGCGGCATTCAGAACCCATGCGCTCTCCTACCTCTTTTTGAACGGTCTCGCGAACCTTCATGTATACAAACGCCAGCAACTGTACAATGCCGTCCGGAGGCGCGAAATGAGTGACTCACAATCCCGATCGCAGCAAGGACCCAAGCTGAGCGTAACGCCGGAAACCGCAATGGGCCAGTACGCAAACTTCGTCAGCATCGCGCACAACTATGCCGAGGTCCTCGTCGATTTCGGACGAACTCTCCCGGGACGAAATGACATCCCGGTGGTTGCCCGCGTCATCATGAACCCTTTCCAGGCAAAACAGATGTTGCGAGCCCTTTCACACAATCTGGAAATGTACGAGAAACTCTACGGCCCAATCGCTGATGGCCCTCCCGGGGCCGCAGCACCGGCAAATCCGGACGGGACAAACTAAGCCTGGGGCCGAATCCCACCAAAGTGCCAGGGAAGTGGGTCACGACCGCCAGCAGGAGCCAGTTCCTTTGAGAAGATAAACGTGAGGTGTGAGACGAGAGACGTGAAGAAGGCACATGGCTAACCTGAGGGGGACGACGAAAAAAACGGCAACCTATGAACACCAGCATGGGACCTACCCCCCCTTCACCTGTCTATTTTCTTCTAACTTCTCTCTTCTATCCTCTGACTTCCCTAACTCACGATCCATCCGCCTCCGAGCACTTGATCGACGTTGTAGAAAACCGCAGCTTGGCCAGGCGCCGGAGCCGCTAGCGGAACGTGAGGTTTGACCCGTACCATTCCTGGTTCTGAAAGTGGCTCAACTGAGGCGGGAACTCCATCGTGTCGAGAGCGAATTTGAACGCGGCATTCGATCGCCTCGCCCAGTTCGGTTTCTGCAACCCAACTCGTCTCCCGGACTTCAAATTGATCGACATCCAGCTCATGACGGGCGCCGACCACAACCGACCGAGGTGCGGCGTCCAACGCAAGCACGTAAAGCGGCTCGTTGGCCGAAATCCCTAAACCTCTGCGCTGACCGACAGTGTAGTGCTGCACACCCTGATGGGTCCCTAGGACGCGGCCTGAACTATCTATGATCTCTCCGTGGGTTTCTTTGTCCGGCAACCAGTATTCGATCAGGTCCGCGTAGCTCGTGCCTTCAGGCACGAAGCAAAGCTCCTGACTCTCATCCTTTTCTGCCACCGGAAGCCCGGCTTCGCCTGCCAGCAGCCGAGCCTCGTCCTTGGTCATGTCTCCCAACGGAAACCGAATCCGCTCCAATCTTGAGCGCGTGAGTCGGTGAAGGTAATAGGACTGATCTTTTCCCCGGTCTCGTCCCCGGTGTAACGTTGGCCCTTCGTGCTTTCGCTCAAGAATCCTTGCGTAATGCCCGGTGACGACAACCGAGCACCCTTCATCGTCTGCGACCTTCTCGAGTTCTGAGAACTTGACCCTTTGGTTGCAGACCACGCAGGGGTTGGGGGTAATACCGCCAGCATATTGTTCGAGGGAAGGCATCAGGACCGTCTCGATGAAGTTTCGCGCGGTGCACTCTTCCCTGAGTTCGAATCCCAACAGCGCCGCAACTGCACGAGCATCCTCGAGGTCTTCAAGCGAACAGCACCTGGACGCGTCACCTGCAGAGGAATCCCAGAGACGGAGGAACACCCCGATCACCTGATGGCCATCACGTACCATTTGCAGGGCTGCAACCGAGGAATCGACTCCTCCCGACATGGCTACCAATACCTTCATAACACTCGTAGCAACCGATGGTACGTCATCCTATTCCCGTGATTTTAGTATCGGCAAAAGCAGCGGGGCGTGCCTGCTGGCACACCCCGCCGAGATTATTGCCAATTTCCTCAATTCCGATTCGCAGAAATCGAGGTCAGGTTGTCTACTCGATCCGGATGAAGACGAAGAACGAGCGATCAGCCCGAGGCCGAAAGACGTAAATCCGCAAGAGGTCTCCGGAGTCGACGTCGTCGACTAAGCTCAAGAATTCATCCGGCGATGTCACCTTCTGTCCGTTGACTTCAGTGATGACATCTCCACGCACCATACCCTGCTCACCCGCTGGGGAAAGCTGACGCACTCGCGTTACCAGAACTCCGGCAACACCGTCGCTCAGCTCAAGGCCTTCCCGAATTCGAGGAGTCAGTTCGGTAATTGAGATGCCAATCTTTTCGGCAGCCTCTTCGGCTTCCTCATCGCCCTCATCTGGCGATGTCTCACCATCCGCATCGTCTCGTCGGGCTAGTTTGACATCAACATCGATTTTCTCTCCATTACGGATCACACCAAGGTGAGCGACTCTACCCGGCGGCATCGCTGAGACCAGGTCGATAAGATCTCTCGTATCATCGAGTTCGCGGCCATCGAGAGTCACGATGACATCTCCGTGCCGCAGTCCCGCCTTATAGGCCGGCGCACCTTCGACCACTTCGTCGACAAGCGCTCCATTGCGGTTGGAAAGCCCAAATGCCTCCTGCGTTTCCTGCGTGATGTTACGGATGTTGACACCGAGGTAACCGCGGACGACTTCGCCATGCTCGCGCAGCTGAGGCAAGATCTGCCTCGCCATGTCAGCCGGCACCGCAAAACCCAGATTCTGACCTCGAACGTTGATGGCGGTGTTGATTGCAATGGCCTCGCCACGCAAGTTCACAAGTGGACCGCCGGAGTTTCCGAAGTTGATGGCGGCGTCTGTCTGAATGTAGTTTTCGAACGATGTTTGGTTCGAAAGCCCGAGGATACGCCCCATGGCTGATACAACTCCTACGGTAACAGTGTGGGCCATGTTCAGAGGATTGCCTACCGCCATCACCCACTCACCGACCCGAACGTTTTCGGAGTCACCCAGGTGAAGCACGGGGAACTCACGATCAGCTTCTTTCACTTTAATCAGGGCGAGGTCCGTGGCCGGATCTCGACCAACGACCTCGGCTTCGTATCGCGAACCGTCTGAAAGCACGATCTCGAGCTTGTCGGCGTCTTCGATGACGTGGTTATTGGTTAAGACCTCTCCATCTGAGGTGATGAAGAATCCTGAACCGGAAGACCTGCGAACCATGGGTTCTTGGCCCTCTTCCTGCTCGGGGCGGGGACCAAAGAAGAAGTGAAATGGGTCACTCGGCATTTGGCGACGTCGATTGGACTGGTCTTCCTGTTGAGCGGTATCGATCGACACCACTGACGGCACGACGATGTCTGCGAGAGCCGCAAAGTCGGGCACACCGGTTGCGATAATTGCTTGTGTTGCTGGCGCACTCGATTCCCTTTTCTGGGCGTCAGCAGCGGGTGTAAAGTCAAGCGCTCCAGCGATGACCATTCCGAACAACACAGCCGCTACGACGACTGCTGCGAGAGAAAAGAGCTTCTGCTTTTCAGCGGGCATTCAATGTCCTCCTGTCTCAATGTCACCGGTTTCTTCCCGGAGACGTTCCTGGGGGTGTAACAGCAAAACCCCTGCCAGATTTCCCTCGATTCTACGCTCGAAGAGCACAAATTGTTGCCAATGTGGCGTTCAGAGCCCGTCTATCCGGCACAGAGTTCCTCTCAGAAAGAGTGCTCGAGAAAGCTTGCTGCAGTCCTTATCGACAACTCTAGTCTATCCAGGTCCTCGGTGGCGGGAGCTGCCGCATAGCCGTTCATCCCGTTCGCCCCGCATAGCCTTTTAGGGAAATCGCCGGTGAGAATCGCTCAATTTAGGTCTAAAACAAATCCATACTCGCAATATTGACCCGATCTTTCCCTTCGGCCTTAGCGGCGTACATAGCTTGATCCGCCGCGCGGAGCAAGAGGTTCTTCTTGAGGTCCGTACTGCCATCCCTGGGAACATGATCCGGATAAGCTGCAACACCCACCGAGCATGTCAGTGGCTCCCGCCAGTAGATAGGACCGTCGGCCCAAGAGGAATTCCCTTGAAGGAACTCAGAATCTCTCAACCCAAGCCGGATCGCCTCGCCGACATGCATCGCATCCGCCATCTCAAGGCCAGGAAGGATGACGACGAACTCATCTCCTCCATAGCGAGCAAGAGTCGCGCGAGGATCTTCAACAACGTTTTTGAGGAGAAAGCCGAACTCCTTCAGAACCTGAGATCCCGCAAGGTGCCCGTGGGTATCGTTGACATCCTTGAAATTGTCCAGGTCGAGAAAAATAAGGCTCACCCGCGAATCTTTGACGTCGGCACGGATCAGGTCTTCGGTGAGTCGATGGTGGAAGAATCGGTCATTGAACAAGCCGGTGAGGTCATCGCGCCGTGCCATTTCGTTCGCCCTTTGCAGGTCGAGCAAGCTTTCAATCGAAACTGACGTGTACCGCGCGAAGATCTCGAGTAGCTGCAGGTCTTTTTCGGAGTACTTCTCCGAATCCTCACGATTGATCAGCTCAAGCACTCCGCATACCGCCAGCTCGATGCGAATCGGCACCGCGACAGCACTCACGGTCTTGAAGCTCCCCGAAACGTCGAAATCGCCGCAGAAGTTGGGATCGGTCTTGGGCTCGTTCATGAGATAGGACTTCCCGGTTCGGTAGACGCGACCGACGATCCCACGATCCGCACGAAGCTCTTGACCAAGAAGCCGATCTGCACCATCTCCAAATGAGGCAACGAAATACAGGTGATTCTTGTCAGCCTTGTCAGATCGTTCGAAGGGTCGATCCAAAAGGATCGAACCCGCGCCAGAGGGAACAAAGTCATTTGCCTTGATCAGAATCTCACGTAGGAAAGTGTCAACCTGCAGACGCGACGGCGCGAATGCAGAATAGCGTCGACGATCAAGGTATGGATTGAGTTCCTCGACGGGAAGGCTGTGGACCCCCAAGCTGCCCATAAAGTCAGTGTATCATGCGTTTCATGAGCTTTCTGAGGCGATTCTCGAGGTCCACAACTGTCTCTGTGTGATCAGCCCGCCCAGGCGCAAACCTCACCGTTTCGAGTTGTTCTCGGAGTTTCTCCATGTCATGTGCCACAGACTCGGCTCGTTTGCTGTGCTGCGCGTCGAGCCACCATCTTTCGAGCGCAAGCTGAAGCTCCCGCGCGCGTTCTGATGGAGTCTGCCCATCTCGCGCAGGCGGCAGCACTGAAGCTTTACGGCGAAGCAAAAGCCAGACTGCTCCTCCACCGACAACAGCGCCGACAATGAGTGTCACCCCGACCAACAACCAGGACAATCCCTCCGTAGAGTCCTTCCTTACACCGTCTGCATCACCATCTGAACCGTCCTTGGCGTCACGTTCGGAGGCAACAGTGACAAGCGGTGTTGGTGTAGCAGGAGGAGCGCTGACGGTCAGATCGAGGAGGCCCAAGGTCTGCCTACGGTAGGTATGAGCTGAAGGGTCGAAGATCGCCAACATGACTGGACTCAACTCGAGTTCACCCCAGGTTCTTGGGACAAATGTCGTGCGCCACACTCTCTTGCCGTGGATTCCGCTCGCGTCGATGGTGTAAGAGCTTTCCTCTTCCGGCGGATAGGCTTCACACTCTTCGCACGACGGCCACAACACCGGTGACTCGACCAGGGGCAGGTTGCCACTGCCTTCAAGCTCAATCGTTAATACCGCTGGTTGGCCAAACTCAATCACCGCCGGCTCGAGCGAGGCAGAGTACCTGAGTTGCCCAACGGCACCAGAAAAACCTTCAGGTGCTGGTGGCAGCGGTTCTACGGCTACCTTGACCTCCTTCGCGGACCGCTCCACCAGGCGCGGTGCGTCGAACACGCTCCGACCTCGAACGCCGATGCGCGCCTGAACCTCCGGCACGGTGAGTTCCCCCTCCTTGAGAGGAATTAGCACGTGCTGTGAAATCGTGTACCGGTAGTATCGCGTCCCTTTGATTTCAACCAGCGCGGGTGTTATCGGCCGCGCGAGTTCAACCCGTTGCGCCCACCATCCGGGGTACGAAGGCTGCTCGACAAAGTCAAAGTGATCGACGGATGCCACATTCGAATCAAGCACGATTTCTACCAGCATCGCCTCGCCCATGACGAGGTCGTGTCTCGGTACCAGATGGCGCAGTATGACTTCGACACGTTGCGTTGGTCGCCGACCACGCGATTCACCCAAGAGATCACCGAAGGGATTCATCGAACGAGGTCGTTGGCGACCCTGCGGTCGCTGCTGCCGCAAGCTACCGGGCACGACCTCAGCGTCGATAGGGTCAGACACTAGGGTCTCGTCCCCGAACACGACTTCGATTGGCCCTACCTTCGCCGGCCCAACATCGAGAGGCTGCAGGATGTAGACGAATCGAATTGTCGTGCTTGTGACTCCATTAACTATCGAGAATTGGTTTTCAGTTGACGGCCCGGCAACAACCTCAAAATTTTCACATTCGCCGATCGTAGGGGCAGTTTTCACTTTGCTCGGTTCGGTGACTGTGACAATCAGACGGGTCAGATCTTCCACACCGAGACGCTTTGGCTCCAGGCTGACCTCGAATCCCGGTTTCTGGGCATTCGCGGGCATCGCCACGATCGCCATCCATAAGGCCATCAACGACGAGAGACCAAAATGTCGCAGCCTCACCAGTCTTTCTCCACTTTGCCGCTCTTGGGAGTCGGGCTGGCCATTGCCTTCCGAGCTTCGGCTTCGGCTCTGTCAAGGGCGGCAAAAACCGACTGCTGCGGACCCGGAGTCGGTGTTGGTGGTGGACCGCCTTCAGAGCTAGGCTGAGGCGTAGGCGTCGGCTGAGGAGAAGACTCGTCTTCTTGTTCTTGTTGATCCTGCTGATCCTGTTCTTGTTCTTGCATCAGTTGCAACGCCAACTCATAGTTGCGTTTCGCATCAGGATCACTCGAATTCGCCAGCAGGGCACGCCGGAGCCAAGGCAGTGCAAGTTCAGGCTGCTGCTGTTTTAGCCCTGCTGTGCCGAGGTTATAGGCCGCTGATTCTGCGCCCCGTTCATGAGCACCTGCGAGAATATGCTCCGCCGACTCGAGATCGCCCACAACCGCCAGCGATGTCCCCAGATCGTAGAGCCGACTCGGATCCTCCTTGTTCAGGACGGCGGCTCCGGCAAACGCTTGCGTTGCCTCAGGAAATGCCTCGTTCTTCCAATGACTGGTCCCTCTTCTGGCCAATCGCCGACTTCCACCGGGCAGCAATCGCTGCCACCAAGATGGACGGACGGCATCATTTGCTGCTGTCGCAGCCTGCTGCACATTCGATGCTTGCTCGGTAACAGATGGCTGTTCCTGGGCGAAGGAGACGCTGCTCATCATCACGAGAGTAACAAGGGCCGCCGACAATCGTCGCCAGGGTGAAAGCACAAAGCCCACTGCGGCGAAGAGTGCCGCAGAGGCCAGGAAAATCGGAAATCGTTCTACTCGCCGCACCGTGCGACTCTCCTGTTCCTGACGCGTTCGAATAGTCTCTACAACCTCGCTGATTCCAATCGCTGGGTCCGGACCCTCAAGCTGCACGAGTTCTCCTTGGGTCATCTCGACAAGCTGCCCTAGCACTCCCGGCTGAGCACGCGTCACAACGGGTTGACCATTTCCATCCCGTTTGTAGTGGACTTTGCCGTCGTTCTCAGGGATCGGAATCGGACCACCTTGAGCGGTACCAACAATGCCGCCAATCAGAGGCACTTCCGTCCGAGCAAGAGCCTGTGCCGCTGCGTCGATGTTGCCCTGCAGATTCTCACCATCGGTGAGCAACACCATCACGCGCCCCTCTCCTTCTGCGGGGAGTAATTCCAGAGCTGCAGCTACCGCATTCTCCAGATTGGACCCAGGAGGCGAAACCGTTCCGGGCTCGACTCCTTGCAGGAAGACGCTCACCGCCTGCAAGTCGCTGGTCAAAGGAACCAGGGGGTAGGCCGCACCGGCAAAGACAACGACGCCGATCCTGTTTCCGTCGAGGCGTGGCAGCAACCGCGTCAGTGTCTGCACAGCCTTGCCAAGTCGCGATGGGCTGACGTCTTGGCATCGCATGGAATCCGACACATCGATCGCTATCACCAGATCTCGCGTCCGTACGCTGGTCTCAACAGGCAACTCGCCCCACTGAGGGCGAGCAACCGCAAGCACGAGAAGCGCTGCAGCAAGACTCCACATCAGCATCCGAACGAGTCCAGAGGCCGGCGTGCCACCCATTAACCTGAGCCAGACTGCAGGACTTGCCAATCGGCGCTGCTGAAATCGCCGCCTTTGATGACGCAACACCGCTCCGAGTGCCGCAAGAGTCGGCAAGGCAAGCAGCCAGAGGTACACAGGCTCAGCAAAGCTCACCATGGGCTTCTCCCAAACCCTGATTCAAGTACGACTGCGCAGGTCAGCAGGAGAAAGGCCGCCAATGCCCAGTTCTCAAACTTCTCGCGGTGATGCACCAGTTGTGTGGACTCGAACTCTGTTCGTTCCATCGCGTCGATCTCCGCGAATACGCTCACCAGAGCCTCAGAATCACGGGCCCGAAACGACATGCCTCCAGTGGCACGCGCTATCTCAGCGAGCAACTCGGGATTGGTCTCCACTTCCACTCTTTGAATAGTCACCGTCTCGCGGCCTGTTCGAGGATCGCGCTGCGGCACAGGCACCGGAACGGGTCCTTCGCTACCAACAAGGACCGTATGAACAGTTATCCCCTGCTGTGCAGCCAGCTCGGCGGCGGTCATCGGATCGAGTTCGCCCGCATTGCTGGCCCCATCCGTGACGAGAACAATGACCTTTGACTCCGTTTGGGACTTGCGCAACCGATTGACGGCTGTCCCCAACCCGAGGCCAACGGCGGTTCCATCGGGCAAGGCTCGCAGCTCGATCTCGCGGACAAGATGGGTTACGACCCCATGGTCGAGAGTCACGGGACATAGCGTCACCGCTGCCCCCGCGAAGACCACGACGCCAAAACGATCGTCTGGCCGTGATTCGACAAAACTCGAGATGACTTCTTTCGCCACGCCGAGGCGATCACTTGGTTCAAAATCGAGAGCCGCCATCGAACCGGAAACATCGAGGGCGACTACCATGTCAACGCCCTCCGTGTGCTCAAGCACTCGCGCCAGAACCTCCTGTGGACGAGCGGACGCTACAGCCAACGGTAAGAAGGCCATCGCGGCGAGGATCCCAGCAACCGTCGTCACCTGCAGCGAGATCCACCTCCCTTGGTGCCGATGAACACTGGCCATCGGAAACCGCTGCAACCGCCTACGAACGAGCCAGACGGTTACGAAAACAACCGTTAGTCCGGCCAGGGCCAGCCAGTAGGGCGTAGCTAGGCGTATCACGCTACGACCGCCTGCGAGTTGTCGCTACTCTCCTGTTCGAGAGACTGAACGTGCGCTTCAAATCCACGGCCGGTCGCCAAAGCACTGTCAATCGCTGAGCGTAGCCCACTATCGGACACAGCCCGCTTCCCGAACCGAACCCCATCTGCAGCATCCATCGCAACGGCCATCCCTCGCTGAACAGGCTCCGGCCACCCGGCGCTACGTGCAAGTACCCGCATTTCGAAGGTGGTCATTTCACCTACCGGTTCACCGGAGCGACGTTCCAAATAGCATCGCAATCCTGCCGCCAACTGGTCACATACGAATTCGCCAGGATCCTTGCCCACCCGATTGGTGAGTTTCGCCATCCTGAGTTCGAGTTCTTCTAGCGGAGCTAGTGCCATCACACCCGTCTGGTGCTTGCTTCGCGCTCTTTGCATCATCCACACGCCAACCATCATGAACGGCAACAAAACGATGGCCGCCGGAGCAACCCACTCCCATGGAAATCCGTGAACTCCAACCGGCTGTCTCATCGGGCTCGGAGCAGTCTCTTGATCGGGAGGAAGCACGGTTTCTACTTGAACCGAAGGCAACGAAATCACCTCGGCGCGAGCAACGGCGCCATCCGCCGAGCGCACCGTAACCTGAAACTCAGGCAGTTCGAGCTCTCCAAGCTTCATCGGTGCCAGCAGCACGTCCCATGCGGGTGGACGGCTTGCTGCGACCGACCTTGGTTGTTGCACCAGCGCCCACGGTCCCTGATCAGTCACTGCGACTTCGAGTTCGCCCCAGTTCAGATCACGACCTCCACGAGCTTGAACTGATACCTGAACGACATCACCAACTGTCACGACATCTGTTCGAACCGAGATCTCTAGCTTCGGAGATTCCTGCGCTTCCGTTGGCGGCACCGTGGCAAACGCCAGTGCCGAGAGAACGAGGAGGTCTCTACCTCGCATGTCGTAACTCTCTTCGTTCGAGCATTGCTTGTACCGCTGGCAGGTACTCACTATCGGTCGATAGATCTATGGCATCTATACCAGGAAGAGTCGGTTGGGATGACCTCGGGGCGCCGGGAGATAGAACCCATCGCCTCCCCTGCTCGACATCTACAACGGGAAGGTGTGCCGTTTGTGAGCCTTCTCTCTCAAGCGGATCAGTGACCCTAACGAGAACGACATCGTGGCGCCCGGCAAGAGCAACGAGCTGACGCCGCGGCAGATGACAGGCAGCATCGACCACAACGAACACAACGCCTCGTCGATGCAGAATCCGTCCTGCCGCTCGCACAGCATCTTCTACTGCCGTCCCGCGCCCGGCAGGTGCTGCTCCTAGCACTTCGCGGACGACCCTTAAACCGTGTCGCCAACTTCGGCGTGGAGGAATGACCTGGCGCAAAGTGTCGTCGAATAGTATTGCTCCGATCCTATCCCTTCGAGCCGCGACAAGCGCAAACAAACTCGACACTTCGGCGATCAGATCGTGGACGGTCATCACGCCGGATCCAAAACGAGTTGAGGCCGAAAGATCGACCAGGAGCAAGACAGTCAGGTCCCTTTCCTCGCGGTACAGTTTCACATGCAGTTCGCCGGTGCGGGCAGTGACGTTCCAGTCAATCGTCTTGACGTCGTCCCCAGGACGATAGTCGCGCACCTCTTCGAACTCGAGGCCTCGGCCCCGGAAAGCCGACAGAAAATGACCGGTGAGTCCGGCCTGCATTGCCTTGCGAGCGCGGATCTCGAGACGATGGACCTGCGAGTGCAACTGTGGCCCGCCTCGCGTCACCGGATCCCGGGGTTGAGGTTTCCCCAAATATCGCAGCACGGAACTCACGGCACCTCCACCGCGAGCAGAATGCGATCAACAATTTCGTCTACCGTGGCGCCCTCGGCTTCAGCTTCGTAGGTCAGCACCATTCGGTGTCGCAACACAAGAGGCGCCAGTTCCTTGATGTCCTCAGGAGTCACGAAAGCACGTCCCCTCACAAGCGCGAGCGCTCGTGAGCCGATCGCGAGTGCAATTGCAGCCCGGGGAGATGCCCCATAGGCGAGCAAGGGCGCCATGTCGCCGAGTCCGACATCGGCCGGACTGCGCGTCGCGTTCACTAATGAAATGATGTAGGCACGGATTCGCTCATCAACATAAACCTGCTGAGTGACACCTGAGAGCTCGACGATTTCCTCGAGCGAAGTCGCCTGACGAGGTTGTGGGAACTGCTCTGCCAAGTGGTATTCAAGCACACGCCGCTCGTCCTCCGGCGCCGGATAGTCCACAACCACCTTGAGTAGGAATCTATCGAGCTGTGCTTCCGGCAGAGGGTAGGTTCCTTCCTGCTCGATCGGATTCTGCGTCGCCAAGACAACGAACGGATCCGGTAAGTCGAAGGTTGCGTCACCAATCGTGACCTGACGCTCCTCCATGGCTTCGAGCAATGCGGATTGCACCTTTGCCGGTGCCCTGTTGACCTCATCTGCCAGTACTAGGTTGGCAAAGATCGGACCCCGGTGGGGTACGAATCTCTTCGAGCCGGGGTCAAAGATCTGGGTGCCAGTCACATCTGCAGGCAGGAGGTCAGGTGTGAACTGGAGACGCTGAAACCGGCCACCTACAACGTCTGCCAAGGTGCGCACCGTCAAAGTCTTGGCCAGCCCCGGCACGCCTTCGAGCAGAACGTGTCCTCTGCACAACAAAGCCACCAGCATTGACTCTATGAGCCGGTCCTGACCGACTACGACCTCACCAATCGACCGCTGAATCTCTCCCAGGCGGGCTGCGGCGCGATCGACAGTAGTTTCGACACTGACTGAGTCCATTTCTCCCCCTTGGGCCAAGAGGCCTCGGCTCCATTTAGGCAAGGATCATGCCTGACTCCCGACTGCGGTTCAAACCGGTGGCCGCGTCGATTCGACCACCCCAACGCCAGATCGGCACGGTACAATGATTTCGATGGCGGTTGAAACAATCGGTCGTTATGAGGTTTCAAGAGTCCTCGGGCGTGGCGCGATGGGTGTCGTCTATCTCGCTAAGGACCCGCTGATCGACCGCGAAGTCGCGCTCAAGACCTTACGGGTAGATCTCGATACTGAGATGGCGGACGAATTCCGCGAGCGCTTCCTGCGCGAGGCTCGCGCTGCAGGACGTCTCAATCATCGCGCGATCGTCACTATCCACGATGTCGGAGAGGACGAGGCAACGGGTTCCGTCTTCATCGCCATGGAGTACATCCGCGGTTACAACCTGAAAGAGCTATTGACACAGGGCCACAAATTCTCTTTCTCGGATGCAGCCCGCATCACGGCAGATCTGGGCTCGGCTCTCGACTATGCTCACTCAATGGGTGTCGTGCACCGTGACATCAAACCTGCAAACATCATTCTCGAAAGCGACGGCACTCCGAAGATCACCGATTTCGGTGTTGCGCGCCTTGAGTCCTCGAACCTCACTGTCGAAGGTCAGTTCATCGGCACGCCGAATTACATGTCACCGGAACAGATCATCGGTGGTCAACCCGATGGGAGGTCGGATCTTTTCTCTCTCGGTGTCGTACTGTTCGAGTTACTCACCGGATCTCGGCCGTTCGCCGGCGAAACCATGCATGAGGTCACCAACAAGATTGCTCGTGAGCCCTGTCCGATTCCATCCACAGTCTCTCCTGGATTACCCCCGGCCTTTAATCCAGTGCTACTCAGAATCCTCGAGAAGGAACCGGAAAAGCGTTTTCAATCCGGAAGCGAACTCTCGCATGTCCTGTCCGCGCTGGCGCGTGCATTGGCAGGCACCCAAGCGGCGAAACCAGCACCTCAGATCACACCGAAGAAAGGGCGACCCGCACCTCAACCCCAAGCACCGCCGCCGAGCACTGTGGCGCCGGCAACAACGGCAATCGCCGAGCCCGAGGAGGAGACTCGCATAAGTGCCAGACCTCCTACTTCTTCGGCCAGGCCCGATACCGCCGCTCATCGCATAAAGGTCCAACGCCCTTCTCTCCTTGATCGTCTGCCCTTGCCCGAGTTCATGAAGTTCGACGTCAATCCTTCATGGGTGCTGCGAATTGTCGCTCCATGGGCATTGCTCTGCCTCGTTCCGATCGCCGTACTCTGGGCACGCGTCGGTGGAGAAGTGCCGACCGGACCCTCTCTTCCAAGTCTTCGCAACCTCCATTCAACTGTCGTTACTCTTCACGGCGCCTCGGAAGCACTCTCGAATGGAGACCCCGGCACTGCCGAAGCTGCAGCGCTCAACGTTCTCGATCAGGCGCCGTCTTCACCTGCTGCACGAGCCATCGTCGTATCTGCGCGGAATCATCTGTTGCAGGAGCAGGCCAACGCCGAAACACAGCGGCGCGTCGACGAAATCGTCACCGAGGGGCGTGATCTATACCACCGCGGGCAGTACCGAAACGCAGCAGATCGGTTTCGAGAGGCTCTCGAACTCGAGCCCGAACACGAGATCGCGGTTTCATATCTCGAACTCTCGGAGGAACGACTTCGCGCCGCTGCACGGCGTTCTCCTTCTAACCGCACCTCACGGGCGAGGCAACAATCTGCAGCTGTCCCAACTCCAGTCGCCCGTCCTACTCCAGGCACCTCCCGCATCACGGTAAATTTCAACTCTCCGATCAACGCAGGTAGAGTCCTTATTACCTTCAACGGTCAGACGCTTGCCGACATCCCATTTGACTTCACCAAGAAGGGCTTTTTGGGCATCAAGAAGCAGGGCCAGGGTCAAGTCAAACGGGTACTGCTAACGCCGTCCGGGCGTCACACCCTCGCAGTTGAACTCATCGACCGTGAGCGCGGATCAATGGGCAGCCAGACTTTCGAGAAGACTTTCCGAGCGGGAACCGATTGGGCTCTGCGAATCGATCTTCCCAAGGACTCTGCCAGAGCCGGCTTCTACCTCGTCGAGTCTAGCCGTTGACTCTCCGCATTCTCGAGCTCGACACATCGTGGGGCTCCTTGAAGCTCAGCGGCGGCAGCCGCGCTGGCGAAGGCACTCTCATCCTATTGCCTCAACTTCGTCTCGCTCTTGATCCTGGCCGAGCCCACCGAGCACTGCCACCGATGAACCAAGTCTGTGTCAGTCACGGACATCACGACCATGCGGGAGGATTGGCCTATTGGGCCAGTCAGCGTTTGCTCAATTCGATGGGCCCGGCGAAGGTTTATGCACCTGGCGCTATAGCCGACAACATCAGGCAGCTCTTGTTAACGGCTGAAAGACTCGAAGGTGGACGACCCTACGACGCCACGGTTGAACCTGTAGAGAACGGCGACAGCATCGTATTGCGCGCTGACATGCATTTGCACTTCTTCAGCACCGATCACTGGGTGCCGACTCTGGGCTCGCGCATCGTCTGGCATCGTCGCCATCTGCGCGATGAATTCACACATCTTACGAGCGAAGAAATCGCCAAACTCAGGCGGAGTGGCAAAGAGGTCACAGAAGAAATAGAAGTGGTGCTATTGACCTACTGTGCTGACACCGGCCCAGCCCTGTTCACCGACAAACCCTGGGTTCTCGACAGCGAGATCCTGCTCGTAGAGTGCTCTTTCTACCGAGACAGCGACCGCCAGCGAGCTGCTGAATTTGGCCATATGCATATCGCAGAAGTCACAAAGGTTGCCCGCCAGTTCGAGGGCCGCCACCTCGTCCTTCTGCACCCTTCACGCCGCAATCGACTCCGGGAGGTCGAGCAACAGATCGACGAGAGGATCCGCCCGGTGTGTTCCGCAACTGTTGATCACATGATGGTGGATTGGGAGTAACCGGGGTCGGGGCCGGGGTTAAGGCCTGTCGGAGAAACCCTCACGATGCACTCTGCCATCTGAATCTGACTCTGAGGCTGCCGCTGTTCTCTGACTCTGTCGCTGACGCTGTCCTGGAGTCGGCGTCTGCTACTGCGATTAGTCTCCAGGTCACTCCTGGTGGTTCAGTTATGGCTCACATGTAGCCGGAGTGGCGTCCGGAGTAAAGGGCAGGCCGGCCCTCGAAGGGCCGGTCGTTCCGACCCTTGACTCCGGCTGACTCAACGGCTATTCACTCACCCACATGAACGACCCGAGTGACCATGCTTCGAAGCCAAACCGCTTCGAGTGCTCAGAGTTCCTCTCTGGCTCTGACTCTGATTTCTGTGTCTGTATCT
>JAAESQ010000113.1 GCA_024229275.1 bacterium | reverse complement strand
CTCAATACAGGGCGGGTCTGACGGATTTTCAGAACGTGCTCGACACCCAACGAACGCTTCTGGTTCGCGAGGACGACCTCGCAGCAAGCGAGGGGATAGTGATCAAGAACCTGGTCGACCTGTACCGTGCTCTCGGAGGCGGTTGGGATCCTAAGGCTGCGGAACAGCCGGTTCCGCCTGTGCCGGCTGATGAGGTCACCTTAGCGATGGACGATCCCGGCAAGGCGACTGGATAGCAGAAGTCCCAGGATCTGGGTTCTCGATCTCTGGTGAGTAGATGAAATCACACTGGCTGCTGCCAATAAGGCATGGGCCGGTCGGGGAATACGGTTGTTTCAATCCATACTCTTGATCGATGATTCGACCGGTCAGCTCACTCTCTTTTGTTGGCGATGTGGATTCCGACCAATCCGGCAATGGTAATGGCGAGATAGAGCTGGCCGGCCAGCGCCTGAATCCAGGCTAGCGTGCGAGCACTCTGTGAAACCGGAGAGATGTCTCCATACCCGAGTGTGGTCATGGTGACAAAGCTGAAATAGGTCAAGACTCCTCGCACACCGGAGGCGTCGCCCTCGGCCCAGCTCTGCCGAATATTGTCTGAGACAGCGAATGCCTTGTCGTCAACGAGCGCGACAAATCCGTAGATATCGGCAAAGAGAAAACCAATCAGTAGATACGCGCAGACAGCTCCGAACACCCTCTCTTGAGTGATTCTTGAGCCGGTCAGCACGTCCTTGAGGATTCGCCAGATCAGAAATCCTATAAACAGTCCCCCCAAGATCGTTGGACCCACATTGATCGCCGGCGAGTCTGGCGTTTGCGCGTTGACGATACCCCCCGCGACTGCGGGAAGGCCCAGCAGCAATCCGATTACAACATCCGATTTACGACGGGTGATCTCGTAGAGTGCGAAAAGTAGAAATATCGCAGTTAGATAGCCATAGACCTTCGAACTGCCGGTCAGCCAGAAAAATAGCGGACTGCAGACCAAGACCAGAATTATGCCTATTGTCAGGTCACGGTAGATGTGATCCTCTGACAGGGACCGCTTTTTGTTTTTCGTCATGAGAACTCCAAATTGAATGTGTACCTAACCCAATTTGCCAATCGACGATAGCCACGATGCGGTCGGCCGGTGATGAATAACGCTCGAACCAGTGTCCATTGCGACGACCGACAGCAGAGTCTTCGCCACTTTCGTCAGTGTGGTTTTACCAGCAGACATTTTGTCACAGCTTGACGAAACCTGAAGTCCTGGCAGGATGCTGGATGGACGGAGTACTGAATGGAAGAACAACTCGCGGGCGGCCTCGAGCCTCAGTTCGTCTCATCGATCGCACAAGAAATCGCGTGCACAATTCAGCAAGTAGCAGCGGCAGCTGAACTGCTCGCCGGTGGAGCAACGGTTCCTTTTGTCGCTCGATATCGAAAGGAAGCCACGGGAGGTCTTGATGACGCTGCTCTCGAGACCTTGGCAAAGCAGAGAGAATATTTCGTAGATCTGACAGAGCGGCGCGATGTGATCCTGGCGGCAATCAAGGATCAGGGCCAACTGACACCCGACCTCGATCGACGCATTCGCTCAGTCACAACAAAGTCAGAGCTTGAGGATCTCTACTTACCGTACCGGCCGAAACGTCGAACGCGGGCATCGATGGCACGAGAGCGAGGTCTCGAACCTCTGGCAGAGGCTTTGCTCAAAGCTGCCCGCGGGCAGACCTCGCCGGCCGAACTGGCAGCCGAATTCGTGAACGACGAACTGGATGCCGAATCGGCGCTAAGCGGCGCGCGAGACATCCTGGCCGAGCGCCTTGCTGAGGACGCCCAAGCCCGCGCGCGACTCCGGCGTACTTATCGAAACAACGCCACCTTTGAAGTCCAAGTGGTGGCTGGCAAAGAAGCGGAAGGTGCCACGTACAGCAACTATTTTGATCATCAGGAACCTGCGAGTCGAGTGCCCTCACATCGCATGTTGGCGATCTTGCGTGGAGAGCGTGACGGTTTCCTGGCCAGCAACCTGCGCATCGACGATGAGAATGAGATGTCACGCTTGGCAGAGATACCGGGCGTTCCGCTCACTACACCGGCCGGAAAACACGTGGCATTGTCTGTATCTGACAGCTACAAGCGGTTGCTGAGACCATCGATCGGGAATGAAATACGGACGGAGATGAAAGAGCGCGCCGAAAGCGAAGCCATTCGAGTATTCCGTGCCAATCTCGGTGAACTCCTGATGCAGCCGCCCTTCGGCCAACAATCAGTCATTGGGCTCGATCCTGGCTTGCGGACCGGCTGCAAGCTGGCTGTGGTCGACCCGACCGGGAAGGTCACGGCGACCGATGTCCTATACGCAGTTCCCGATGGATCGCGTACCGAAGCTGCAAAGAAGACGCTGATCGCTCTGTGCCGCCAACACAAAGTCCAGGCGATTGCGGTCGGCAACGGTACGGCAAGTCGTGAAACTGAAGCATTTGCCAGGAAGAGCTTGCGTGATGCAGGTCTTGACGGCGTGATGGTGGTCATCGTTCCAGAGACCGGCGCCTCAATCTATTCCGCTTCCGAAGTGGCGCGGAGGGAGTTGCCAGACCTCGATGTAAGTTTGCGCGGTGCGGCTTCAATTGCTCGGAGAATGCAGGATCCGTTGGCCGAACTGGTGAAGATCGAACCGAAATCCCTCGGCGTCGGCCAGTATCAGCACGATGTCAACCAGAAGTCCCTGGCTGAGGAACTCGACCGAGAGGTGGAGTCAGCGGTGAACCGGGTCGGCGTGGAACTGAATTCGGCTTCGATTTCCCTACTTGAACGCGTGTCAGGCATCAGCGCCAAAGTGGCCGGTGCCATCGTCAGACACCGAGAGGAGCAGGGTCGATTCAACGACCGTCGTCGCTTGCTCAAGGTCCCCGGTCTCGGGCCGAAGGCGTTTCAACTTTGTGCCGGATTCCTGAGAATCCACGACGCAAGAAATCCGTTGGACCAAACCGCGGTCCATCCCGAACGGTACTCGCTGGTCAAAAAGATGGCCAAGAGTCTCGGGCTCGAACTCGAGCTGCTGATTGGTGAAGCTGCTCGTCGGATCGATTTACAGTCCTTCGTTGATCTGGACAACGGCATCGGCCGACCCACGCTCGTCGATATTCAGAACGAATTGGAACGACCCGGGCGTGATATCCGCCCTGAATTCGAGGCTCCGACCTGGCGTGATGACGTCACGTCGATCGAGGACCTCAAGCCAGGACTCATACTCGAAGGTCGGGTCTCCAACGTGACGAACTTTGGAGCGTTTGTCGATCTTGGGGTGAAACGAGACGGTTTAGTGCACATTTCACAGCTGAGCGACTCCTGGATTGACGATCCGAGGTCAGTGCTCCATGTCGGCCAAGTGGTCAAGGTCGCGGTACTCGACGTGGATCAAACCCGCGGCAGGATCAGCCTCTCGATGAAGGCAGAAGCGCTTTCTCCGGGATGAGTCTTTCCCGAACTTGTCGAGATTCGAGCGAGCCTCACTCGAGTAGCTGAGGAGAGCGAACGAGCGTACCGAGATTCTGTTACGTTTCAGAAAGCGTCGGTATTCGACGAGAGTGGCGGGCTCGTAATAGCTTCATTTCAGTTATCCAGAAGCCAAATTAGTGGTGGGAGTGGCGACTCTGGCGTGATTTCTCCGGAATCTTGGAGACAGTTTTTTCCTTTTCGGATTTAGGTGCACCGGTAGACCAGTGTGGCTTGGTATGAGTTTGGCGACGTCTTTGGTGCGGATTATCTGGTGACCGATATGAAGGAGGAAAAAATGGTAGATACGAATTTGGACGGAGGAGATGTTCGTCGTGGCACACCGATTCATCTGTGGATCGTGGGTGTGTTGGCCTTGTTGTGGAACGCAATGGGGGCGTTCGACTATCTTGCGACCCAGCTCAAGCTCGAGTTCTACATGAGT
>JAAESQ010000112.1 GCA_024229275.1 bacterium | reverse complement strand
GGCTCTCCCGTGCTCGGAGTACTATGAGCCGGTCTGACTCCCCACCCGCTTCCGGCCCGGCTCCCTCCTCGGTCGCTCAGGCTTCCCCGGTCAGCAACGCTTAGGCTTCGGTCTAGTTCCGGGTCCGGGTTTCCCCTTACGTGCCTCAATAACCGCATACCTTATCCTGCTCCCGGGAGCCGATGGGGTCTCCCAAGTTCTCGACGCTTCTCTTCTTGCATGCCAGGCGCTCGGACCCCGACAGACCCTCGGGAATCTCACCTTGCCCATACCTTAGGTCGATGTTTGTCTTCTCTGTTCTCTGCCTGGTTTCCCAGCAGTGCCACCCTATCTCGACCATAGCATCGACTATCGATTCCTCTGTATTGGCTTCCAGGTCGTTGACACTGTCGCCGTCTGCATTCTTATTCTTGACGAGGCTGAAATCGCTTCAGGGTGGTGCGGCCACCCCTCTGGCCTACAAGATTCTCTGTGTACGCTTCACCCCTGTTGTTCACGTTCGCTACAGTTCCCTACCGTTTGCAACGCTGTCCGTCAGGGGCGCAACACTCGATACGGGTGGGTGGTTAGCCCTTACGAGAGATCATCCTGATCCCTCTCCCGGCCGGGACTTGCACCCGGTAAGAAACACCAAGCTTAGCTTGGCGCACCAAAAGCCATTGTTGCCGATAGTCTTCTCATGAAACAGCAACTCCTGGTGATCAGCCGTTCACGAAAACGC
>JAAESQ010000111.1 GCA_024229275.1 bacterium | reverse complement strand
GCGGGCGCTGACGACGATCCTATTGTTCGAAGCAAAGCGCACCGCACCCTGGGCAGCCTCTAGGCCGAAGGTGTTGAAGATCATGTCCTCGAGGACAAGGGTCTCACCGGGTTCGACGATGAACGGTGCGTTCACAGGATTGGTGTTCTCGCCCCAGCGTGGGAGCCAGTAGACAATCACAGACGCCGATTCCGTGCCGGGATTGAAGATATAGGCGTCGAGCATCCAGAAGCTGCCGCGCTGGCCCTGACCTCGTGCCGCAGCCGGAACAAAGATGTCGGTTCCAGAATTGAGCGCCGAAGCGGATACTGCGCACATGAGTGCTACAACGAGGACACCAAAGCATTTCCGTCCAGACATCGATCCCTCCAAAGACCGCACATCGCAGACTTCCAAGATAGCACCTCTCGGCAATGAGAGCCGACTGGTTGTGAGTGCTCCCTCAATCAGGGAGTGGGATTCTTGCCCATCGTCACCTGGCCGACTGAGAGGCTGCCGTTGCAGTCGGCATCGTCACCGCTAAATCCACTGCCCACACCAGTCACGGTTCCCGTGTAGTACGCGCCGGAGACGTCTTCCTGCAGTTGAACCGTCCAGGTCACCGTTCCGATGACGCCTCCCTCATCCTGGTACGTTGTTGGGAAGGAATACCCGCTCGGAGCGAGGAAATCGGCCAGCGGTTGTGGCGGATCCCAGAACTCACCAAAGTCCTCGTCGGGACCGCCGGGGAAGAAATAGGTGCATCCTTCATTCGGGTGATCGGATTCAAAAGCGAGGTTGCGAACTGCGTCGCCGGAAGTAACGGTCATTTTGATTCCCCGCATCCTGTCAGTGAAGAGAACCCCGAAGTACTGGCCGGCGGTTGTGCTGCTGCCGCCGCACTGCCACCACGGATTCAAAGTGATCGGATCTCCGGACCCTGAATTGATATTTCCGTGGACCCGTGACGCGCCGGTGATGATTGCACCGGTGAGAACCGTGACCCTCAGGGTCGCGTCTGCAAACGACGGTGTGCCGAGCACTGCTACGCTCTCGTGAATCGGCTCGTAGGCGCGCAGAGTGTAAAACTGTGACCCGATGACCGTTCCGGTAGTGTCGATGGCCTCAACGGTGGCGGTCGATCCCTGACCGGTTGCGTCGACCAGAGTGATGTTGGTCCGGAAGTCGTCGTTGTTCTTGAGGCCGACGACGTGTGTGGTGCTGCCGGCAGGAGTGGCATTGCTTGCTGCTATAGCCTCCACACCCTGTCCATACTCGGTGTTGTTGGCGACGTTGAGGCTGGTGGCGTTCACAACTACGGCCCGATCGGAGGTTACCCGAAAGGCGCCGTGGCTCGTCTGCAAGCCGAACTGAGACAGGATGACGTCATCCAACACCAGGGTGTCGCCGGGTGCGATCGAGAAGGTGCGGCTGGCGGGTGAGGTGTTGGGATTGTTCCTCAACAACCAGTACACCGTCACGCTGGCGGTGGAAGAGCCAGGGTTGAAGATATACATGTCCATGATCCACTGAGACTGCTGTTGGCCAGTTGCTCGGGCAGATGCAGGGACGAAGACGTCGGTACCGGGCTGGATCGCGGCCAGCGGCTGGGTAAGAAGAGTAAGGGCGAGAATGGCAAAAATGATAGGGCGGATTCGCATGAAAACCTCCGGCGAAGTCAATCGTTGGGCTCTTATGAGCCAGTAGTATATTGCACTCTCGGAATCCGGCAACAGCTAAACACCCACGATAGGTGCCCAACTGCGTCATCTCGTGTGATTGTCCTCACACACCGCCACGGGGAGATATACGGTTGTTCGGCTATGACGTTTCATTACTCTTTATCGTCAGCCCTGTGCCTACGAAATGAGCATTGGCCACCGCGGGACACCAGGAAGCAGCTGCGATACCATGCCCGAAGGAGTTATCATGTCCTGGCGCGTTCATGGAGACCTCAGCTGTTCACCGATCTGATCGGGCAGGATCCAGTCGTACAGACGCTGCGCAATGCGTTGACGGCGGACACCCTAGGGCACGCCTATCTCTTCGCCGGGCTTCGCGGAGTGGGCAAGACGACAGTTGCGCGGCTGATTGCCAGAGCTGTCAATTGCGAGAAGGGACCTACTCCCGAGCCGTGCGGCGTATGCCCCTCGTGCACGGAGATCGCCGCCGGCTCGAGTCTTGATGTCGTCGAGCTTGATGGCGCCTCGAATCGTGGCATCGACGATGTGCGTGAGCTGCGTGAGCTTCTGCGGTATAGACCCACCCGAGACCGCTTTCGAGTGATCATCATCGACGAAGTCCACATGTTGACTCGGGAAGCGTTCAACGCGCTTCTCAAGAGTCTGGAAGAGCCGCCCTCATACATCATGTTCATCTTCGCCACGACGGAGCGCCATCGAGTGCCGGCGACGATTCTGTCGCGCTGTCAGGGACTCGATTTCCGGCCCGTCCCTGCAGGGCTGATCACTGAAAGGCTCCTTCTCATCGCCAAGAACGAGGGCTTCTCGCTCACTCGAGGAGCGGCAATGCTGATAGCCAGATCAGCGGCAGGTAGCGTGCGGGACGGATTGTCGTTACTGGATCAACTCCGCGCATTTGCCGATGACAACATCGATGAGGAAGCGGTCGGCTCGGTCCTTGGCGTGCCGCGATTTGAGCAAGTTGTCGAACTCGTAGCTGCGCTCGTCGAAGGGCAGGCAGCACAGGGTCTGCGTGTTTTGCGCGAACAGCTCGGCTCTGGGCATGATGCCACGGTGCTGTATCAAGAGATCGGCCGATTCTTGACAGTTGTACTGCATGCTGCGGTGGACGCGAATCTCGAGAGTGATCTCGACGAGACTCAGACGTCAGTTGTGCGTGAACTGGGCAGTACTTTAGGAGTGACGGCACTGACGCGGATGCTTGGCCTTTGGGTCGAACAAGAGGGCCTTCTGCGCAGTGCCTCGAATCGAGAATTGGCTCTCGAGGTTTCCTGTCTTCGATTGGCACGATGGCCCGCAGTGCAGCTGGTAGAGGCCATTCTTGATGACCAAGATCCAGGAAACGAAGCTGGGGGGCCGGGAGAGCACTCACCGAGACAGCAATCCTCCTCAGGAGGTGTCGGAGGCTCGCGCACCAAAGCCACCGATGAAGAACTGACGGCACTTCTGTGGCCCAGCAATCCGCGGCTTGCCGGAGCACTCGAAAGCGCTGTAGTCGTCGCTCAAGGTGACACCTTGTCGGTTCAGTTGCCGGCAAGCGCCGCTGGATTGGCTCAGTTTCTGTCCCGAGATGACTCACAAAAGACCCTGCGCGAAGCCTGTCGCGAACTCAGGCCGGAAGTTCAACACATCGCCGTGGAAGTGGCTGGCGCCGAAAGCGGCTCAGAAGTCCAACCCTCGCTGAAAGTTGCCGCCTTGGAGGATTCAGGAGTGCAGTTGGCTCAGCGAATTCTCGGTGGAGATGTAGTCCACGTCAAGCCGGACCGGGGCTCTTCAAAACCTGGAGAGACCACTCAGTGATCGTATGAGCGATATGGTTTTACCTCAAGACACCACGGGAGAGGTAGATGGCTGAGCTCAGGCCCCCGGCTGTTAGGGAACTCCTCGTATTGCTCGAAAGGCTACCCGGCATCGGCCCCCGATCCGCACAGAGTCTGGTCGAACATCTGCTGACCGTGGCGTCGGGGGAAGTGGCCCAGCTGGCTAAGGTGTTGTCCGAGATCCGTGAACGGGTTCACTTGTGCTCCACGTGTTGGCTGTTGACGGAGGAGGATCCGTGTCCCATCTGTGTCGATTCTGACCGCGACCAAGGCGTGATCCTCGTCGTGGAGGAGCCGACCGCAGCTTGGACGGTTGAGGCGACGCGGGAATTTCGCGGTCTGTATCATGTGCTGCTCGGTCACCTTTCTCCGTTACATGGTGTCGGGCCCGGCGACCTCACCATTGAATCACTAATCACTCGAGTTGAGAGTGGAGCGGTGAAAGAGGTGATACTCGCGACCAATCCAACGGTCGAGGGAGAGACAACGGCCCTGTACATCGCCCGACGCCTCGAGACGCTTGGCGTAGAAGTCAGCCGGCCCGCTGCGGGCATACCAATTGGTGGTGAATTGGGGAGTGTAGATCAGGTCACGTTGGCACAGGCCCTGCTGTCACGGAGAAAGATCTGAGGGCCTGAAACCGGTGTAAGTCACGTAGAATTAGTGCAACTGAAGCGTTCAGGAACCTTGCCTGCATTCGTGGACTGTGTTAGAACGTCATACTACAAGGGGGTTGGCGACCGTGGAGTCCAATCTGGTGATGTATGAAGAGGAGTTCGAGCGTATTACGCTGCTCCTAAACCGATTACGGGTCGATGCCAGCGCCAAGATCGTGTTTCTGGTTGACAAGAATGGCCAGCAGATAGCGGGCGCCGGAGAGATCGACAAAGTCGACACAACTTCGCTCGCATCGCTCACCGCAGGAAATGTCGCCGCAACCGATGGTCTGGCGAAATTGATCGGCGAGAAGGAGTTCTCGATCCTCTTTCACGAGGGTCTGAAGGACAACATCCACATCTCGATCGTCGGGCAGCGTTTGATTCTTGTTGTCATTTTCGACGAGCGATCTTCCCTCGGCCTGGTTCGGCTGAGGGTTCGCAAAGCATCTGGTGATATCGAGCGAGTTTTGAGCGAGATGCAGGCCAAAGCGGCAGAGGTTGGGGGCGAGGAGGTGTCGTCGCCATTTGCTGAGATCACTGACGACGATATCGACGCACTGTTCTCCGAATGAGTTTCATAAATTACGCCGCGCGCGAAATCAACGTTAAGATTGTCTATTACGGTCCCGGTCTGTGCGGAAAGACGACGAATCTCCAGTACATCTACGAGAAGTCGAATCCGCAGCAAAAGGGCAAACTCATCTCGTTGGCGACCGAGACCGATCGCACGCTTTTTTTTGACTTCCTCCCTCTGGACCTGGGTTCGGTGCGAGGCTTCAAGACTCGCTTTCACCTTTACACGGTGCCCGGCCAGGTTTTCTATGATGCCAGCAGGAAACTCATCCTGAAGGGCGTCGACGGGGTTGTCTTCGTCGCGGATTCGCAAGAAGCTCGGGCCGATGCCAACGTCGAGTCGCTTCGCAATCTTGAGGATAATCTGCGCGACAATGGATTTGAGTTGAAAAGCATGCCTTACGTCTTGCAGTTCAACAAGCGCGATCTCCCGACCGCGGTTGCAGTCGACGAGATGTACCGTCGTTTGAATTTCAAGGGCGAGCCTACCTATGAAGCCGTTGCTACTCAGGGCATGGGCGTTTTTGAGACCTTGAAGGCCGTAGCGAAGCAGGTCCTCTACGAACTCAGACGACGCTGACGCCACGGTGCGCACCGCCGCTGGCGGCATCGCTGCGACTGAACCTCAGCGGACTCCAAAATTCCATCGTTTAAAGCCGAGTTGTTCTCAGAATCCAACTTGCTATCCAGTGGTTCGATGGTAGTCTGACATCACTCGAGACCACCTGGCTGTCTCGGCTGAGATCGTTGCGAGGACTATTGAGTTGAACGCGCCGATGAGATTCGCTAGCTCCGATCTGGGTGATGACGTCGATCGCCCTGAAACGACAGTTTGGGAGTCAAAAGATGCGGCGCATCGCAGCGACTGTCGAGAGTCGGGTCGAATCTCTGATTGAACGGAGGAAGTAATGGTAGAGCGGGGATTTGACGCTACTGATCAGCTGTGTATCAACACCATTCGAACCCTTTCCATGGACGCTGTCCAGGCGGCGAATTCAGGTCATCCCGGGACGCCGATGGCGCTTGCCCCGGTTGCCTATCTGCTCTACACCAAGTTTCTCAAGCATTCTCCGCAGAATCCCGCGTGGTTCG
Organism: bacterium; assembly: GCA_024229275.1. Classification (GTDB taxonomy): domain Bacteria; phylum Acidobacteriota; class Thermoanaerobaculia; order Thermoanaerobaculales; family Sulfomarinibacteraceae; genus JAAESQ01. Next base: position 11,062 of record JAAESQ010000111.1, on the reverse strand, counting down.
ATCGCGACCGATTCGTTCTGTCCTGTGGACACGCATCGATGTTGCTGTACAGCACCCTCTATCTTGCGGGATATGAGCTGAGTCTTGATGATCTCAAAGCTTTCCGGCAATGGGGTTCGAAGACCGCCGGTCACCCCGAGTACGGTTTCATTCCGGGTGTGGAGATCACGACCGGGCCCCTTGGCCAGGGATGTAGCTCCTCAGTAGGCATGGCATTCGCAGAAGCACATCTTGGTGCTCGCTTCAATCGTGAGGACCATCGAATCGTCGATCATCGTACGTGGGTTCTGTGCGGTGATGGAGACCTGATGGAGGGAGTGACCTACGAGGCTGCTTCGTTGGCAGGACACCTCGGTCTCGGGAAGCTCACCTGGATCTGGGATGACAACAGAATCACGATCGAGGGCAAGACGGATCTGACAGTCAGTGAGGATGTGGCCAAACGATTCGAGGCTTGCGACTGGCATGTGCAGACGGTTTCGGATGCCAACGATCTGGAAGCACTTACAGCTGCAATGGAAGAGGCCGTTCGCGTTGAAGACAAGCCCAGCTTGATAGCGGTTCGAAGCCGAATCGCGTTCGGAGCCCCGAACAAGGAGAATACTTCGGACGCGCATGGAGCTCCGTTGGGTGAAGATGAGATACGGGGTGCCAAAAAAAACTATCAGTGGCCGACCGAGGCTGCCTTCCACGTACCGGATGAGGCACTTGAACGCTGTCGTGACCGCGTGCGTGGTCGAGGAGCGGATCTCGCCGATTGGCAGGGTCGTGTGGCTGCATGGGCGGCGGCGTTTCCAGCCGAGCATGAGGAGTGGCGTCGGATGTGTGCCGGAAAACTCCCTGAGGGTTGGCGTCAAGCGCACGAGACACAGAGTGACACCGAGACGACAATGGCGAGTCGCGTAGCTTCCGGAAAGGTGTTGAACAGTCTTTCAGAACAAATCCCGGAACTGGTCGGCGGCTCTGCGGATCTCGCTCCCTCAACAAAGACTCTGATTGCCTCAAGCGGAGATGTAACGCGCGGAGCTTATGGTGAGCGGAATCTCCGATTCGGAATTCGAGAACACGGCATGGCGGCGATGCTCAACGGCATGGCACTCCATGGTGGTCTCCGTCCCTATGGAGCTACCTTCCTTGTCTTTTCCGACTACATGCGGCCAGCGATTCGTCTCGCAGCGCTAATGAAGCTCAACGTCATTTACGTCTTCACGCACGATTCGATCTGGGTTGGTGAAGACGGCCCTACCCATCAGCCGATCGAACATGTTCTCAGTCTGCGGACCATACCGGGTTTGACAGTCTTGCGACCAGGCGATGCGACGGAAACCGAAGCAGCGTGGCTCACCGCGCTCGAGGGTGGACGCGGGCCGGTGGCTCTGATTCTCTCTCGACAGGGTCTTGCTCCCAGCGGAGCGACGCGTGAGACAACACTGCGTGGAGTCCCACAAGGAGCATATGTGGTTCGAGAAGGCGGCGAACAGCGGCCTGACCTCGTGCTCATGGCCTCAGGCTCGGAGGTGCAGTTGGTCGTCGAAGCGCAGCGGCAACTCGCCGAGAAGGGCGTCAGCGCTAGGACTGTCTCCATGCCTTCGTGGGAGCTCTTTGCGAATCAAGAGCCGTCATATAAGGAGCAGATTCTGCTGGATGGAGTGCCGCGCCTGGCCGTTGAAGCGGGCACCACGATCGGTTGGGATCGCTGGGTCGGTGACACCGGAGACATTATTGGAATTGACCGGTTCGGAGCCTCCGCTCCGGGGAAGGTCGTTGCTGAGAAATTCGGGCTGACGGCTACTGCGGTGGTTGAGCGAGCTCTCGCGATGTTGAAACGGAATTGACGGGACATTTCTCTCGGAAAAACTATACATGATACGTGCGCGCCACAACGGCGCAAGGTGATTCCTTCAGCCGGCCATGTGGAAGTTGCTGCAGGAGAATGCCCCGGACTTTGAGCGGGTTTGATCAGAAAACGGTAGGATTGTAGTCAGGAGGATGACCATGAATCGACTGCGTCAACTGTGGGGCGAGCACGGACAAGCGGTATGGCTCGACTTCATTCAGCGGGATCTGCTCAACAGCGGAGGGCTCACGCGTTTGATTGAAGAGGACGGTGTGAGGGGCGTGACCTCGAATCCGTCAATCTTCGAAAAAGCGATTGCCGGCTCGGGCGATTACGATGCCGCGATTGATGCACTTCTCGCCGCGTCTCCCGCGCCTTCGTTGATTCAACTCTATGAAGCGTTGGCGAAAGACGACATTCGGTCCGCGGCAGACCTCCTGCGGCCTGTGTATGACGGCTCCGGAGGCAGCGACGGATTTGTGAGTCTGGAAGTCTCCCCGCAACTCGCCGCCGACACCAAGGCGACCGTTGAGGAAGCACGCCGCCTGTGGAAGGAAGTTGCGCGGCCAAATCTGATGATCAAAGTTCCGGCTACCAAAGCTGGCGCACCCGCGATCCAAACACTGATCGCCGATGGTATTAATGTCAATGCAACCCTTGTGTTTTCCCTGGCACATTATGAGGGGGTTGCTGAGGCCTATATCCGCGGTCTGGAAAAGGCAACCGATCCAAGCAAGATAGCGTCGGTTGCCTCGTTCTTTGTATCTCGATTGGACACCGTAATCGACAGTCAGCTTGAAGCCATAGGAACGCCGCTGGCGCTTGAGCTGCGAGGTAAAGCTGCAATCGCCAATGCGGCGATGGCTTACGGCCGATTCAAGGAAATCTTCTACGGTGATCGTTTCGCAGCTCTACGGACCAAAGGCGCCCAAGTTCAGCGTCCTTTGTGGGCATCGACCAGTACTAAGAATCCCGCTTATCGGGATGTGATCTACGTTGAAGAACTCATAGGAACGGATACCGTGAACACACTTCCAACCGCAACCCTGGAAGCTTTTAGGGATCATGGAAATCCAAGGGCTAGTCTCGCGGCCGCGGTGGAGGATGCCCCGGGAACGATTGAGCAATTAGCCGAATTGGATATCGACCTCGATGCAGTAACTTCAAAGCTTCAGACGGACGGAGTTGCTGCGTTCTCCGCTTCTTGGGATGCTCTGATGGCGGCACTTGATGCGCGTCGGAGTGCAGGGAACCAGGCGTGAGCACAGTTTCCTGCCGTCTCGGGTCACTGGGAGATGGAGTGAGGCAACGCTTGGCCGGATGGCAGAGCGATCGAGTCGTCGAGCGTATCTGGGCCAAAGACGCAACGCTGTGGCCGGGCGAATCAGAACTCGTTGATCGACTAGGCTGGTTGCAGCTTCCTGCCCGCTCAATAGAGGGTGTCGCGAGTCTCGAGGAATTTGCAAAAGAGATGCGCGAAGAGATGGTCTCAAACGTTGTGATTCTCGGCATGGGCGGGTCGAGCTTGGCTCCAGAGGTATTCGCGCGCACGTTTGGTCCTCGCCGTGGATACCCGAACATCAGCGTTCTCGACAGCACTCATCCCGATGCCGTGGCGGCGTCCACTGAGCGCCTCGATCTTGCCCGAACCGTGTTCGTTGTCTCGTCCAAGTCTGGTGGAACCGTGGAGACCCTGTCTCTGTTTCACTACTACTACGACCTCGTGTCTCAGCGCCAAGACGATCCGGGACGCCGCTTCGTCGCCATCACAGATCCGGGATCGTCGCTAGTGGAACTCGCTGCGGAACGTCGTTTCCGTCAAACCTTCCTTGCGCCTCCAGACGTCGGAGGGCGATACTCGGCACTCAGCGTCTTCGGCCTCCTGCCGGCTGCCGTTCTCGGTGTCGACCTTCGGCGAGTGTTGGCCTCCGCACATGCGGTTGCTGCTGCGTGTGCCTGTGATGACGCAAACCCGGGGTTAGAATTGGGAGCCATTTTGGCGGAAGCAGCAGCAGCCGGGCGTGACAAGATCACGTTCGTAACCTCGCCTGCGCTGGCTTCCTTTCCTGACTGGGTAGAGCAACTTGTTGCCGAGAGCCTTGGGAAAGACGGGCGTGGGGTCATTCCAGTGGCCGGGGAACGCCTCGGCCCGATCGAGCGATATGGTTCCGATCGTCTGTTCGTGGCTGTTTCGTTAGAGGATGAAGAGCCACACAATCGTTTGGAAGCGTTCAGCCGGCTCGATGCTTCGGATTGCCCGGTCATAGCGGTCAGGTTCTCGGAGCCGCACGATCTTGGTGGAGAGTTTTTCCGTTGGGAGTTTGCTACCGCAGTCGCCGGAATGGCCATGGGTGTTCACCCTTTCAATCAACCTGATGTTCAGCTGGCGAAGGAGTTCACCTCCATGGCAATGCAGGGGGAGAGTACCGCCGGAAGCGCTGCCTCCGTCAAGCTGAGCGATTCTGAGGCCGTCATGGAGTTCCTCGGACGGGCAACGGAGGGTGAGTACATTGCCATTCAGGCGTTCTTACCCTTTTCCGAGCGCATCAGCCAACGCCTCAACCGGCTGCAAGAAGTGTTGCGAGATCGGTATGGAGTCGCTGTGACCCTTGGTTACGGGCCACGATTCCTTCACTCCACCGGGCAGCTTCACAAGGGTGGCCCTACCACCGGGCATTTTTTGCAGATCACAGATCCAGCTGACCGGTCCCTGGAGGTGCCTGAAAAAGGCTTCGGTTTCTCGGAACTTGTTTTAGCGCAGGCAGACGGCGATTTGGCAGCCTTGGTTGCGCGAAGTCAGTCGGTAGGACGCTTCAGCCTCGGGCCCGACGCCGAGCTTGGCCTCGAATCTCTGATCGCGCTCCTTGGCTCCTGAGATGAAGACTCGGTGGCTAGATATCGAGTCCTGGATCTGCGGAAACCTTTTCCCGGGTTTTGCGGAAGACTCCTGGATCGGTTTTTGCTACCCTTGCTTCACGATCCAGTTGATCCGGGGTCCCCGACTATGCCTCTTCAAGGGGTCCGAGGAGAAATTCTATGTCAGACCGCAAACTGATTCGCCCGTCGATGAACGAGATGGTTGAACGCTTACCTGCCCGCTCCGCCGGAAGACGCAAACAGGTGCCTGCAGAGCAGACAAATGCGGAGAGCTTCTACTATCTCAAGCAGATGCAGAACCGAACAACGATGGTCATTGTTCTGCTCGACGGTACAGAACTGAGCGGCTGGATCGAGTGGTACGACAAGACCTGTATCAAACTGAACCGCAATGATGCCCCCAATCTCCTGCTGTTCAAGCACTCGGTCAAGTTCATCTTCAAAGAGGAAGAGCTCAATCCTCGTCGCCGCCGGCGATCAGCTCCCCGAAAATAGCCACCACAACGCTGCCGTTTTGACACGTCTTGACGTCTATGGTGGCACATCGAGCAGAATAGGACCGCAGGCAAGTCTCGTGGTTCACAGGTTCGGTTGGTTGGGGAAGAGATGCTGGAAGATCTCGAACGGTGTATAGAGTTTCGGGTGACCAAATGACTCGGCCGGAAGGCTCTGAATCACATGCAGCGCACGATTTGCGATGTAGGCGAAGTTATCTTGGATCTTCATCCGACCCTGACTCTTGTACATCTGTTGAAGAACCTCGAGTTCACGATGCAGGGGTTGATGGGGATCTATGTGTAGAACTTCGTCGCGCCATGCATTCTTGATAGCTGGTGTTGGACGCGAGGGCAGTCCGACCAGCGTCTGCTCAAGTTTGGCCAGTTCGGCCAGGACGGGATCCACTGCAGGTCGGTCGGAACGGCCTACCGGATTCAGCAGGATGGGCCTTCGATTGCAGTTTGCCCTGTGAATTGCCTGGTCATGCACGACCCAGCCGAGATTAGTAAGGTTGAGTTGAGCTGACACGTACTTGGTCAGATATTCGATGAACGGTCTGATGGCGTTGTCGTAGGACTCGTCGACACCATCGAACATGTTGAGGACGAAGTAGACGCCGAAGGAGTTGATCACATCTGCGATGGCGTCGAGATACTGGTTCTGACCGATCGAGGCCAGGAGATCTCCGAGGAAGGCGTCGAGATTGGGAAGCCTGTCCTCGTAGACATCTTCGACGTCATCCAACAGGTCGTTGACAATCCGATGCATATGGCGATCACTGACATCGTGGTAGAAGGGTGAATCCTCGGCGAAAATGAAGCGCAGCTTGCGGAACAGGAGACTCTTGACGATGTCTCCGGCCGCCATTGTCGCGGCTGGATGGTGGGGCGTGAAGACAAGTATTCCGGAGTTGGAGAGCGGTAGGAAATCGAGAACGTTTGCATCGAGACCTGCACGAAGGTCAAGGATCACGAATCGCGCTGGCAGCGAGTTGATGGCGTGAACAAGCCGCCATCGTGCCTGATCAGCAAGATTGGTGATCTCATCGATCGCATGTCGAGGCGCCGCAATGAATGCGAAGTTCTTGAACATCCCCCTCGGGTCGAGTCGATCATCAAGTTGAGTGAGGCAGTCATCCAAACGATGACCCTTGCGGAAAAAATGGTAGAGATCGTTGCCGATGTGAGTATCGAGGGTGTTTCGCACCGATGACGTGCCAGTATCCAGGTCGATCAGCACGGTCGGGGCAATTCGCGACAGGGTGAGCGCGAAGTTGAGCGCGAAGGTCGTTTTGCCGACCCCGCCCTTGCCGGAGGACACCGTGATGATGCGGGTTGCCGTCATAAGCTTTGGTCAGCCTCCGGCCGCCGCCTCTCGTGCCGGTGCTGGCTCTCAGTTCGATACAGTTTCACAGGTACTTGATCGTTTCTACCGCGGTGGTCGCATCCGGCCCCTCTGGGTCTACTTTCAGGTATTCCTGCAGCTTTGCCTTCGCTCCTTCGAGGTCGCCACTTCGCAGAAGAAGCATGCCGAACTCGAACAGACATCTGCTGAACTCCGGGTCTGCTTCGAGGCATTTCTCGAGAATGGGTCGAGCTTGCTCGTCGTCCATTCGATTCAAGTGATCAGCTGCCTGGTTGAACAGAATCGCCGGATCATCGGGAACGAGTTCCTGGTAGCGAAGAAAGAGCTGCTGATGGTCTTCCTTGTGACCGAGTACGTTTGCCGAGTTGATCGCGACAGCAAGGCAGCTGAGAGCTTCGGCGTCAAGTTCAAGACATTTCTTGGCGCTGGTGTAGGCAGTTTCGGTGTCGCCGAGTTGGTCGGCGATTTCTGATAGGCCTATCCAAGTCTGAACGACGTTGGGAATGATTTCACTCGCCGCTTGGTACTTTGCTCTGGCCTCTTCAAGCTTCCCGTCTTTGAAAAGAGTACGACCCTCCTCCATCTCCTTGTAGCCAGGTTCGAGTGCAAGAACCTTTGCATTGGCTTCGCGCGCTTGGTCGGGAGTACTCAGTGGGATGTCGATATCGTTGTTCGTCGAACCTGGAGCAACCTTGACAGCTTCTTTGTGTGTCACATATCCAGGTGCCTCAGCGCGAAAGCTGAAGTGGCGGGTCGCGTCCATCAGCAGCACCGAAAATGTGCCATCATCGTCACACTTCACTGTCTTTTCGAAATCCTGCAGTTCATCGCAGGTGATTGTAATGACGGCGCCTTTAAGGCCGTTTCCTTCGAGGTCTGTGACGGTGCCCTTGATTCTGGCCTGCATTGAAGCCCAGGCCCCAGTGACGGCGCCGAAAACCACGCCAGCCACTAACAGCGAAGGGATCAGCCGTTTCCGCATGGGGAATCTCCTCTCGTGCTGTAGCACACTGCCGTCAGCATATACGGTTTTGCGGGGGCTCTCAACTTGAGAGGAACTCCTCGATTCGCCTGTAAAGAGTGGTGGCGTTAGGTTCGACCCAGCCCGAGCATCGCGCGTACGACGTGCTTGGCGATGGTTGGGTTCTCGCGGAGACGCCGGATCGAGTATGGATACCAGTCTTTCCCGAACGGCACGTAGACACGCAGAGGGTGGCCGCCGTCCACGATGATGCGGCGTAGTTCGGGATCAACCCCGAGCAGCATCTGAAATTCATACTTGTCGGGGTCAAGCCCGAGTCGGTCGACCGCCTTCATTCCTGCCCACACGAGGTGTGGATCATGAGTCGCAATTCCGACGTAGGCTCCCCCTTCGAGAAGCTTCTCGAGGGAATAGATGAAGTTTTCCTGGATAGTGACGAACTCTTTCCAGGCGATAGCTCTCGGTTCCCGGTAGATCCCTTTACAGAGGCGAATATTCGGCTTCATCGGGAGGAGGTCAGCGATGTCTTGAACTGTACGACGAAGATATACTTGAAGAACGACGCCAACATTGCCGAGATCACTCTGAACGCTGCGATAGATCCGTAGGGTCTCATCCGTACAGGTGTGGTCCTCCATATCGATGCGGACGAAGCACTTCAGCTCCAATGCTCGGGCGGCGACGGTGTGGATGTTCTGGCGACAGAGGTCCTCGTCGATCTTCAATCCGAGTAGTGTCGGCTTGACTGAGATGTTGCGGTTGAGATCTTCTCGATCGATGGTTTCGAGGAGTTCGATGTAGGCGCCGACCGCTTCTTCGGCCTTCGATCGGACAGAGACCTCCTCGCCGAGAACATCGACGGTGGAGAGTATTCCCTCTTGATTAAGACGACGCATCGTCGATACTGCGCTCGCCACCGTATCGCCTGCGACGTAGCGTTTTGCCACTTGGCCGACGATGAGTTTTGGAGTGAGAGGAAGACCAATCCTGACCAAACTGTCGAAGAGACTCATTGCATTCTCCTAGAATCTGGAGTCCGAGCTAGCGCAGCGCAGTAGACACTGCCCGCACCTGCTTGAAGCAGCGAGCGGCTTGCTCGGTGCATGGTGGTTCCTGTGGTTGTGACATCGTCGATCAGCAGGACACTTCGACCATTGAGCTTTCGTGCGGCACGTCGCCGGCCGAAGGCCTTACCCGCCATCGCGGTTCGTTGAGCGCGACTGCGGCGCGCTTGGCGTCCAAGGTCGCGTCTGCTGAGTGCCTGACATGAAGGGAGGCAGAGGCGACGGGCAATAGCAGTTGCGACAAGCTCAGAGGCTGAATAGCCTCGCCGGAGGCGGTAGAGCGGATGTGATGGGACTGCGGTGACAAACTCGGGTGAGGGATCCCAGTGCTCAGCCAGGATTCTGTCGCAGAGGCGCTGGGCGAGGGGCTCGGCCAGTTCGTCGTGGGTGTGGTGTTTGAGCGCGATAATGGCGTTTCGAAGTTCACCACCGTACTCACCCCAGACGACGAGACCACTATGGCAAGGAGGGTGAGACACGCAGCTCAGGCATGACTGATTCCGAACATCAGTTGAGCTCCCGCAACGCGGGCAGGTGGGATCGGTCACAGGAGTGAGCCGATCCCAGCACCTCATGCAGAAACCAGGGTCACCTGCAGGCAATGGATCATCGCAATTGAGACAGATGCTTGGCAACGCCACCTCGAAAGCCGCCGAAAACCAGCTGCACAAACGCACGGCGGCTATCCTACCAGAACAATGGCCTCATTGAGAACGATGTCGACCCTGGATGTCACGCTATACTCTGCGGATGCTGATCGAAAAGCGAGGACTCACCAAATCGACACAGGGCCGAGGCACAGTTGTTGACCTGACGCAGGACGCCTCAGATTGGTTGCATGTCATTGCCGCTGGAGAGGGGCAACTTACAGTGTTTGTTCCCGGGTCGACGGCAGCAGTCACTACAATCGAGTACGAATCCGGATGTGTTGCCGACCTTGAGGAGGCGCTGGAACAGATTGCACCTTCCGATCGTGGGTATCAGCACGATAATCGATGGGGAGATGGTAACGGGTACTCTCACCTTCGGGCTGCCTTACTCGGCCCGTCGCTAGTCGTTCCGGTCTCGGAAGGACGTTGCTGCCTGGGTACGTGGCAGCAGATTGTCCTTGTCGATTGTGATGCGCGGCCTCGTGATCGCAAGGTGATCTTCAGTTTCGTCGGGTCAGAAGGGAAAGGCGACTGATGCCGCATCTCAAGCTTGAAGGAAAAACGGCTCTCGACGAGGTGTTGGCTGGCTTGACGACAGAGGTTCATCGATGGGGTCGAGCAGTGCTCAAGGTTGACGCCTGTTGGCTCCGAGTTGACAGGCAGGCACTGCTGATTGAAGGTGTTGTCGTGGAGCATTCACGTCCACTTCACCCTGTAGTCATGGTCGCCCTGCAACCTGGCCACACCGTTATCCGGTTGTGGCCGACAGTCTCAGTTGAGCGAACATCGGCTGTGCGGCGATTGCTTGGTTTGGTGGGCGTCCAGCTCCAAGGACTCGGTGCTGGACCTGTCGTGGTGACCAACATTGATTTGGCTGATCTCGATGGGTTGCCACTCAGTTTCGCTGATTCTGAGTGCGACTCAATGCCACCTGCCTCGACTTGATGAGCCTGTCATGAGGCCGGTGTATACATGTCGACCCACAGGTTAATCACTACTGATTGAGCGTCTCATCGAGCTGCTGAAGCTTCTCTCGATGGGACTGCTGAATGTTCTCCAAACGATCTCGGACTCCCGAGGCAGTGTTTCCTATCGGTGCGTCACCCTCTAAAGCGGCGCGGGCGGCGGTGAGCTGTCGTTGCGCCAATTCAAGGTTTCTCCCGCTGCCGTGCGTGGCATAGGCTCGTAGCTCATTTGCGGCGCTGCGAATCGCGACTGCAAGGTTGAGTTCTAGACTCGGCGACGGAGACGCATCAGCCCAAGATGCTGCAGTTGCGGCAAAACTGCGTAGGTCCTCAACGTGGTGTTTGATCAACTCTGGTTTGACGACGAGGGAGGTCATTGCTTCGACGATTTCCTCTGCCGCAATAGGGTCGAGCATTCTTCCTTCGACGTTTGCCTCCCGAAGATTTGCCGCAGCATTGGCAACTCCCTGGAGGCCTGATTCGGTTTCTTGTCCCCTCAGAATGAGTATGATTGCGGCCACAAACAAGAGACTGAGGAGAAAGGCTCCCTGCAGGCGCATGTGATCCTCCACTTCCGCAACAAAAGATGCGCGCTCAACAAATGTACGACCTTTTTCCATTTGATGCGAGTTGGATCATGGGGCGCAACTTGTTCGAGAGTCTCGCGCCATGGATCTAATCGCGCTAAGATCATGGAATCTCGGTTGTGTTTGAGGGTCCACCGAGATCCCCTCAGCCGAGAAATCAGGGAGACTGAATGGTCCAGTTCGACAATCAATATCGTCAAATTAAAGTGAAGATCGTCTACTACGGTCCCGCACTGG
>JAAESQ010000110.1 GCA_024229275.1 bacterium | reverse complement strand
TGGGATCGTTTCAACAGTCTCGATCTCAGCGATGTAGTCTCCCGGTAAGCCATGAAGCTTCGCACCCTCAAGAACGAGTGTTTTGTACCAGTCGAACGGCTTGAGTCGTACATCGATGAATTCGGTCTGAACAACATAAGCTAAGGCTTCGACCACACCGGTTGAAGTGACAACCGACAGCAAAACTTCTTCGTAGCCTTTGCCGAGTCCTTCGATCTGATCGAGAGTTAGCTTGCCGGAAGGATTGAGTCGATAGAGTGCACCGTAAACTCTAGATTCGCTATCAGCAGTCAATGGTGCATCACACTTAGCCGAGCCGTCCTGGCCTTCCTTACGAAACGACAGAAACCGGCCGGTGCAGAAACCGGTTGCGACAAATTGCGCTGACGGCACTCGGGCACAGAGTCGAGCGGGATGAAGGTTGGAACCGTAACCGAAGTAAAGCATGTGTCGTCTTGAAATTGTAGCAGTGCGGAGGTGCTCGCCATCGCCCTGAAAGCTGTCATCTTGAGCTCGCCGAGAGATCTCCCGCTGCGATTCAGCAGTATCTTGAGAGAGGTCAGACCCATACTGCAGATTTCAGCGGGAGATTCCTCGACTCCCTCACGGTCGCTCCCAAAGACAAACACAAAAAATGTCATCCCGACCGAGCCAATGGCGAGTGGAGGGATCTCCCGCAAGGGTTAGCAATTTGCTCAATTGCAACAACATACATACTGCTATCTTCAACGGGAGACCCTTCGGCTCCGCTCAGGGTGACAAGTATCGAGGCATGGTGTCTTTCCTTGAGTATCCGCGCGAACGCGGCGTAGCAGTGCTCAGAATGGCAGATCGGAAGCGACCAGGTAGTTCTTGCAGGAGGCTCACCTGCGATCAAACATCATTCTGCGAGCTTGGCCAACACGAGCTTCATATCCTCCCACGCGGTTCGCTTTTCTTTGGGACTGCGCAGCAGGTATGCGGGATGATAGGTCGCGAGCAGCGGCGTCCCCTGGTAGGTCATCCAGCGACTACGCAGGGCGCGCATCGGTTTGGTGCTGCCAGTTAAGCGATGCGCCGCAATGCGCCCGAGGGCTACGATGATGCGCGGTTTGATGAGCTGGATCTGGCGATCTAGGAAGGGCGAACAGGTTGACATCTCAAC
>JAAESQ010000109.1 GCA_024229275.1 bacterium | reverse complement strand
TTGCTCGATGCTCGAGAACGGGGAAGGTATCCGGATCTCGACAGGCGAGGTAAGCGATCTCTCGCGGCGCTTTGTGCACTACCTGGCAAGACTCCATCAAGCTCGGGCCGAATGGCTGAAGGCCGCGCTTGAGCGCGATGGTGGCTGGCCGATGCACGTCGATGCGACTGGCGAGGGTGGCCGCGGTACCCTGCTGTTGGTGATGGCGGGCTGGCGCCAGTGGGTGCTGGAAGCCTGGAAGATCTCCACGGAAAGAGCCGATTTTATCTTACCCTGCTTGCGCGAAACGGTGCGCAACTTCGGTGTTCCGTGTGCGGCGATGCGCGATCTGGGCCGGGCGATAACCCCGGCCATCGATGACTTGGTTTGCGAGTTGGAACTTGCCATTCCCGTGCTGGCTTGCCACCAGCACTTCCTGGCGGATGTAGGCAAAGACCTACTTGAGCCATCTCACGCTAAACTTCGTGAACTGTTCCGGCGTGCCAAGGTGCGACCGAAGCTTCGGGCTCTGGTTCGGGACCTTGGCCGTAAGCTCGGCCCTTCCATTGGGGATGCCCGCAAAGCGGTCATCCAGTGGCAGTCGATAGCCGACGGGGGGCACGGTATCGCGTCAGGCAACGACGGTCTGGCTATCGTTCGCGCCGTCGCTCAGTGGACACTGGACTACAAAGCTCAGGCCAGCGGTCTTGACTACCCTTTCGACCGGCCCTATCTCGATCTGTATGAACGATGCTCGACCGCCCTGCGAGCTACCGATACTTTTTTACGAACCCCACCTGAGAACAAGAAGGTGAAAAGGGCTCTCGAACGACTGCATCGGTATCTTACGCCTGTAGATTGCGATGTGCCTTTTCGCCAAACCGCTGAGCGGTTGCGCCGCCGCGCTGCCTTGTTCGACGAGCTGCGAGGGGTGCTACGCTTGGCGGCGATACCCCAAAAGGACGAGACAGAGCAGGACCTTGATCGGATGCGAGAGAGGTTGGACGAACTGGTCGCCTCGTTCAAGAAACGGCGGCCGGAACGAGGACCTGCCCGGGATATACGCGAGGCTATTGATATCATCTTGAAGCACATCGATGTCCATGGAGCCAACCTCTGGGGCCACGTAATCCGTTTGCCCGAGAGTGCGGGCGGTGGTGTCAGGTTGGTGGTTAGAACCAACTTTCCAGCAGAGAACTTTTTTGGAGGGTTCAAGCACGATGAGCGGCGGCGTAGCGGCCGAAAGAACCTCGCCCAGGATCTAGAACAACTGCCAGCTGAAGCTATGCTAGTTTATAATTTAGAGCACGCAGACTACGTCGCCCTCGTTTGTGGTTCACTGGATCGTCTGGCCGAAGCTTTTGCGCAGCTGGATTTTGATCGGCATCAAATGCGCATGAAGGGATTGCCTTCCGATGATCGGCAGCAAGACCTCAGCAGCGAGATCCAACTGGCCAGTGCCTCCTTGTCTACGGCGGACCGCCGCGTGATCAGGACTGAGGAGATGGATCGCCGAATTGCTGCCGCTGCCGGAAGTCGCGCTCCACATCGTCGTCACTAACCCCTCCATCCATAAATCCAACCGCATTCTGACGCTGTAGAAGATTAAGCTAAGCAGCGCAGCTTTGCAGCGTCGGTCTTTAGCGCAATTATGACTGATTTATCGGAGATTCCCTAGGAGCGGATCTGGGTCGTGAGTCGCCGAAAGGGGGCGTTCGGGAGAGATCACTGATCGAGTGAATACCCGAACGTTGGGTTTACAGGAAGTCTATGGGCGCTTACGGCCAAAAGCGGTCAAATGACGAAAAT
>JAAESQ010000108.1 GCA_024229275.1 bacterium | reverse complement strand
CGGAAGGCTCTGCGATCAGATATCGACTCGCGAGCGCCAGGTTTTCCCCGGAGGTCTGGGACACTTCAAGATCATCGGAGTGGTGGGTAGCGACGTCTACGACAAGCAGCTCATTCTCCAAGCCTTGCGTGCTCGCTTCCCAAGGGCCGTATTCTTCACCACCGACCTCGATGCGCGCCTCACCCACAACAACCAGTACCATTGGAGTCGCAACCTTCTCATCGCCTCCAGTTTCGGGCTTTCTCTCAACCAAAGCCTGCAAGGGGCCATCCCGCCTTTTCGGGGCAGCTATCAGACTTCCACTTTCCTGGCCTGCCAGCTCGCGCTCGGACCGATACAACTCAAGGACCCCGAGACCGGTACTTCAGTTCCACTTTCCAGCAAGCATATCGAAAAGCATCTCGTCGTCCCTCGGCTTTACGAAGTAGCCCGTGGCGGCGCCTATGACATCAGCCGCTTCGACAACCCAAACCAATGGACACTCCACAGCCCGGTGAAACAGAAGAGCCAGTCGATCTTGGGCTTGCGAACGGACATGCTCCTAGCGTCCGGCTTCTCAGCACTGCTGTTTTCCGCAGCAATCGTTGGCTGCTTCATGAGAAAAAAGAGAAGCAAAGCCAGGTTGTCAGCAGAACTTCGACGAAGAGTCATCACCCTTTCCATTTCGTTCCTCCTGATGCTCACCATACTCACCTTCGTAGTGTGGCTAGACTCGAGCAAACTCGGAGGGGAACCTTTTGAACTCCTACAAGGTGTCAGCGTTTGGCCGACACAGTTCTTGCGATTCGCCGTCGGATTCATGTGCATAGCGTTTCTGCTGTCGGCAGCCTGCGACCTTCGCCGAAGTAACGACTATCTAGAACGGCGATACAGATTCAGTGAGGAAGAATCTACGAAGCATCAAATCGTGAACGACGACGCGTCACTTGCCGATGACGCGGCACCCGAGGATTCCGGCCCAGAAGCGGGAGATGCAGCTGCGCCGGCCCCAACGGATCCGACCCGACCCGCGAAAGAGATCTGGCGTTCAACCAGAGAACTGGGAAAGCGCGAGATGAGATTGAAGCGAATCTTGCTGGCATTGCTCATCTACATAGTCTTCACAAATGTGGCAATGATGCTATTCGGACCTCCTGCGAGCCCTGTCCGCAGCTCCACTGCGCGGATAACGGACTTCCTAATGATCGTTTTCAGTTCATCCACTCTCGCGGTATTGTCACTATTTGTTCTCGACACGAACAGGCTATGTGCGCGAATGATTCGGCAGTTCAAGACGACGAATACTTCTTGGCCACCAACGGCGATCAAACGCGTCAAGCAAGAGCGAGGCCTCGAACGCGAGGAGGCAGCCGAATGGCTCGAAGTCCAGTTTATCGCCGAGCGTACAGCGGTTGTTGGGCGTTTTGTCGTTCTCCCATTCATCGCGTTCTTCTTCCTTTTGATCTCGCGCAACTCCTACTTCGATCTTTGGTTGTGGCCGTTTTCCCTCCTGCTCGTATTCGGTGTTCTGTCCGTCTTCATCATCGCATCCGGACTCATACTGAGGCGGGCCGCAGAATCGTCCCGACAAACCAGCCTGCTGATTCTCAGCAAGCTTCGGTCACGGTTCACCGGATCCGAGGACAAGAAGGAGCAGCGTCGCCACGCCCAAATTGAACTCACCATCGAGGAACTCAAGAATCTAAAAACCGGCGCGTTCGCACCCTGGTCCCAGCACCCCCTCGTGCGCGCCATAATTCTGCCCTTCGGAGGCGCCGGGACCGTGCTCGTACTTGAGGTCCTTTCCAAGCTAGGAATGTAGTCGCAAGAAACGGAGCCAGATGTCGTTCGGGCTTGTTCGACATCTTCAAGGAAACAGAAGATGTTGATCTTCTGAAGAAGGAGTTTCACATGGGCAGTGACGTGAGAGAAAGAGTCAACCGCATCCTTGAAAAGACGAAGGAAAGAACCGAACGGCGAATGATGAAGCGAAACATGTTGGCGCCTGTCGGTCTAGCGGCTGGCGCGGTGGCCAGGGCGCAGGAGAAGATCCTCGTGGCAGAGGGTGACTCCTGGTTCGACTACCCCGGCACAGATGTGCTCGAGGAGCTTGAAGAGGTGTACGACTACGAGGTGGTCTCCGTGGCTCACGCCGGAGACACGATCGAGTCGATGGCATACCAGGACAAACAGTACGAGAAGCTCAGCCACAAACTCGGAAAGCTTGCGAGCAAGGGCAAGAAACCGATGGCGGTTCTGCTCTCCGGCGGAGGCAACGACATCGCGGGTAAAGAGTTTGAGCTCCTGCTCAACCACTCGGGTTCCGGGCTCAATACGCTGAACGAAGATATCGTTCGAGGGTTCATCGACGTCAGGCTCAAGACCGCCTGGGTGGAACTCATCTCGATTGTCGGTGGTCTGTGCGAAAGCCATTTCGACCACCGAGACATACCTGTCGTCATCCACGGCTACGGCTACTCCGTGCCGGATGGTCGTGGTTTCTGGGGCGGTTGGGGTCCGCTCCCCGGACCGTGGCTTGAGCCCGGATTCGAACGCAAGGGCTATGAGGTCTTGTCAGACAACACCTCTACGGTCCAAACCCTGATCGATCGCTTCAACACCATGGTCGAATCGTTGCCCGATGAACCGGAGTTCGAGCACGTGCATTATGTAGACGTGAGGCCCCTTCTGAGTAATAACCTCGCGAACTACAAAGACCACTGGGTCAACGAACTCCATCCGGAGGACGAGGGATTCGCACTGGTCGCCGACGAGATCCAAGAGACTCTTACAAATCTGTAGATCACTCCAGCTGAAGAAGGAAGAAAACCAGCGTTCCTCTTGGCCGTACAGCCGTTCGTCCCGCATGTCACGGCGTAGCTTCATGTGGACGCCGGATTCGCCCCGCATTGCCTTCAACAAACAGTGATCATGGAGTTGTGCAAAGATCGCCAAATTCGCCGGCCCTGGCTCCACAAGCAATCTGTTCGAGGAGCGATTCACTCGATGGCGAACGTCTAACCGGCCCGATACATCACCTCTCCGGCCACCATCGCCAAGTGGATGTTGACCTCCTCGTCTATGACAACGAGGTCGGCGCGCTTGTCGGGCTCAAGACTTCCGATCCTAGCGTCCAATCCGACCGCCACAGCGGGATTGATCGTTGCCAGCCGCACCGCATCCTTGAGCGACAATCCCACGTCTCGCACAAGATTGTATACGCCGTTCCTGACCGGCCAGACCGAACTCGAGATAGTGCCATCAGTATCCGCATTCTGGCCCGCCAAACGAACCATACCGCCCTTCTTGATCAGCTTCACGCCGACCCACTCGAATTCGCCGTCGATCACCCGATCCGACCAGTCGTATTCACCGTCGGGCAGCCCGGCCGCAGCCTGCATGTCAGAGATCAGGCACACGCGGTCCAGACCCTTACACCGGATCAGTACGTCCATCGCAACCGCATCGACGTGAAAACCGTCGGCGTTGAGTTCGCACATGAGCTGGTCGCAGGTGAGAGCGGCGCCCACCGCACCGGGCCGACGGTGATGCATACCGGTCATCACGTTGTAGGTGTGCGTCACATGACGAACTCCGGCCTCCACTGCCCTCATGAAGAGCTCGTAGTCGGCCTCACCGTGAGCAAAAGAAGCAACTACACCGCTGCGACGAATCTCACGAATCAACTCGAGGCCACCTGGCAGGTCGGGCGAGCAATCCATCATCAGCATATGCCCTTCAGCGGCCTCTAGAAGCTCGTGAAAAACACTGATCTCAGCCGCTGGTGGAGGCGCATTTGAGTCTCCAGGCAGGTATTTGGGATAGAGAAACGGTCCTTCACCGTGAATACCTTCGACCGACGCGCCCACAATCCCCTGTTTGAGTGCCTCCACAGCACCTTTGATGCCCTCCAAATCGCCGATGGTTGCCAGCCAACTGGTGGTTCCGGTTGTTGCAAGCCACTTTGAGATCTCTTGCACTGCCTCGGCCCCTTCGCGTGCAAAGAAACCGTTCCCGCCGTGGACATGAATATCGATGAAACCCGGTGCGACGATCCGATCGCCGACATCCCAAACCTCAAAGCCTTCCGGGATGGGAGTGTTGTCGCAACGACCAACGGCTTCTATTCGATCACCGTCGATCAAGATGACCGCATCTCGGAGTTCCTGCAGAGGCGTCAGCAATCGGTGAGTTCTTACTGCCAGCTTCATGTCTCCTGACTCCTTTTCCGGCTAACACAATACCTACGTGAACTCAGCAGCAGGCCAATAATGAAGAATGTTCGGCCGTGGCTGTAATCAACGGCGTCTGAGACTCCCGCGCACCGCAACCAAGCGACAGGTGATAGTCTCCAATAGAACACAACCACGCAGGAGGAAGCCACCTTGAATCCCACACAGATTTTGATTCATGGACGTCGGCCAATTCTCACCGTTCTTCTTTTACTAGCTACCGCCGGTTGCCAACAGCAACTTGGTGTCCCCGAGTCCGTTGACCCCGGAGGCGAGCCCTCGGAGGCTCACGTCTTCTTCG
Source organism: bacterium (assembly GCA_024229275.1). Taxonomy (GTDB): domain Bacteria; phylum Acidobacteriota; class Thermoanaerobaculia; order Thermoanaerobaculales; family Sulfomarinibacteraceae; genus JAAESQ01. Next base: position 8,638 of record JAAESQ010000108.1, on the reverse strand, counting down.
ACGATTTTTCCTACATAGACCCAGACGACATGAGCGACAACGGCTGGTCGGTGCGCACCGTCGCGGGCATTCCCGGCATGGCCGGTTCAACATGGGGAACTGAGGGCATCTCGCTCGTGCAGCACACCGAAGAACCTGGCAACCAAACCCTGCAGCTCACCGCATCGACAGGCGGCGACGGACCGAGCACCGAGCAAACACAAATCTGCCATGAGCGGAAATACCTCGAAGGCACCTACGCTGCGCGAGTTCGTTTCAGCGATGAGCCGACCTACGGTCCTGACGGCGACCATATCGTCGAGACCTTTTTCTCGATCACCCCAGAGAGCGAACCGAAATTCAGCGAGATCGACTTCGAGTACTTGCCGAACGGCGGCTGGGGCATCGATGAGAGCACTCTGTGGGTGACCAGCTGGGCTCCCTGGGGAGCGGTTCGGGAGAAACCGATAGACGCAGAATGGGACCAGGACAACACCAGCAGCAACCTGAAGGGCAGCTTCGTGGGCTGGCACACGCTTGTCGCTCGGGTCGCTGATGACTCGGTGAGCTATTTCGTCGACGATCAGCTCATTGGAACGCACAGCAACGGCTACGCACCCAGAGCGCCACTGTCGATCAACTTCAACATGTGGTTCGATCCAGACGGACTACTCGAGTCCAAAACAACTCGCCAATATGCGGAGCAAATTGACTGGGTCTACCACGCAGTCGACGCTGTGCTTTCGACTCAGGACATCGAAGAGAAGGTGGCTGATTTGCGAAGCTCATCGATCGTTTTCCGAGATACAGTTCCGGCCCTCGATCCAGCCCTGCCGTCACCGTGTGATCTGTAGCGTGCTCGCTCGCTGGCATTTCCCGTGCAGTTCGGAAGGTGCCGGGCACCCAGGTATTCAAGCAGAGAAGATCCCAGTTTGGGTGCCTTTTGAGTGCCATGTCCGAGATCAGTTGATAAAACCCACAACCTCATGTCTCTAAAACCGACCCTCAATCCCTCGTCTACTATCTGATACAACCTACAGAACTCGTGTCAGCTGTCTGTCTGTTTGCTTCATACCCGTTCGTCCCGTATACCCGTAGACCCGTAAAACCCTTCTCCCCATTGATAGGATGGTTGGTGGGGGATCTTATAAGTAAGGTGCAGGGATACATGATCTTGTCGGGTGATGGTGTTGAGGAGTTGGGCAAGCTTATGAACGAGAAGCTGGTTGAGTGGTGGTCCCCTCTCAAAGGTCCGTCCGTGTTCAAGGACTCGATCTGTCAGGCGATGGCTGGTGCCCTACGCTTCAATCCTATCTCCTTACGCCTCACCTTCTCTCCTTGGCCGTTCTGCCGTATTGCCGTTCGTCCCGCATAGCCGAATAGCCATCCCAAAGACAGTGTTGATGGAGTTGTATATAGATCGCCTTATTCGTCGGCCCTGACACCGCAATCCTGCGGATTGAATTTTTGCGAGGCACAGCACCATTGTGTTACCGCGAGGGCGATGAGGCGAGGCCACCCGCGAGCTTTTCGAGCAGGTCGTCCTGTTCCTCGAACGAGAGTTCGCCGTCGACCCCGGCGATGAACAGTCCGACACGGACCACCGTCCCGGACCCCGGACCGGGGCCCGAGAAGCGGAAGCCCTCGGCGCCGATCGATGGGATGTCGCGCGCGATCTCCCCCCATTGCGACCGGTGGTCGCGCAGCTTCGTCATCGCCTCGGCGGCGTCCTCGGCACTCTCGAGTTCGCTCACGAAGAGCCGTGCCTCCCGGCCGTCGATCTCGTAGGTGGCCAGAACGCCGCCCGGGAGGAAGGAGTGTCCGAGAAGGTCCTCGGCAACAAAGCGCTCGCTGAGTGCCACCAAACCTCCCGGCGGCAGAGGATCGAGGATCTCCGGCCTCGATTCTTCGCCGACGATCCTATGACACATCCCTTCCACCAAATCCTCGAGCATCTCGATCAGCACGGGCCGGTCGTCGTCCGCTTCGACGTGGACGAAATAGCGCCCCTTCCACGCCGCGATCACGGTTCCCGACCGGTAGCCCTCGGCGCCCCATTGCCGTACCTCCGCCCCCGGTGGCCGACCACTGCTGTAAATTCCGAAGGCGCCCAGCTCCGAGCCCATATCGAAGACGTCGAGCGTGATCCCGGCAAGCACATCGCCGCTGAGCTGGTAGCGCACGTGCGCGAGCCGCCGGAAGCCATAGCTTAGGTACAGGGGCGCGCCACCGTTGAGGTACTCCCATAGGTTCTCGGGAGAGTACTCGGAGGGGCCCTCGGCGACGATCCAGTTTCCGAGAATTGACGGAGGAGGGAGCAGCCCGCCGATATCGGATTGCTCAGAGTCCAGAGGCTCCGACGGTCCACTCCCGCAGGCCACCGTCAGCACTGTGAGGCACAGGACAAAGCGTATGAACATCGCCCCCCCGCGTATCAGGCCTTGGAAAAGCCAAGCAGATGGTGAGCCTCGACGAGCTCGGCCCGCACCGCTCGACCGAACGGACAGGCCGCGTTACATGAACCCTTGCACGCATCACACACCGCCGCGGAACAACCCTCCGGAAGTGATGCATACAGTTGCATCGCGTCCTTTTCGCGGCCATAGTACTTGAAGTACATCGCGTAGCGCATGACGTCGGCGACCGCGACCTGGTGCGAGCAGCTCGTCTCGCAGGTTGCGCAGAATCGACAATACTTGTCGTACATCTCGTCGGCGTAGCGGCGCAGCATTGCGACCTCGGATGCCTCGAGGCCGGTTCCCACAGCCGCCGCAAACTCCCGCAGCTGATCGAAGTTGGTGATCCGGATGCACACGCTGGCGACGTCGGGGTTTGTGAGCGCCCACTTCACCGCCGCCTGATTGAAGTGCCGTCCACTGGATGTCAGATCCTCGAGATCCCTCTGCCGGTTGCCGGCGTTGACCTTGAACACCATGGTGCCGATCCCCTTCTCGGCAGCGCGGCGCAGGATCCGGCCCTGGTCCGGATAGGATACGAAGTCGTACCTGATGCAGAAGACGTCGAATCGTCCATCGTCGATTGCTGCCTCGAGGCACGCCTCCATTCCACCGCTGTGGCCAGTGAGGCCGAGATGCCCAACCTTGCCCGCCCGTTTCGCCTCATCGATGGCCTCGTGCAAAGCATCGGTTTGAAGAGCGGGTGGCGAGTGGAGCTGGAAGACGGCGAAGATCTCGAGGTGGTCCGTACCGAGGCGGCGCAGGCTACCGTCGATGATGTCGAGAACGCTTTGCTTGTTGGTAATCTTCGTCAGCTCCATGCCGGTGAACATGACCATCTCGTCGCGGCGGCCTCCCGCGGCACGGATCGCGCGGCCGACCGATTCCTGAGCCCGCCCGTCTCGGTACTCCGGGGAGGTCCAGACCGTGTTGATCCCGAGATCCAACGCCGCCAGCAGGAGCTCGGGGTTTTCTGGCCCGTCGCCACCAAAGGTGATCTCCGAGACCTGCAGGCCCGTGCCACCCAGCTGTCGATGGCCAACCTTGATGTCGCCGGCGGAGGCCCGCGCGTCTCCATCCTCAGCACACCCCGCGACGGCGACACCGGAGGCAATCGCACTCAGCTTGATGAACCTGCGGCGATTGATGTGATTCCGAGATGTCGTCATTGGGAACCCCATTCCAGTGGGACCGCAATCTCTATCGGTGCCAGATTCTCGGCTCTCCTCCGGTTCCGGTAATCCATCGTGAGCTGGAAATCTCTATACACCAATGTGTGTCGTAACTTGGGAATCGTCAATCGTTTAGGTGCCTCTATAAGAAGTCAAGAGGGAAAAGGTCGTCGTCGAGGTTGTGAGTCTGTGGGAAGCCCAGAGGGTATTCCAAGGGCTGTGGGAAGGTGGCGTAGCCAGCTTTCCACAGGCCGTCAGAGTCATAGCCTGGGGGCGTTCGCTGCTGCTCATGCCGCCGCTCCTCGTTGCAGTTCGAGGCGTTCGAGGTGACTGGCGATGGTTTTGAAGGCCAAGAAGAAGGTCGAAGATTAGCGTTCCTCGCTCCTGTCCTCCCGTATAGCCGTTCGTCCCGTTCGTCCCGAATAGCCTTCAGCCAACAGTGATGATGGGGTTGTGTAAAGATCGCCAAAATCGTCGATCCTGGCACCGCTACCTTCGTGACACCTGGCACCCTATCAACGGCACCTATCAAGCGCTTGTTGCCCACCTCCTTATCAATGCGAAACCACCCATGGCAAGAAGAGAGACCATCAGGATCAATCCCCACTCGTTAAGAGTTGGGATATTCCTTTGCGGGATAAGATGAACATCAAAGGCGCAATCGACACCGTTTCCAGCCTCGTCCTCGCAGTGATAGGTCACTGTCGTCACACCTACGTTGAACGTCTCGCCACTAACGTCGTGGATACCGACAGCGGGAGAACTGTTCGTCGTGGCCCCGCTCATCGACCACGTCAGCAGTTCCACACCGCAGTTGTCATCCGTCGTTGGTGACAGACCATATACAACCGCTGACACCAGTGTGTATTCGACGACTTCTACGTCGTCCGGACAGGTCAAGATCGGATCTTCGTTGTCAATGACCGTCACGGTGAAATCACAACTCGCGCTGTTTCCTTGCTGATCCTCGACATAGTAAGTCACCGTCGTGGCACCAACGTTGAATGTCTGACCGCTCACGTCATTGATTCCCGTACTCGGCGAATTGCCTATTGTCGCCCCACTCATCACCCACGTCTGCAGTACCACGCCGAGGTTGTCGTTGGTCGTCGGCGCCAACCCGTTCAACACGGCCGTTGGGTTGCCGGGATCCGTCTCGGCGTCAACATTTGCAGGACAAGTGATGGTCGGCACTTCGTTGTCTGTCACAGTCACCGTGAACTGACACGAGGCTTCATTGCCGGCCGCATCTGCAACCGTGTAGGTCACTTGGGTCACTCCAACGTTGAAGGCCTCGCCACTGACATCATGGATCCCGCTACTCGGTGAGGTGCCGCTTGTCGCTCCTATCATGGTCCACGTCTGCGCAACGACTCCAACGTTGTCCCCGGTTGTCGGCGCCAGGCCATTCACCACCGCAGTTGGGTTGCCGGGATCCGTGTCGGCGGTAACATCGACAGGACACGAGATGGTCGGCACTTCGTTGTCCGTCACAGTCACTGTGAACTGACAGGAGGCTTCATTGCCGGCAGCATCTTCAACCGTGTAGATCACTTGCGTTACGCCAATGTTGAAGGTCTCGCCACTGACATCATGAATCCCGCTACTCGGTGAGGCGCCGGTAGTCGCTCCTGTCATAGTCCACGTCTGCTCGACGACTCCAACGTTGTCTCCGGTTGTCGGCGCCAGGCCATTCACCACCGCAGTTGGGTTGCCGGGATCCGTGTCAGCCGCGACATCGGCAGGACACGTGATGGTCGGCACTTCGTTGTCTGCCACAGTCACTGTGAACTGACAGGTAGCTTCATTGCCGGCAGCATCTTCAACCGTGTAGATCACTTGCGTTACGCCAATGTTGAAGGTCTCGCCACTGACATCATGAATCCCGCTACTCGGTGAGGCGGCGGTGGTCGCTCCTGTCATGGTCCACGTCTGCTCGACGACTCCAACGTTGTCCCCAGTTGTCGGCGCCAGGCCGTTCACCACGGCAGTCGAATTGCCGGGATCCGTGTCGACGGTGACATCTACAGGACACGTAATGGTCGGCACTTCATTGTCTGTCACAGTCACCGTGAACTGACAGGTAGCCTGATTGCCGGCCGCATCTTCAACCGTGTAGCTCACTTGTGTCACGCCAACGTTGAAGGTTTGGCCACTGGCATCATGGATCCCACTCGTCGGTGAGGCACCGGTAGTCGCGCCAGTCATTGTCCACGTCTGCTGCACTACGCCGATGTTGTCATTCGTCGTTGGCGACAATCCGTTCACCACTGCACTGGCCTGTCCAGGATCCGTGTTGACAGTGACACTGGTAGGACATGTGATGGTCGGCGCTTCGTTGTCAGATACAGTCACCGTGAACTGACAGGAGGCGTCGTTACCGGCCGTATCTTCAACCGTGTAGCTCACTAGGGTCACGCCAACGTTGAAGGCCTCGCCACTGACATCATGGATCCCGCTGCTCGGTGAGGCGCCGGTGGTGGCACCTGTCATGGTCCACGTCTGCCTGACGACTCCGCAGTTATCTCCCCTCGTCGGTGCCAGACTGCCCACCACGGCGGTCGAGGATCCGGGATCCGTGTCGACGACAACATCGACAGGGCAAGAGATGGTCGGATTCATGGAATCGACAACCGTGACCGTGGCAGTCTGACTGGCGGAGTTGCCATTGACGTCGTGCACAGTCAGGGCAACCGAATTGGGGCCCACATTCGCGCAGGTGAAAGAGTTCGGCGCAACCATTTTGCCGATAATGCCGCAATTGTCGAATGATCCGTTGTCGACATCGTCGGCTGCGATCGAGACCTGGCCGTTGGCGTCGAGGGGAACAGTGATGCTTCCCGTAACGACCACCGGTGCGGTGTTGTCCACCACGGTTAGTCGAGCAACACAGCTGTCAGTATTTCCCGTGCTATCAGTAACAGTAAGGGTAACGCTCTGAGGCGTTCCGACATTGGAACAACTGAACTGGCTGTTACTGAGCTGCAGCGTTACGCTACTTCCGTCCGGATCATACGACCCATTGTCGACATCCGAAGTCGTCAGCACCGCCTGGCCGTTTCCGTCCAGATAGAGAGCCGTCGCTTTACAGCTGGCGATCGGTGGTGTGTCCGGACGGATACCGTAGACGACGGCATTGTGTGCGCTGTAGTCGTGGGTGCCAGGAGTCAGATCACCAATGGCAAAATACCCGTCGTGAGAACCGCCCCACCCCCAGTTGAAGTGGAATCTGTCACTGGAGTCATACCCGTCGCAGACAAATGCGTGTCCACCTCCGTTCTGACCCCTGTACAGAACTGGTCTGGCCGCATCAAGTTCCGGCTTGAGCAGATTTTTCCACTCTGTGTCGTTACGGCAAGTAATAGTTGTACCGCTGGTTGTCACATATGACTTTCTGGCGAACCTTGCATGGTACCTGAAGTAGTCGTGGAACGCCTTGAGTGAACAATGATCCGTCGTCGATGTCTGATTGCATGTCCCAGTCCCGATGAAGGCACCAGATCCATCAGGCTCATAGTTCATTTCCACCGCAACGCCGATATCGCGCAGAACCTGCCCAACTTTCTTCTCGTTTTCATCGATGTCCCACAATTCGGATATGACCTCATTGGGCATACTTGCCCAATCAAAGTTCCGCGAACTGAAATCGACGGTATGCGCATTGTATGTTGTGTAGGTATGCCCACTACCGGAGCCAAATTCGGCCGCAAAGGGAGGATCCCAAGTATGTGAGCCATCGCCGACGGGCGGCCACGCATGGTACTTCATGATCTGTCCCATGGCCGTGGCGACACACCCAGTAGGGGCAACGCGATAGTATCCCACCCCTAGCACGACCTTGTATTCACGGGGACAGTAGTAATCGTAGGTCTCCCGCCAGGTCCCGATGTACCACTCTTTTCCCCCTTGGCTCCAAGTTGTCGACAGCAGGGTGGATACAGCCGCAACGCTGACGTGAAGCTCCGGCCGCTCAGGCAGCTTCGACTGAAAATCCACTGTCGGGATATTGAGAGTCGTCCATGCTTCAGTGGCGCTCTGAAGAGGGACGAGCTTATTGGTGATGGCGTCGAAGATCTCATCTTCGACATTCTCCATCCAGGCAGAAAAAGCTGGCGGCGGATCGCCGAGACGGATCGGCCCCTTGTCGGAATAGGCAATTATGGGGGATGCCACGTTGTCCGCCGCGACGACAACCCATCCCCTTTCACCCAGATCGAAGATGTAATACAGATCCCGGCCTTGTCGAGTTGCCGTAACGACCCCCGTCACCGTCTCCTCGCTGATCGGCCCCATTCTAGAGAGCACTGCCGGTGCGCTCACAGAGTTCAAATGGTTCACCGCCACCCGTTGAGCCACTTCACGCGATACTGGGTTTCCAACCGTGGACTTGTCGTCGGCGGAGCCGGGAGTGACCCCCACAGCCATAAGAATCGCCACAACAAAAGGAAGGGGCCAAAGCCTCTTCCTTTTTACCGGATCTACTCCCACACCGACAATCCCTGTCGGTTTGCTGCCCATCATTCCTCCTCAGAAAACATAAAAAGAAACCAAACGTGCTCAGCAATCACAAGACTCGCGCCCGCTACATCCACTTGCCGTCGTACCTACGAGAGGCGCACTTTGTTGAGAATCTTGCCCCCGCTTGCTGGGATAATTGTGGTGTCCTAAGGGCTGTTTGTCAATCCGAACAGTAGTACAAAATACTGAAAAAAGGGCAGTTAGGAGCGATTCCTATTTTCAATGCTTCGGTTCCACGTTCACAACTGTTAATTTACTGGCCGTCACGTGAGGCCCCTTAGTTGAGATCGTCCAGGAGACTCTCAGACTCGGTTTCGACCGCTCCTCTACGGAGCGCGCCTTGGGCGTTGGTGTTTTCTGAACAGGAGGAAACGGAGAGAACGGCGAGACTTTTGAACCACGGATCAATCGTGTTCAACGTCACTTTTCACAGTTCACTATTACCTATTCACTTTCTAGTCGCGTTCGCCCCGACCCGTACAGCCGTTCGTCCCGTTGTCCCGAATAGCCTTG
>JAAESQ010000107.1 GCA_024229275.1 bacterium | reverse complement strand
GTGAGTAGAGAGCGCAGAGGGAGTTTCAGTTGAGTTATCACACTTATCTCGGACGTGGGCTCGAAAGGGAATGGCTCCAATAAATTGGGAGAAAGATCATTGTTAGTGCCAGGCACCTATAGGCACCTCGGATGGTCCTGGCTCATTGCGATACCCTGGATGGCCCGGTAGTAACCGATGCCCGGGTCGCCTTGCAGCAGCAGGACGTCACGCTGGTGCTCAAGTGGGTCACCTCCGAAGCCGAAGCGGAGATCCGTACCGCCTTTGACCAGACCCTCGTGGTACGCAAGCTCGGGAGCGAGGCGCAGGCATTGGCCGATCGCAGTTTCTTCGAAGCCCTGGTGCGTATCCATCGCGCAGGTGAAGGAGCCCCGTATTCCGGACTCAAGGCGGCGGGAAGCGCCGAGCAGATCATCGCCAAGGCGGACCGGGCGCTGGAACAGGGGTCGGTCGATCAACTGACCCGAGCCATCGCCGACCACGTCGAGCAGGGAATCCGGGAGCGCTTCGCCGCTGCCGTGGGAACCCGCAAACACGCCGCCGACAGCGTCAACCAAGGGCGCGAATATGTCGAATCCTACGTGACCTACGTCCATTTTGTTGAGGGTATCGTCCACGCGGTGCATGCCGGGCCGCATCATGGTAAGAAGGCCGCCGAAACCGGCGCAGCACACGCACATTGATTGCCGACAACCATGGACGTCTCAGTCATCGAGCTACCGAGGGCGATGACATCGATTCAAATATTAGATTTCTGGGTGCCCCAGATTGCACGGTCCTCGGCTTCGGAGGACACCGTTCGGTTGTGCAATCGCAATGGCCATCGCCCTCGTCATCGTCATCGCCATCGTAACAAGGACGACGGGCTGTTCAACGACCATGAGGAAGTGGGGTCGCATTCGCCCAACGACAGACCCGTGGGTGTTTGAACAGGAGGGAGCAGAGAGCGCAGAGGGAGTTTCAGTTGAGTTATCACACTTATCTCGGACGTGGGCTCGAAAGGGAATGGCTCCAATAAATTGGGAGAAAGATCATTGTTAGTGCCAGGCACCTATAATACTACATTTCAATAGATCCGATGGAACGATCTCAGAGGTATGGAACGGCTACGACATGCGCACGAACCGTGCCCCTCGCTCTGAGGTAGTACCCATACGCGATGATCATGGCGTTGCTGCACTAGCGTTCCTGCTCCCAAACGTCCATGACGAGTTCAGTTTGGAGGTCGTTGATGTCGATGAGGGTGTTTGGGAGGATGGTCTGTTTCTCTCGGAGTACACGGTACTTCGATCCGAGCGTCGGGTTTCACTCATAGCAAAAGCTGCATCTCTCGACAGAACAGTTGAGTGCCCGGAGGAAACCGGTTTTCGCCTCTGTAGAGAGATGGATGTCTCGGTGGTTTACTTTGATGTAGACGGCATTAAACGATTCGGTGGCGACAAGGTAGTAGCTTCGACCGGACGAAAGACTGTGTTTCTTGAGAAAACGCCTCAGGCAGATACAATTTTCGATAATACGGTACACGACTTTCGGCTGTCGGTCTCAGCGCAGAAGGAAAGGTAGTTGTGTCCTTCATCGGTGCCCATCGGTTCCAGGTTCCAAGATCCTAAGAAGTGATGAGGAGTAGATGAGAAGGTCGAGT
>JAAESQ010000106.1 GCA_024229275.1 bacterium | reverse complement strand
GACATCGAAACACGAAAAGAGACTGCGCCAGATTCTAACTTAGAAATTGGCTTCGCTTTGTGGGGCAGGCCAGACCGATGCGCCGAACGGCCGGGAGCTTCCTGAAGGCGGCTGGTCCAACTTCCAGCACGAAGAACAACCGTGACTTGCGGTCGGTCGATTTGACCGACGCAAGTTAGTACTACCCCAGAAAAGAAGAACCCCGCCGATCGAAATCAGCGGGGTAATGATTGAACCGCATCCAACACGGCTCCGTTGCAGCAATCTAATCCTACTTGACCAACTCAATCTCTCCGGGGCGCCAGGTTTGATCGATCCAGGGTCTTAACGGGGCATACATGCGCAGGATCACGAACCAGCCCTTCCCGGGAACGGTTTCGATCCGGTTGTTCTCATACCCCTTCGGCGCTCTTGGCCCGAAGTAAATCGTGTAGGAGCCGTCGTCGTTCTTGCGCACGCCTTCGGTCAGGCTCCCCACTGTGGGGTACTTCTGGTTGCTCTGCAGCATCGAACGGGTCTGGGGATCGTAAACGGTCAGCGCCCAGAAATTCTTGGCCGGTGGGTTGGCCGGGATATGGAGCTTGTAAGTCTTTGATCCGTCAAGGACTCGTTTCTCCGAGTCGACGTAAGCGATCGCGTAATCCGAGCCCTTCCCCAATCTCGGGGCTGCCATGGCGGGAGTCACGCCGGTGTAGGGGTAATGGAAACTGACTCGGGCATCCGTGTTCATGGTCTGGCCATCCTCGCCATTGAAGAACACATTCCTTCCGGGGTAACCCATCATCCAGGAGCTGTTCGTATCGGGATATACCCGGACGCCCTTCAGATTCATGTCGTAGCGCGGATACCAGACGATGGAGCGTGCCGCGGCATTGGCGATGGCCACCCCGTCAGCCAGGATCTTCTTCATCCGTTCGTCAGGGTTGAACTTCTTGCCCTTCTGGATGCCGATGGACGCGAAGAGACCGCGTGTCACCGGATCGAGCATCTCGAGGGGCTCGTACTGGATGACCTCATCGAGGTGATGGTAGAACTCGATGTTGTTCGGGTGAATCGTGTTGAAGGCCGTGCCCGAAGCGCTGATGAACTTCATCTCCGGCGGGTTCTTCGCCTGTGAGAGCGGATAGACCCGAACATTGTCGGTGATCAGGGACGCCGCCTTACCGACGTCCCCGTTCTTGACGGAAGACCGCAGGAAGATCCAGGCCCGGTAGGTTTTCGGGCGGTAGACAGCGTATCCGTCGGGAACCGGCCCGTCGTATTCGGGCGGCAGGTAGAGATACTTCCCTCCCATCGGCAGGTTGTTGATGAAACGGAACCAGGCGTCGTTGCACGCTCCGAGCAGGCCATCGGGCACTTCCACGACCGTCGGACCGTCGCGCTTCAGGTCGAGCTCTGGGAACGCGTAGACCGTCGAGCTGTTGGCGGTGAGATACAGGGACTTCGCGTCCATCAGTTTGTCGAAAATCACCACCTCGTGGGCCTCAACGGCGCCGAGCGAACGATGTCCGTCAAGGAGCCCCTTGAGTGAAGCGCCCGGCATCCCCTGCAAGAATGCCTCCATCGCTCGAGCCGTGTCCACGAAGTCAAAAGCCTCCTCCGCGGTCTCCGGGGACGGAGCGCCGTCGAGGAACTTCAACGTCCCAATCGATGTCTCCACCTCGTTCGGTGTTGAAATCGAATCGAGCACCTCCTTGCTGACCTCAGCGGAAGCAACGCCTCCGCACAGTACTGCCACCATCACTGCTGTGATCATCTCCTTCATCTCACTTCTCCTTCCTTTTTTCCGTGTTCTGACTCCTGGTCTTACTTCACCAACTCGATGTCCCCAGGCCGCCAGGTT
>JAAESQ010000105.1 GCA_024229275.1 bacterium | reverse complement strand
GTTGGGACACAACCGCGACGTCAAGAAAGGGACGCTCTAGGTCAACTACGGCCTACTGACTCATTGGACAGCGCCACTTTATGTCGTGTACAAATGCTGGAATTGATCTTCGGCGGAGAGTGGAAAAAGAACGATCCTCCGTGTGGTTTCAAGTCACACGGACTCACGGAGGATCGCGATAATGACTTTGAAGGAACTCAAGTGCATTGGTCGAGAGTTAACTTTGTTCCTTGGAATGTTCGCCGGCTGTTTCGCTAGTTTGGCTGGTAGGCGGTTGCTAAAGGTCTATGTCCAAGGCCAATTGTCAGACATCCAAAGGAAGAACTGTGAGGCAATCGCCTTAAAGTTCGATCAGTCCCCTAGACCTTGAACCAGCATAGGTCTATTCGCTAAATTTTTCCCGCGCGTAAAAATACTCGAAAACTCTCGGTGTTCTTGGGTGTTTCATGGGGTGCATTTCTATCCCATTCACCACACACGGAGGGTTTTCGAGTGAACGCCAAAATACGACGGCAGCTGGCTGCACGCAGGCGTCGCATCAAGAAACGCTTGGATAAAACTAGGTTTGATGGCCAGTTTCCAATGATCTCGGCATCCAACATCGGTTACGAGATCGCGGACAGAACACGAGCCATTTCCGCTGGTGGAATTGGCATCATTCATCAGATGGTGAAACGATACGGACTGGATCAGGCGATCAATCGAGCGTTGAACGTGTTCAAGATCTACTTGCCGTACGCGGAATCGGACCATGTGCTGAATATTGCTTACAACTTGTTAGCAGGTGGGACCTGCCTGGAACACTTGGAGCTCCGCCGCAACGATGAGGTGTACCTGGATGCCTTGGGAGCAACGCGGATCCCTGACCCGACAACTGCCGGTGACTTCTGCCGTCGCTTCACGTGGTTGGAAATCGAACGCCTGATGGACGTGTTCAATGAGACGCGACTTAGAGTTTGGCAACAGCAAGGTCCCGAGTTCTTTGAGGAAGCGTTCGTAGACGCCGATGGCACGATGGTGGAGACTACGGGTGAATGCAAGGGAGGTATGGATATCAACTACAAAGGACAATGGGGATACCATCCGCTGATCGTCTCGTTAGCCAACACGGCCGAGCCTCTCTTCATTGTCAATCGTCGCGGTAACCGCCCCAGCCATGAAGGCGCTGCCGCGTATCTTGATCGAGCGGTCCAACTTTGTCGCCGCGCAGGTTTTCGCAAGATCACGCTTCGAGGAGACACAGACTTCACGCAAACGGAACATTTGGACCGTTGGGACGAGGAGGGGGTGGAGTTCGTGTTTGGGATCGACGCCATGGACAATCTGTACGCAATTGCGGAAAACCTGCCGCAAAAGGCCTGGCGACGGCTGCGACGGCGGCCCAAGTATGAAGTCCGCACCCAGCCACGCTCCCGACCGCGAAACGTCAAAGAGAAAGTCGTCGAGCAGCGTGAATTCGAGAACATCCGTTTGGTGAAGGAGTACGTTGCGGAGTTTGACTACTCACCTACCAAGTGTGGAAAGACGTACCGGGTCGTGGTCGTCTGGAAGGATCTGGAGGTCAAGAAGGGGCAGCGCAAACTATTCGACACGGAGCGATGTTTCTTCTATATCACCAACGATAGGAAAAGTTCTGCCGCGGAAATCGTGACCCGAGCCAACGGCCGCTGTAACCAAGAGAATACGATTGAGCAACACAAGAACGGCGTCCGTTCGTTGACAGCGCCAGTAGACAACCTGGTCAGCAACTGGGCTTATATGGTCATGTCTTCGCTTGCCTGGAGCTTGAAGGCCTGGGCAGCACTACTGCTTCCCGCACAGGGACGCTGGAAAGAAAAGCACCAAGAAGAAAAACGTCGCTTGCTGACGATGGACTTCTCCACTTTCCGAAACGCGTGGATCAATGTCCCCGCTCAGATCGTTCGCACCAGCCGCCGAATCGTGTATCGGTTCTTATCGTGGAATCCATGGCAAGCTGCTTTCTTCCGTCTTCTCGACGTATTGAACAAGCCTCTGCGATGTTGACAAATTACCTTGAAGCCGGAGTCCGGATGCTCCGGTCCGCCGCAACGCCTTGCCCGTAAGGAAACCTGCTCATGCCACCACGACAGACCGACGCTCTTGATCTGGCTGAAGGCCGGAACGGTTGCTCCCTGCGCTGTTCCTGCACCGCGACGTGCGGCGGTTTCCCGTTCGGCCTACGCTTGATTTGGGACTAGTTAGGAGTGACCACGATGTCACGCTTGGTTGCTCCGATAACCAGCAGGCGAAACTTTCGGCTGCGTCTGGTGGCCTCTAAGAGATTCTTGGTGTCTCCAACGTCCCTGCCATTGACGGCCATGATCGCGTCCCCTTCGATGATGCCGACATCCGACGCCTTGGATC
>JAAESQ010000104.1 GCA_024229275.1 bacterium | reverse complement strand
GTCAGGGTATTCGAGTGCGAAATACCCAAGGGAGGCTGCGCAGCAGGCCGAGAGGGCTGGGTAAGAGAAGTCCAGTCCGGCGTACCCATTGAGCGTGGTCCGGATAGCGTGCCATCGATGCGTCCTTGCGCAGCATGTTGACGAGAAATACCTGCAACCAAATCAGTCCGCAAGCGACCCAAGGCAGCCAGTGCTGGGCCAGCAGGTTGAAAGAGGCGTACATCAGGATCTCGCCGAAGTAGTTAGGGTTTCGAGTCAGTGAAAAGAGCCCGTCTGTGATGAGTCGACGCGGCTGCCGGTATTTGAGGACAAAATGCTTCTGCGCATCGCTGACGAAGTGGAAGAAGGCGCCGATGAGAAAAAGCACTACGGCCGCAAAAGCCACAGGCAAGGGGAGTGTGGAGGTCGTACCCCATCCTCCCGGGATGAGAGTCCCCAGCGGAGTGAACATGATCAGAGGAGGGAGATAGTAGAGACCAAGCGGAAAGATGAACGTGGCGATACCGGAGGTGACAGACGATGGTCTTTGCCAGCTTGGATCACCGAATGCGACATCCTTCGCGATCCACAATATGCCATAGACGCCATGGAGCGCGAGGTAGAGCCAGGCAGCGAGGCTGAAGTCCCCGGTCGAGAGCATCAGCGCAAGGGTCAGAGGACCAACAGATGCTTTGTGGAGATTGATCACCTGTCGGGGTTTCATTCGGCCAGCGCCGCCGGGCAGACGGTGCAGGTACCAATCATTGAATGACCAAATGCGCGCAACGATTCGTCCGACGATGTCGAGCTGTGAATCCGGTTGTGTTGCCGGAGTGGGAGCATTCGAAATGGAAGGCATTTAGTCCTCCTCAATAAACCATCTTCATGAGTTGCTACTAGCTTATTATGCTTCGCAGCTTCCTGCCGTTCTGCCGTATACCCGTTCGTCCCGCGTAGCCGTCTTGTCTTCTCACTCTGTCGGCCGGCTCAGTATGAACGTCAGTACTGCAAGGCCGATAAATAGCGCGACCATGCTCCAGGTATGACTGAGTTTCACCAGTGAGAAGGCGATCGAGGCGGCGATGGTCACCGAGGCGAGGACCTTGGCTCGAACGCCGATGGCGCCCCGC
>JAAESQ010000103.1 GCA_024229275.1 bacterium | reverse complement strand
CGACGCTGGCGATCCGCCGCAACGGAACTACCTCGGCGGTCTCTTCACGAATAATACCGATCAAGATGCCCAGCAGCGCGACGAGGGCTATGCCCCATCCGGCCCAGGCTGAAATCCTCAGGCGCCTCGCTGTTGCAGGGTCGACTGTGCTCGTACTCGCCTCTTCTTCGGCACCTGTAACAGCGTCCTTAAGTTCAATGACAGCATCACCGGCATCACGTAGACGATTCTGAGGATCACGCTGCAGGCAGCGGCGTAACAGTCGACGAACCCCCACCGGCACTCCATTCGGCAGGCGCTGCCACTCAGGTTCAGCTTGCAGCACCGAAACCAGCAGGTCCGACATCGTCTCGCCCTGGAACAGCTTCTTGCCGGCGAGCATCTCGAACAGGAGACAGCCGAATGCCCAGATGTCGGTGCGACGATCTACAGGTCGACCGCGCGCCTGTTCGGGGCTCATATAAGCCGCAGTGCCCATGACCACGCCTTCCGCAGTGGCATCTTCCGCCACTGTGGCTGCCTGTGTCAGCTCCGTGTCACTCCCGTCACCCGAACGCATCTTTGCCAGGCCGAAATCGAGGACCTTGGCGGTTCCGTCAGCCATGATCCGAACATTGGCCGGCTTGAGATCGCGATGGATGATTCCTTGGCCATGAGCGCCTTCGAGTGCACCGGCAATTTGAATACCTGTTTTCAGGGCTTCATCGAGGTCCATCGGTCCCGCGGCAATGATCTCAGCGAGGTCCTTGCCCTCGACCAACTCCATCACCAGACACAACTGCCCATCGTGCTCCTCGACGCCGTAGAGCGTTGCAATGTTCGGGTGACTTATCGAGGCGAGGAGTTTGGCCTCGCGCTCGAATCGACTGAGACGGGCCTCGTCAGCGGCAAACTCGGATGGCAGCACTTTAAGCGCTACCTGCCGTCCAAGTTTCTCGTCGTGCGCACGATACACTTCACCCATCCCACCCTTGCCGAGCTTGCTGTCAATTCGGAAGTGCGAGATGTTTGACCCAATCAGCGACGCAGACTTTGACTCACTCGAATCCATCGCAATCTCCTGTCAGTCGACTACTCGCCGAGGCTCGCGGCATGGTCCTCAACCTGTTGCCATACCCGGAGCACGTTGCCACCGCAAATCTTCCGCACATCGTCTTCTGAGTAGCCGCGGCGCAGTAACTCGGCGATCAAGTTCGGATATCCGGATGCATCTTCGAGACCTTCTGGCAAATCGATGACACCGTCAAAATCCGAGCCAAAGCCAACATGATGGACGCCTGCCAGCTCGACCACATGATCGATATGATCGGCAACATCCGCCACTGTCAAGGAGACCGGGGGGTGTTCCTCTCTCAACTGAGCGCTGAATGCTTCTGCCTCTTCACTGGCCCAGTCCAAACCATGCTCCTCTACAAAGCTCCCAACGGTGGTCCAGAGGTACTCAGATTGCTTCTGAGCCTCCTCATCGATGAACGCCGAACCGAAGTTGATCTGAATGACGCCGCCATTTTCGCCCAGCGCAGCAATCATCTCGTCGCCCATGTTGCGTTGCCAGCCCGGCGTAAAGGAACGACATGATGAGTGCGAAGCAATCACCGGCACCTCGGAGATCTCGAGCACCTGCCAAAAGGTCTCATCAGTGACGTGTGAAATATCGACCATGATGCCGAGTCTATTCATCTCCGCAACGACGTCTCGCCCGAACGGACTGAGACCACCCCATTTCGTGTCTTCTGCGTAGGATGAGTCGCAGATCTGGTTGTTCTCGCCGTGCGACAGCGTGATGTAGCGAATACCTCGATCATAGAAATGCTGTAACAGATCCAGATCGTCACCAATGGGTGAACCGTTCTCCATACCCATTGGAAGCGAAATCAAGCCCTTACCAAACGCAGCCTCTACTTCAGCTGGCGAGCGCGCAACCACAAACCACTCCGGCCATTTAGCTTCAAACTCTTCTACCATGTCGATGAGATCATCGGCGAGCTTTGGCGCCTCGTCGGTTCCATGCAACGAAGCCGGCACATAGATCGACATGAAGGGTGCGTCGAGTCCGCCTTGGCGAGCCCGTGGCCCATCGATATGGCCCTCGCTACTGAGTACGGAGATATCGGTGTACTTGCTTTGGAGCCGGTAAGGAAGATCGATATGCGTATCAACGATGATCGTTTCCCGAGCAAGAATTTGTGCTTGTTCCTGAAAGTCCGTTTGTATGGCATTTTCCTCGTTCGGAGCCGCACAGCCCCAGTTCATCATCACAACAGCTACTACTCCGGCAAACCAAAGCCTCGACTCGTGCCTCATATCGTGTCCTCCTCGTGGCAACTAAGGTAGCTGGAACCAGCCACCCCTGCAACGAAACAACTCTCTCTCTGTTAACCTTCCACGGCCGAGGGAGGGCTCTACTCCGAAATGCAACAGTTATTGATCATCAAAACCGGCTCTTCAGCACCAACGCTCGATCCGAGTTACGGTGATTTTGAAGATTGGATCTCAGAACACTTCAATGGATCTGATCTCTCAGTTCGCGTCAGCCGAGTCGATCTCGGCGCCGAACTTCCCGAGGTCTCAGAAATCGCGGGCGCCATCGTCACCGGGTCAGCTGCCATGGTGACTGAGCGACTTGAGTGGAGTGAACGCACCGCAACCTGGCTGGCAGCAGCCGTTCAAGCCAAACTTCCGATTCTCGGAATCTGCTATGGGCATCAACTGCTCGCTCATGGATTGGGCGGGAGCGTAGATCACAACCCTAACGGCCGCGAGATCGGCACCGTCACAGTTCGTCTCACCGACGCCGCTTTGAGCGATCCGCTACTTCGGCAACTGCCATCCGAGATCGATGTTCAAGAAACTCACGTCGAGTCGGTTGCCGAACTGCCTGCCGGTTCGATCCTTCTCGCAACTTCAGATCGTGATCCTCATCAAGCGTTTCGCATCGGGGCGAATGCCTGGGGACTGCAGTTTCATCCTGAGTTCACTGCGAAAATCATTCGCGGCTACCTGGAAGCACGACGCGAAATCATAATTGGCGAAGGTATCGACGTCGATCAGCTCATCGAGGAGACCAGGGACACCAACTTCGGTGGAGAGATTCTTCGCCGGTTTGTGGAGATAGTTCAGGAGCACGCACCGGACTAGTTAGGCGCCCCACGCCGTGCTCGTCATCGTGATTAGCTCATAGTCGCCGGGGAATGCCAGAGGGCAGACTCACCCATCGCCACAGAATTCCGTGTTTTCTTGTTGTCAACACCTAGATCCTCTACAGCTCAGCCCTCACCACCACTGCGTCCACAACTCCGCGAACTCCCATTTCATCTTTCATCACTCCGCATTCATCATTCAGCTTATGGCGATCCCAGAGGACTCTCCTCACATCCCGTCATGTCCACGGTGTAGACACAGCTGACGATTTGCCACACGCCTCCAGTCTTGATCAAGGTGAATGCGTCGACACCACAATGCGAGAACTTCTTGCCACGGTGAAAGTCATACGGCGTCCACACCGTTGCGAGCCGCCCATGGATCCTCACTTCGGGATCCCACATCCGTTCGAAATAGTTTTTCTTGCCCTCGGCAAGACTCTCAAGAAATTCGTCACGGTCGAAAGACCGAATAACCTGCCCATTGTCAGACTCACGAGTCGAGTGGAAACGGCCTTCGGGCATAACCAGTAGAGCGCCGAGTGTGACATCGTGAGAGGCCAGGACGTCGAAGAACTGCTGAACAACCGCGAGGACGGCGTCCTCCTCCCGCTGATCGGGTGAATCCGCACCGTTCGCACCTACCGCAGTCACTATGATGAGAGCGACCATCATGACGCGTGGAATCCAGGTCCTTCGTTGAGTCTGCTGCAAGTAATCGATCATCACGACAACCTCCTCGCTCGATACTGCCACACTAGGAAGCTAGGAAGCTAGGAAGCTAGGAAGCTAGGAAGCTAGGAAGCTAGGAAGCTAGGAAGCTAGGAAGAAGATTACACGGTGCAAGATACGAGTGGGGTCCTATCGTCTTCCTGACCACTGACCCTACCCTTTGCCTTGTATCTTGTACGACCCCGTTTCATCATTCGGCCGCAAGTCCCTATTTCCGTCGCACAATCACAACCGTGCGGTCGTCAGCAAAAGGAACGCCGTTCGCAAATTCATCAAGATCTGCTTCCACTCCCGCGGCCAATTCGGCCACTGGTAGTGCACTGTGGTGTCGTGCCGACTCGAGCAGGCGCTGTTCGCCCCACTCTTCCTCATCGGGATTCTCGGCTTCGGTCAGGCCATCCGTATAGACGAAATAGGCATCGCCAGAATCCAGGCTCACTTCACCAGCAGAATAAGAACCTATCGGCAGCAATCCGATAGGCATTCCTGTCGACTTGAGCCATTCTGCAGATCCATCGGCCCGAAGCACGATGCCTGGATTGTGTCCCGCATTGACGTAGGTGATTTTTCCAGTAGCTGGATCCAGGACTGCGAGGAACGCGGTCGCGTACTTCTCCGGTGGTGTTCTTTGGTGTAGCAGTTTCGAAACCCGATCACAGATTTCGACCGGATCCATGCCTTCCTCCATCGGAAGCGCTGTCAGCGCTTCGAGAGAGGCCGTAATGAGGGAAGCCGCGATTCCCTTGCCCGACACATCGGCTAGCAGAATCGCGCATTCCCCGTTCTCGGGACGTCGGACTAGTTTGTAGAAGTCTCCGGAAACGCCTCGAGAAGGAAGATTGCCTGCATGCAGTTCGTACCCTTCAATCTCCGGGAGGGTCTCCGGAAGCAACGCAACTTGGATCTGGCGTGCCAGCGCGACTTCCTGTTCCAGTCGTTGGCGCTCCATCGCCTCTTTTAACAAACGAAGGTTGCGAATTCGCATGGCCGCGACCGAACCGAGCGAAGCGAGGAGTTCCATGTCTTCCTCGCGAAACTGGCGTACGCTCAGCATCGATCCCAAAACGATCATTCCGAGTGCACCATCGGGGTCCAATAGTGGAGCCGCTACCAAGCTGCGCACCCCGAGGTCAAGTAAGCTCACCGCCTGATTGAACCTTTCATCAGAGGTCGTATCCAAGACCAGCGCCGCCATTCCCTTCTCCGCAACCTCGTGGATCAGACTGCGCGAATATAGAGGAGGCGTCCCCCCGCCACGCACAGAGCGACTCGCAGCACACTCGTAGTCATCACCCTGACGCAAGAAAATCGCACCTTCCTCAGGACGAAGATGATCGAAGACACGCTCGAGAATGAGGTCGAGCAGCTCGTCAAGGGACATCGACCCAGACAAAGCCTGATGGACTTCGTTGAGAATCCGCAACCGATCAGCGTAGCGGCGCAAGTCTGCAGCATCTCTGGCTTGTCCGTCGACCTGCGGTCCTACAGTTCCTTCAAGTAACTCGGTTGCCGGCCTGAATATCGACGCGCCGAGATCAAGGTCCTGGCCGCTCGGTGCAGACTCAACGAAAGCTCCTGACTGCACTAGTCGCACCGAGCTTCCACCCAGCGTCAACACATCTCCGGCGCCAACCTCCTGCGACTGAACTATCCGCATTCCGTTACGCATGGTGCCGTTGCGCGATCCCAAGTCTTCGACAAACCACTGATCGCCAACCGAGTACAACCTGGCATGCTCGCGCGACAACGCACGATCCGTGATCGTGATATCTGCTTTGGATGAGCGTCCGATGACCATCGAGTCACCCTCGGCAGTATGTTCAGTCTCCGCACCCATCGCTGTAGTCACTACGTATCTGAGCATCGTCCATCCCCATGTATTCGCGATCGAGCCTCAGTGTACACGTGCTGGAGTTTCGGCTCTTTCCCGCGATCGACACAGCAAGCACAGCACGGGAGGTTTGGTTCGACAGAACAATGATCGTGCCACTTCAATTTCGGACTGCTAAGCATCGACCGCTGGAGGTACCGGATCCATAGTAATAGGACTCTCCATCCCTGGCGGTCTGGTTATCCGTCCTGCCGTAGGGTTGCTCGTCCCACATAGCCATTCTCCCGCTATACTTGATGCCGAACTCGACAAATACGGAGGTAGGATCGAAGTGCTGAGCGCTATATCTGCGCTGCTCCGGACGATCTCGCGTTGCGGTGGACCATAATGAATATGGCCTCGCTCCCAGCAATCGTCCTCGCCGGTATCGCCATCGCCGTCGGGCTCTACCATACGTTCATATTCGTGCGTCGAAGAGATCACCGGGTAGATCTCAGCTTCGCACTGGTTTGCGCCACGATAGTTCTCTACGATGTATTCTGCGCAGCCCTGTACAGCGCCGACACGCCCGAAATCGGCGTCGAATGGCAACACATGCAAATATTCGCCCTTTCTCTGGGCGCTGTGATCCTGGTTCAATTCGTCCACAACTACACAAGACGACTGTCAGGCTGGGCGACTGTGATCTTCGCGATCGCCTACTCACCACTCATCGTTGCGGCACTGGCCGGCCATCGCTTTCTTTGGACCGATACTCCATCGATCAAGATCGTACAAGTCCCATTCGCGGCCAAGTTCATCATTTACAATGAAATGGCCGCAGGACAACTCACGATCTATCAGAGCGTACTCGGTCTCGCTTTCTTTGCCACTATCTTCGTGGCAGGGGTACGCCAATACCGCAGCGGTGATCCTAGACGCGCGATTCCTCTCCTGTTGGCTCTCACCGTGTTCTCTCTCGGAGTGCTCAACGATGCAGCGGTGTCGACTGGTCTCTACAGCTCGATCTATCTCATCGAATACACCTTCCTGGCACTGATCGGTCTGATGGCATATTCGTTGTCCGGAGAGATGCTGCGTGCAGCCATCATCGAGGAAGCCCTCGATACAAGCGAATCGAGGTTCAAGGCAATCGTCGAAACGACAAACGACTGGATTTGGGAGGTGGACTCGCAAATGCGTTACACCTATTCCAGTCCACGAGTCGAAGACATGTTGGGGTTCTCTCCTTCGGAGATCATCGGTCGCACACCATTCGATCTCATGACCCCCGAAGAGGCGAAACGGGTGCATCGCTATCTTCAACGCACCGTCGGCCCACACAGCCCTATCACCATGCTCGAGAAGGTCAACCTCAATAATGAGGGCAGGGAGGTCGTGCTCGAAACGAGCGGCACACCAATCATCGACGCCGGGGGTGAGTTCCTCGGCTACCGGGGAATCGACCGCGACATCACCGAGCACAAAAAAGCCTTTGAGGCGCTCATGGAGAGTGAAGAGCGATTCCGCACCTTGGCCGAGAACGTGCCCGGCGTGATCTACCTCTGTCAATGCGATGAGCACCGGACAATGCTGTTTCTCAACGACGCGATCGAATCACTGTCAGGCTATTCCAAAGACGAGTTCCTCGAGGAACGACTCAGTCTTGTCGATCTCATCCATCCCGATGACTCCACCAAAGCGCTAGATGAACTGGCGAAAGCCGTCGAAGCGAGTCGACAGTTCACTCTCCAGTATCGGCTGCGACACAGTGACGGAAGTTGGCGGTGGATTGAAGAGGTCGGATTGCCTGTGCACCATGATCCAGACAAGCTCCTACTCGAGGGCTATCTGAGCGACATCACCGCCCGTCAACACGCTGAAGATGCTCTGAGAGAAAGCGAGGAACGATATCGCAACCTCGTCCTCGCCTCTCCCAGCGCGATCCTGCTCTTAACCGCAACCGGCACAATCCTGTTTGCCAATCCAGCAGCAGTTTCTCTGCTAGGAGGAAACATCGAGGACGATCTGGTAGGACACCACATCGCTGACTTCACTCCGGGCGACATGCAGCGAAGTCTCGAACAGCGTCTCCATTCAGTCCTCGACGGCTCTTCCCCTTCACTGCCTTTCGAGGAAACATTTCAGCGACTCAACGGTGATGCAACTGTAGTAGCCGGCTCTTCGGTTCGAGTGCTGTCTGACGGCCAACCCGCCATTCTCCTGGTCGGAACCGACATCACGGCAAGTCGGCTGGCTGCGGCAGAGAAAGAGCGCCTCGAAAGCCAACTACGGCATGCCCAGAAGATGGAAGCTGTGGGACGACTCGCGGGCGGCGTCGCTCACGACTTCAACAATCTCCTGCAGGCGATTCTCTCTCACACTGAAGCTCTCTCCCGACTCCGCAATCAGCCGCAACGTCTTGCTGAGGGCTTGGCGGAGTTGAACGAACGGACCCGTCAGGGAGCACAACTCACACGGCAACTGCTGTTGTTCTCTCGCCGCGAAAGTACCCGACCAGAGCGCATCAATCTCAACGAGGTCGTGGAAGAGACCGCCCGCCTCGTGACTCGACTCCTGCGGGAGCAGCTCCAGCTCGAACTCGATTTCAGTTCCGACACCCTGCCAATAGTTGCTGATCGAGGGCAGCTTGAGCAGGTCGTCATGAACCTCGCACTCAATGCAGCCGACGCATCCCCCGATGGTGGAACCGTCACCATACGGACAGGACGCGACGATGATCGTGTGTGGTTCGAGGTATCTGATGCCGGTCCAGGGATTCCTCCAGAGATCCGTGAACAAGTCTTCGAGCCTTTCTTCACGACCAAGCCTCCTGGTGAGGGTTCAGGCTTAGGACTCTCGGTGGTTCACGGCATCGTCTCGGCGCACGGTGGTGATATCGAGCTACAGAGCGACCGCTATCGAGGCACCACGTTCAAGGTTGCATTCGTACCGGAAGATTCTGAGCCATCGGGTCCCAGGGTGCCAATTGTGGAACCGAAGCAGCTCGATCCAGATACGGTTGGTCGCAATCGGCGTATTTTACTCGTTGAAGATGATCCCGCTACTCGAGAAGCTCTCAAGTCCATTCTCGAGATTCTTGGATTCACAATCGAGCCTGTATCCTGTGGTGCTGAGGCTAACGAACTGGCCGAGGAAATTAGCTTTGACCTCTTGCTGACCGATTTCCTTCTTCCCGACTGTCGCGGCAACGATCTGGCAACTGAGCTTCAAGCGCAACAGCCGGATCTGCCTGTCATTCTTATGTCCGGCTACACTCAGGATGCCACCGTCAGGGACGACGTCGCCAGCGGCAAAATGGCCTTCCTACAAAAACCGTTCGACATGGACCGACTCGCCCAGGAGCTGAGCAACGCCCTGGACGGTGAGTAGCCTGCTGTTCTCAACCATACCCAGTCCCTCGTTCACTCTAGGTACTCAAATCATGCTCCAAACTGCTAGGTCACTCGATTATCACTGCTTCTGCCCAACTCTCCGGCGCTGAGTAAATGTTAGAAGCAAAGTGGATTCTGGAATGGCAATCCTCATCACCATGTTGATCCATCCGAAGTTTGAGAGAACACGCAAACAGGAGAACAGCCATGAAAAACCTCGCTCGGTCAACGCTTGTCCTTACCACCATCATGACCGTCGCAGCGATAGCTGGCGCTCACTGCCAGATCCCATGCGGCATTTACGATGACGAACTCCGCGTCCAGCTCATCGAAGAACACGTTGGTACCATCGAAAAGTCCATGAAACAGATCGTCTCGATTGGCAGCGAATCTCCCACCAATCACAACCAACTTGTTCGCTGGGTCGTCAACAAAGAAGAGCATGCCCAGAAGATCCAAGACATCGTCACTGCGTACTTTATGGCGCAGAGGGTCAAGCCTGTACAGAGCGACGATCACGAACAGATGAGTGATTACTTCAAGAAGCTCAGCCTGCTTCACGGTATCCAGGTTGCGGCGATGAAAGCCAAGCAGGGCACTGACCCGAAAACGATCCAGGCTCTGCGATCACTGACCAAACAGTTTCGCCACGCCTACTTCGGTGAAGAAGGCGCGCACTCGCACAACTAATTCGAGTTCAGACTAGGAAGCCGAGTCCGAGGGCGAAACCTCTGCCCACAACCAACCGCGCAGATCTCCTTCACGGAATCCGGTTGCCTGGTCATTGGGATATAGGGCATCGAGATTGGCTTTGAGCTTTGACTGCATCGTATCAGCCTGGCCATGACACGTCAGACATGGTTCTTGCACACGAACTGGCATTAACACGCCGAGCATGCCGTCCGGTCCCAGGAAATGGGCCACGTCTTCTACACGCCCTCTGATATGGGACTGGGCCCACTCCGGCGCCTGGTTCACTGGATTGCGCAGCTTATGTGATGTGCGTCCAATCATCAGCGCGTGACGATTCGACACGTCCGCAGCAATCTCTGGAGCACGTATGCTGCACACCTGGATGGCCTCTGTCGGACCTCCATTCCCCAGCGCTACACTGAGTTCTGTCATCAGCGCATCGACATACTCGTCGCGAGCTATATTGCAGCGATCCATCTGCTCCATCTGGGCGGCATTCATAGCTTGGACTTCGATAGGCGCCCACTGGGCCGGCTCAGCGCTACCAACCGTAGCTTCGCCCCCACTTGGTTCCTTTGCCTCGTATCCTCCACAACCCACCATGCATAAAAGCGAAACGGCTACTGTGATATAGAACCATCTCGACACGATGGCACCTCCTCCGGATTCCCCTAAATTTTGTAGCTGACTTCCCTCCACCACTTTACCACCACCCGACATTCCACAAACTCACAGAAGACCCGGAGCTCATTCGTGTGTAGACTGGGCGACGTTCAATCACTCGAATCCGGAGGTTGCATCGTGGATCACAGCCAACCGAGCAAGATCGTAGGCCTTCCCGAAAACGCTCGCCGCCCTCTCGAACCCGGTGAGAGCTACACTCCCATCGTCCCGGATGAGTCTGGGGTATATGAAGTTACGACCCGATCTGTCGCAATGGGCCTCATCTTCTGTGCCATTTTTTCGATGGCCGCGGCCTATCTGGCGCTTCGAGTAGGGCAGGGCATCGAAGCCGCGATCCCTATCGCTATTCTTGCCATCGGTATTTCGCCTCTATTTGCACGCCGCAGCACGATTCTCGAAAACGTAATTGTGCAGTCGATCGGAGCTAATTCATCACACGTTGTGTCGGGCGCCGTTTTCACGATTCCCGCACTCTACATGCTCGCCGCTCAACCGGAAATGGGTGTCACCGCTCCAACTGTGATGCAGGTGATCTTGGTGTCCTTCCTCGGCGGCTGCCTCGGCGTCTTGTTCTTGATTCCGCTGCGATACCACTTCATGGTCGAGATGCACGGCCAACTTCCGTGGCCCGAAGGAACCGCAACAACAGAGATTCTGATCACTGGTGAGCGCGCGGGTGGGCAGGCCAAAATCCTTGTTCTCGCTGCGGCTCTGGGTGCAGCCTATGACGGGATGGCTGCGAGTTTTCACGCTTGGGCTGACCTGATCTCTTTTAGGGCTGTCGGTCTGGGCGGTCTCCTGGCGCGCAACTTCATGACTCTGCGTATCCTGAACAACGCCGCCATCATCGGCATCGGATACATCGTTGGCATTCGTTATGCTGCCATCATTTGCGCTGGCTCTTTCCTCTCCTACTTTGTGCTGGTACCGCTGGTGCACGCAATCGGGACATCGATCCCCGGCGTGCTGGCGCCAGGCGCCATACCGATCTCAGAGATGAGCATCAACGAGGTCTTTTCGAGCTATGTCCGCATCATCGGCGTTGGCGGCATCGCCGGCGCCGGCATCCTCGGCATTCTGTCGTCCCTCCCTTCGATGATTCGCTCCATCGGCGCCAACATCGTTGGAATGAAATCGCAGGACACTCGGGACATCTCCGAGGTTCCTCGCATCGACCGTTCGCTGACCGGCACCTTTGCCACAGTCGGCCTTGCGATCTTTGCGGTTGCGGCGTTTCTTTTCTTCACCTTTGGTATCGGTATAGGTGGCTCGTTCAAATACGCTGCCGTGGCGACCGGGGTCGTCATGGTGATCGCATTTCTCTTCGCTCCAGTCGCCGCACGAGCGATCGCCATCGTCGGCACAAATCCGGTTTCCGGTATGACGATGCTGACGTTGATCATCACCGGATTCGTGTTGCTCAAGATGGGCCTCACCGGTGGAACCGGCATGTTCGTCACGATGATGGTCGGCGGTGTCGTCTGCACCGCGCTCGCCGCCTCGGGGGCACTTGCGTCCGACCTCAAGGTAGGTCATTGGATCGGTGCCACGCCGGCAAAACAGCTTGCGTGGAAATTTGCGGGCACCCTCGTAGCTGCAATCTTTTGCGGCATCATGATGTGGGTGATGGCCCAGGCCGATCCTGGTCAGGGATTCGGCACAGCAAACATCCCCGCTCCGCAGGCTTCGGCAATGAAAGAGATTCTGATTGGGATCTTCGGCGCCCAGACCTCTATACTTCAATGGTACCTATTCGGCCTTGGCGTACTACTTTCGCTAATTCTGAGAATGGCCGGCGTACCGCCACTCGCCTTCGCCCTGGGTATGTACCTCCCGATGGAACTCAACACCCCGGTGCTTCTTGGCGGGATCCTGTCGTGGTTGGTTACGAGAAAAGGCAACGGTGATGACGAAGCCACCGTCAAGGCGCGAACTGACCGGGGAGTGCTGATTGCCTCCGGTTTGATTGCAGGAGGTGCCATCATCGGCGCGGTCGATGCGATCGTCGCCGCGGTGATCAAGCAGACGACCGGATCAACTGTGGCCAAGGAAGTAGTCTACCTGCTGTCCGATCACGCCTACGAAGGCATTCCTGGAGAGTTGATCGCTACGATCACACTCGTCGGTCTGTGCGTCTTCGTGGTGATGTTCTCGAGAAGAGCGAAGCCACAGGAGTAGAGACTGCTGAAAGGTGAGATGATAGAAGAAAGACAGTAGGCGAAGGATCCGCGACTCACGAACGGTATTCGTCTCACTTCTATCTTCCTACGTCTCTCCCGAACACGGGAGAAGGTGAGAGGTTTGAAGAAAGACGGTGGACGATAGAACCGCCACACGTGCACCTTCCTCGTCTCACTTCTCTCTCCTGACGTCTCCCCTATCCTTCCGCCGCCGGTTCCATTTCGGCGAGTGTTGTCTCGATCAGGCGCACCATCTCGTCGAACTCGTTCTTCTCGAAGTGGTCCGATTGGAAAACGATCGTGCCGTCTGGACCGACAACCACGTTTCGCGGAATGTACTGGCTGGCGTACTTACCGTAGGCGACCCTTTCGGGATCACCGGCAACCGGAAATGTGAATCCATTCTTCTCCATGAATGGCACGATCTCAACCTCGGTCTCCTCACGACCAACCACAAGAACCGCCAACCGAGGATCTTGCAACTTTTGCCAAACATCCTTCTCGAGGTATGGAAGCTCCTCACGACATGGTGGGCACCATGTAGCGAAGAAGTTAATCAGCACGACCTTTCCGCGTTGGGCTTCGAGTGAGAAGAGTTCACCGTCCATCGTCTCAAGTTCAAACAAAGGCGCAACCTGACCCACGACTGTGAGTGTGGTCTCTTCCGGCGTTGGCTGGTCTCCCTCGCCGGAACAGCCAGCAATCACAACAGTACATCCCAACAGGAGAACAAGAATCGCGCGTCCAGGTTTCATCTCCACACCTCCGAGTATTCACTCCGGAACATCCCCCTCCGAAACGATGTTCTGGGCATGATGGCACAGTTGCAGAATGACGGCTATGCGGGTCGGACGGGGCGAACGGGTGTGCGGGATGATCCGGCTTCGCGAAGCTACGCCGTGACAGGCGGGGCAACGGCTCTACGGGACGGACGGGGCGAACGGGTATGCGGGACGATCCGGCTTCGCGAAGCTACGCCGTGACAGGCGGGGCAACGGCTCTACGGGACGGACGGGACGACGGGACGACGGGACGACGGGACGACGGGACGACGGGACGACGGGACGACGGGACGACGGGACGACGGGACGACGGGACGACGGGAGGATAACTCCGTAGTGAGATCGTCATCGCCATCGCTATCGTCATCGTGTTCTGACACGCCCTCGCCACACGATGACGATGAGGATGCCGATGGCCGGAGCGACT